>DLOX01000282.1:2951-25139 GCA_002478575.1 Sphingomonadales bacterium UBA7473 | reverse complement strand
AAATGCTTGGCTGATCCGGCCAACCGGGAAAGCGGTGAAGGGTGGGCTGACCCGTTGATAGACGGCCAAGTTGATCCCATGCGGGCCCGTCAGCACCACATTGCGCAAATCAGAGGCCCCAAAGGTGAAGCGAATGGGCTCGCTTTCTGCCCACCACCCCAACGCGATGGCCGCATCAAACAGGGCAGGGACATTGTCTGACCGCACCATGATTGAGAATATGCCGCCCGGATCCCAAGCGCGCTTGGCTTGGCGGATCGGTCTCTGAGGCACATCAGCAAATCGAATGAAGCGGATGCAGCCCGAGCTCGTCTGCGGCGCGCAAAGCCGTTCGAAACTTGCTTTGGTGCCTTCAGGCAAGTTCCAGTAAGCAATTTCAGACGGATCGACTTTGCCCTTATGAGTGACTTTCCACCCGCCTACGTCGCGGAAGAGGCGGCTCGATGTCGCGATATTTTCAACGCTGACGACGGCCTCAGTCCAGGGTTGAACGCTTTGAGCCGCCGCAGGGCTTCCAAGAGTGGCAAGCACCGCAGCAGAGAAGCGTGTCACCAAATCTTGCCCCCAATCCAATCACCGGCAGCTGGCGTGAAGGCCTTAATCTCCCAACGATCCCAAACGCCTGCGATATAGTAAGGATCGGACCTGAGTATCTCTTCGGCTTCTGCCTCCGAACCGGCCTTCACCACAACCAGCGAACCTGCGAAGCTTCCGTCTGCATTCTTAAGCGGTCCCGCGATCAAGAACTTATCAATATTCTTCTCAAAATGAGCAAAGTGAGCGTCTCGCGTAGTATCGCGCAACGCCCCGCTGCCAGGCGCATCCCAAGCAATAACGGCATAGGTTCCGCTCATATCATTGGCCTCCGTTGATGGTTGGCGCTTCGATCAAAAGGACTTGCACGTCCGCGGCGCCCGCTCTCAATTTCTTCGCTTCTTCATATTCAGGGGAGTTCCAAAAGCTGAGGGCAGCTTCCTTCGATGGCCATTCAGAAATCACCATGGACGCCCCATCGCCAAAACCACCTTCAAGCAATTGAGCCCCCGGCCCACGCAAAACATATTTGCCGCCAAACTGCTCAACCAGCTTGCCCGCCGCAGCACCATAACCAGCGATAAACGCGTCTCGATCACTGATCTTTGCAGTCACAATCATATAGGCAGGCATATCTTTTCCCTTTTGATAACTGGATGTCAGTTTTGATGGATCAGGCAGTAACGTCTCAATGACCAGACTTGGGCTTCTCGCCTGACTTCGCCCGCTGTTCGTCGACCAGCTTTTTATACTCCGTCCATGTGGTTGCATTCGGACGTGGATCATCAATCGGGGGAGGCGTGGTATAGCCGGGATAGTTGAGCGCGACTTCGTCCTTCAACACTTTGGGCAATTCATCGAAGCTTTTGAGCTTATTGCCCATCGCGTTAAACACCATTTGTCCTTGGCGACCGCGCATCTTCATCCATGGCATCCAATCTGAAATGCGGACCCAGGAAACGATAGGATATGCTGTCTTATTCTTGAGATTCAGCATTTCCTCAGCATCATAAGCGAAGTCGAAAATCTCCATCGCATGATATTTGCCACCGACATAATCTTGATATTCCCCACCCAGAACATTGGTGTAAAAGAGAGGCACTTCAAAGGGTTGGAAGAACCAGCGGCCTTCCCGGCGCGCCGATGATTTGAACGGAGTGCCATCTGCCGCGTAGGGAAATTGCGCCCGTTGATTGACCGGATCGTTGGCAATTTGAAAGACATCAACAGTCTCGCCGGTCCAGGGGTTTGACCATTTGCGCATCACTTCCCCGGTCTTCGGATCAAGATAGAGCATGATCTCTTTGCTCACCATGCGCCACCCTTTGCCGCGCTTTGGATCATTGACCGTGACGCAGGTGCGGATATTCATCCCTTCGCCCTTGAACAATAAGCGGTCTGGTTCGCCCTGCACGCGGGAATAGACATTACCTGCCCAATGATAGACGGCGGGCTGTCCATCAGCTTCACCGCACTGGACGCGCTTCGATATCTCAGTTGCATCTTCAGGCTTAGCCGGGTCCAGCATTTTGGCCTGCGCGGCGGTTGTTGTCGCAAGCAGCATCAATGTGAGTGATAAGAATCGGGTCATGTCTCTCTCCTACCTGTTGATCGTCTGAGGGGTACTTTTGGCGGGCTTTTCCATGCCATCGATAGTGCAACTGGCCTGCATCCATCGCAAATTAATCCCGATGCGAACTGCATTTGGATCTGTCCACGCATAAGATTCCGCGCGATCAGGGTTGTCAGGCTTATGCACATAAAGAACCAAGCTGGGGCGGTTCGTGCTCCCGCCAGCCCAGCTGACGTTGCGCATGCGAAGGATAAGAGGAGGGGCATTGGCCGCTTCATCCCCGACCTTCGCTCGCCCGCCTTGGTCGTGAAGTTTGACGTCACGGGCAAAGAACCAATCGTCTTTGCCCTCAGGCGTTTGGCTCGACTTTTTTATGGCAGCCCAGCAAGTCACGGGTCGCGCGCGACGAAGCTCAAGTGCTTGCCCTGCAACATCAAAGCTGATCGACTTGGCGCGGCTGAGTTTCTTGGGACTACCAATCGATCGGATGACGTCAGACGGCAAAGGCATATCTTTTCCGAAGGGATCAATACCAGTCACCATGTAGCTACGGTCCTGCATATTTGTCGCGACTTTGACCGCTATAAATGGCGGCGCGGGGCGCCTTTCTTCTTTGGCAAAATAGACTTGCTCCTCATTGGTGAAGATCATGTCATCCGTCACTCGGGGACTTTTGGCCAGCGCCACATGGGCTGGCAAAACAAAAAGCGCGGTAACCGCAAAGGCAGAGCGTATCTTCATCAGGACAAAGGCTAGACCAACAATCCGAGAATGAAAATATGTCCGGACAAATTTATCCGGTGCTTCGCCGGTGCTGCTTGTACCTGTCATCGGCAATGTAACACAAACGTAACAAACTTATCATCTGTCTGTCACATCCAACCCGTAGCGGGGTCGCGTCGAGCGGAACGGGCGAGTTTGATTCGACATCAAGCTTGCGTCTCGCTCCCACTGATCAACACCCCATGGGAATGGAAAACAGATATGCGTAATCACAAACAAATGATGACGGCCCTTTTGCTTGGCACAGCCGGATTGGCTCTCGGCGGCTGCGGCGCAGACGATATTGCGTCGCCAGGTACTGGCGGCAACGTTACGATTAACAATATCACCCCTCCTCCCCCAGTGACACCTCCTCCACCAACATCGACGTTGGTAACGCCAGCAACAGGTTGCCCAACCATCGGTGATCCACAGGGTTTGACTGACTCAGGCACGATCACAGGCCCAACCGGCACATATCGCGTTTGCACCTTGCCAGCTCAGATTAACGCAAACGTTACTTTGCCGCGCGTTGCAGGCTTGCTGTATCGTCTTGGTGGTCGCGTTGACGTTGGTACGGACCAAGGCCCAACCGAGGAAACGACCGATGCAGCTGACGTCAATTTGACGATCGAGCCAGGCGTAGTCATCTTCGGTGGCACCGGCGTTTCATGGCTTCACATCAATCGCGGCAACCGCATCACTGCAACCGGCACTGCAGCACGTCCAATCGTATTCACCAGCCGGGACAATGTCTTGGGCTTGAACGGCGACAGCTCAATCGGTCAGTGGGGCGGTGTTGTGCTTTCCGGCCGCGCTCCAGTCACTGACTGTTTGGCAACCGCTGCCGCGCCCGGCACAACCGCTTGTGAACGGCAAGTTGAAGGTGCAGTCGATCCAGCACGCTATGGCGGCGCGACGCCAGCTGACAACAGCGGTCGGATGAGCTTCGTGCAAATCCGTTACTCAGGCTTCGTTTTGTCAGGTGCATCTGAGCTTCAAGCGTTGACAACCGGTGGTACCGGCAGTGCAACTGTTTTGAATAACATCCAGCTTCACAACAGCTCAGATGATGGCGCCGAGTTTTTCGGTGGCTTGGTCAATGCCAAATATCTGATCGTTGATGGTGCAGATGACGATGGCATCGACACAGACGTCGGCATTAAAGCCAACTTCCAATATGTGATTGCGGTCCAACGGCAAGGTGCCGGTGACTCGATGATCGAAGCGGATACGGACAACGCAGTTGACGGTGACAATCCTCGTCAGAACACGCGTATGGCGAATTTCACCTTCATTCAGCGTAACAACATCAGCAACCAAGCGTCGATCCTGCTGCGCGGTGGCACTGACTATAGCCTTATGAACGGGGTCATCGTTAGCCCGAACACATCTTGCTTGCGCATCAGCCGTCCACAAACCGCATCCGCAACTGTCAACGCTGCGATTGATGAAGTTGGTGCTCCGTTCATCCGTTCGGTTCAAGCGCAATGCTCTGCTACGCCTTTTGTTGGCTCAAACGGTGTGACAGCTGCAGAAGTTTCCGCGATCTTCGGAGCTGGCGCAAATAACAACAGCGCTACACTGACGCCATCACTCACCAGCACGTTCATCAACGGCGCAACTGAAGCTGCGATTGCCGCGTTTAACGCAAGCACAGTGAACAGCTTCTTTGATGCTACGACATACATCGGCGCGGTTCGTGACGCGGCAGATACTTGGTACCAAGGTTGGACTTGCAACAGCGGCACGGTCAGCTTTGGCACTGGCAATACCGGCCTCTGCTCGTCGATCCCAACGATCTAAGCCACACAACGTTTGAAAGGGCGGGGTGTGGCCGACAAGCTGCTCCCCGCCCTTTTCTGCCTATATCAAGGGGTAAACAATGACTAAGCCATTTGGGCTGTCCCATCTTTTGCTGTTCAGCACGGCGCTTGTGACGCCTGCTGCGGCTTTTGCGCAAACTGCTCCAGCGGAAACGCCTGCAGAAGCGCCGCCCGCTGACGCTCCTGCAGCTGAAGCTGAGCCAGTCGATCCTAACGCTACGCCCCCTGAAGAGGCTCCGCCAGAGGTATCGGTTCCAGGTGGTGAAATCGTTGTGACGGGTCGTCGTCAGGCCAATATTTCGCGTTCAGCATCCGAGGTCGTCTCGGTCTTGTCGACTGCAGACATCGCACGGACAGGTGAAGGCGATATCGCTGGTGCTTTGAGCCGGGTTACAGGCTTGAGCGTCGTTGGCAGTGGCTTTGTCTATGTCCGCGGTCTCGGTGATCGTTACTCACTCGCCTTGTTGAACGGTTCTCCCCTTTCAAGCCCTGAGCCTTTGAAGCGCGTTGTTCCGTTGGATCTATTTCCGACGAATATTGTCGCTTCTTCCTTGGTCCAGAAGAGCTATTCCGCGAACTTCCCCGGTGAATTTGGCGGTGGCGTGATCAACCTGACGACCAAATCCATCCCTCAAGAGAATTTCTTGTCTTTCAGCATGTCGGGAAGTGGTGACAGCGAAACGACCAACCAGTTGGGTTATACCTACTATGGCAGCTCGATCGATTGGACGGGCTTCACCAATAATAATCGTGACAATCCGCCAGCGCTGCAGGCCTTTTTGAACAGTGGCAACCGGATCAGTGAAGGCAACACCAATACGTCTGCAATCGTGGCGCAGCTTTTCAACGGTCGCAATTCCGTCGCTCAGAAGAATGAGAATATGCCCGCCAACGGGTCGCTTAGCTTGTCGGGTGGTGCATCCTGGCCAGTGGGTGACGCCACAATGGGTGTCATCGCAACATTGGGATATAGCAATAAGTGGCGCACAAGGGATACAATCCAACAATCTCCCGCAACCGCGGATCTGTCCCAAAAAGAAAATGATTTCCGCCGTGTTATTACGGACAACCGGATCGTTTTGAATGGCTTGTTCGGGTTGGGCTTTGAGTTTGATCGGAACAAAATCCGCCTCACCAGCTTGATGATCCGAGATACGTTGAAACAAGCGCGTCTTGGTGAAGGCACAAAGCAAAGTGCTTCTCCGACAGCGACCTTCTTGCAGCAAAACACAGCATGGTTTGAGCGCCAATTGCTCGATTCCCATCTTACGGCAGAGTTTAAGCTCGGCGACAATGTGACGCTCGATGTGCGCGGCGGTTATGCCAATGCGCGGCGTGAAGCGCCTATGGAATATGGCTTTGAATATTTCAAAAGTAATATTGCAACTGATCCCTTTGGTGCCTTCTACATCAACCGCTTGAACAATGGTCAGCAAGGCGACGGCCGCATCAACTTCTCAAATCTAGAAGAAGATCTTTGGTCCTCGAGCGTCGATTTGGGCTATCGTGTGACGCCGCAACTTCGCGTGACAGCCGGCTATGCGTTTGTGGACGTTGAACGTCGCACTGAACGTCGTGAGTTCATTGTGTCGGCGCCCAACACACTTCCGATGGGTGTTGCGCTGTTGCGTCCGGATTTGCTGCTCGGCCCAAATGTTGCGCAAACCTTTGGCATTGGATTGATCGATTCAAACGAAGCAAATCCATTGTTCTTGGCAACACTGCGCAATCATGCCGGCTATGGTCAATTTCAATGGGAAATTACGCCAAAGCTCTCGCTTAACGCCGGTGTCCGCTACGAAACAGCGAAACAGACAGTTAGCCCAGTCCAAGTGTTCCGCGTCCCTACGGCTTCGCTAGCCGGTACCGTGATCGACAATGACTATTGGTTGCCAGCTGCAACTTTGACTTATCAAATTACGCCTGAAATGCAGCTTCGTCTCAATGCATCAAAGACAATTGCGCGGCCACAGTTCCGTGAGTTGATCTTTCAGCGCTACTTTGATCCAGATTCAAACCGGCTGTTCAACGGCAACCCCTCGTTGACCGATAGCACCTTGCAAAATGCTGAAGTTCGTTACGAATGGTATTTCGCACGTGAGCAGCGTTTGTCGCTTGCTGGCTTCTATAAGAAAATTGATCGTCCAATTGAGGCATTCGTATCCCTGGATGGCAACACCGCCATCACCAGCTTTGCGAACGCGCCAACGGCCACGCTTTATGGTGGTGAGTTTGAAGTTCAGAAATATTTTGACCTTGAAGACATCACCGATGCCAAATTCTTGGCTTCGCGCCGGATCGTCGCGATTGTGAACTACACTTACACAAAGTCGAAGATCAAAGTCGGTGCAGATGATCAAGTGGCGGTATTTGCCCAGTCTTCTACGCGTGCATTGGACTACTTCCGTGATGGATCTCCACTAACTGGTCAATCCGACCATCTCGTAAACCTTCAGCTCGGCTTGGAGGATAAGGATAAACTGTCGCAACAGACGATCCTGCTCACCTATGCCAGCGATCGCGTGACCAGTCGTGGTGCCGCGCTGCAGCCAGACATCAAGGAAAAGCCCGGTATCAGGCTCGACTTTGTGGCGCGCGAGGGTGTCAAGATTGCCGGCGTTGAAGCTGAAATCAGCTTTGAAGCGCGGAACTTGACTGGAACCAAATATCAAGAGTTTCAGCGCTCTGGAGACAATGTTGTATTCTCCAACCTTTACAAGTTGGGGACCAGCGTCGAACTCGGGGTGAACTTCAAGTTTTGAGCCGCGCAGCTTTGCAAAGCAGTTGCAATCTGTCACCTATGCTGGTCCAGAACGCAGAGTAAGCAGGATTCAGACAGGTCAAGAATGCAATTAATGAAGCGCACTTCCAAGACTGGCTTGGCGCTGGTCCCGACGGTGTTGATCGGTGCGCTTCTTTTGCTGTGCGTTGGCCTTGCCGCACGCTTATTCTGGGTGCTGTTCGCGCCAATTGGTCCGGTGGGCGATTGGAAGCCTGCGATCGTCAGCAACAGGAGTTTGCCGCAAGACCGGCTCGCAGGGTTTGATCCCTTCTTCCGGCTTCAAGCGCCGCAAGATGCTGTCGCAGTGACGTCGCTTGCGGTGAAGCTTTTTGGGGTGAGGGTCGATTCCGCCAGCGGTCGAGGCTCTGCGATCATTGCGACGCCAGATGGTGTTCAATCCAGCTTTGCCGTGGGCGATGAGGTCATGCCGGGCGTGCTTCTGAAGCAAGTCGCATTTGATCACATCATCCTCGAACGGCAAGGCAAAGCTGAACAAGTATTCCTCGATCAAAGCGGCGCAGTGCCACCCTCAGGAACTTCGGCTGTTCAAGCAGCAGCACCATCACCTCCAACCAGCGCGTTTCAAGATGCGGTTGCGATCACGCCGCAGATGGCGGATGGAAAAGTTTCAGGTTTAGCGGTTGCGCCAAAGGGAGATGGCTCTCGCTTTCGCTCTGCCGGTTTCGAAAATGGCGATGTGATTGTTGCCGTCAATGGTGTGCCCGTCAGTGACCCCACGGCGATGAATGTCATCGGATCAGGTAGCCCTTCCATCTCGGTAGACGTCGAACGCGGTGGACGCCGCATCCCCATCAATGCAAAGATTGCTCCATGAATATGTCTAAATTCTCAAAGTCGGTTTCGGGGATCACAGCTGCGGCATTGCTTGTGATGGCTCAGCCAAGCGCTGCGCAATACACGCTGAACCTGCGCGATGCAGACGTCCGGGCCTTCATTCAAGATGCAGCACGCGTGACGGGCCGCAACTTTGTGGTTGATAGCAAAGTGCAGGGTAAAATCTCGGTCGTTACGGATCGACCGCTCTCTCGCTCAGAATATTTTGAACTGTTCCTTTCAACCCTTCGTGCCAATGGCTTCATTGCTGTACCGACCTCTGGCGGAGGCTTTCGCATTCAGGCTTCTGATACAGCGGCGGCTCAGCCTGGGCGGATTGGCAGCGCGGGGGCTTCTCGCAACCAGTTTGTAACGGAAGTGTTCCGGCTGCGCTCAATCGAAGCCTCATCTGCTGTTGAAACGCTGCGTCCTCTGGTCAGCCGTGAAGGGTCAGTGACCGCCAACCGTTCCGGCAATAGCTTGGTCGTTGCCGACTATGCAGATAATGTCCGTCGCATTCGGGCGTTACTGAGCAGGATCGATACAGATGGCGCTGCGACCGAACTGATCGCGCTTAGAAATGCAGGCGCGCGAGAGATCGCAACCTCGCTTCAACAATTGGCAACGGGCGGCGCTCAATCTGGAACAACGGCCATTTCAGTTGTTGCCGTCGACAGTAGCAATTCTATCGCTTTGCGCGGCGATCGAGGCACAGTCTCTCGTTTTTCTGCCATTGCGCGCGACCTTGATAAGCGGGCTGAAAGTGGCACTGAAATCCGGGTGGTTTGGCTCCAACATGCCGATGCGGAAAAGCTCTTGCCAGTCCTCCAACAATTGGTCGGGCAACAAGTGGCTTCTGTTGCGCCGAGTAGCAGTGGTGGGCCAGCTCCAGCGGTGGCTGCTGCTGCGCCAGTCGTTGGGACGCAAACGGCTTCAGTCTCTTCGGGACGAGCAGCGCCTGTCATCGCGCGTTACGAGGGCGCAAATGCTATAATCATTTCCGCTCCTGCTGAAATGCAGCGGACGCTTGGCGAAGTGGTCAGGCAATTGGACACGCGCCGCGATCAGGTCTTGGTTGAAGCGATTATCGTCGAAATCTCTGACACTGCAGCGAAGAAGCTTGGGGTTCAATTGATCGCAGGCGGAAAGTCCGGTGGCATCATAACAACTTACTCCAACACAGAGCCTCGCATTACATCAGTCGCAGGCGGCCTGCTGGCCAATGAATTGAGCGGCGGAACCACAACGACCACAACCGTCAACGGCACAACGACAACGACGACCAGTGGCAATACCAATAGTAACGCTTTGATCAACAACGCTTTGAGCGCGGTGAGCGCAGCCAATGGCGGCACCGCAGGTTTCGGTGTGAGCCTGGGCGATGGCAATTATCTGGGCGCAATCCTGAATGCTGTGCAGCAAGACAATCGCTCCAACGTCTTGTCGACGCCATCGATTCTGACCTTGGACAATCAAGAGGCGAAGCTGCTTGTCGGGCAAGAAATCCCTGTCACGACAGGCGAGCGCTTGGGCGAAGACTTCGACAATGCGTTTCGCACGGTACAGCGGCAGAATGTCGGTATTCAGTTGGAAGTGAAGCCACAAATCAACGAAGGTGGCGCGATCAAATTGTTCATCCGTCAAGAGGTCAGCAGCATTGCTGGCCCGGTTTCGAATAACTTCTCTGACCTGATCCTCAACAAGCGCGAAATTCAAACGACCGTGACGATTGACGATGGTCAGATCATCGCTCTTGGCGGATTGCTCGATGACAAAGAACGCAAGAGCTTCGAGAAGGTGCCGTTTCTGGGCGACATTCCAGTCATAGGTGAGCTGTTCAAGTCTCGTGCAAAATCTCGCGAAAAGACAAACCTGATGGTCTTCATTCGCCCGACGATTTTGAAATCAGCGGCCGATGCTCGCAAGCTCGCCGCACAGCGCTATGGCTATGCCCGCGATCAGCAATTGATCCTAAGGCCGAACGAAGAACCTAGCCTTGATGAGCTTGTGCGCGAATATATGGGCGCTGAACCACCCATCGCGGTGCAAGGCACCGATGATGCGCCGAAGCCACAGCCTGAACCTGCCAAAGCCCCATGACCGAAGATGAACTTCCCACCATCCCCTATGGCTTTGCCAGAAAGATGGGCCTAGCCGCGATTGGGGAAGAAGACGGGCGGCCAATCATTGCCATGCGGGCAGGGGCCTCGCCCACTGCAATCGCAGAGTTGCGGCGGTTCCTAAAGCGGCCCTTTTCAGTCCAAATGGTCGATAGCGCGGCTTTTGATGGACATCTTTCGTCAACTTACGCCATGGATGGGGAAGCGGCGGCGCTTGCCGTTGGGTCAATGGGCCTTGATGATGATTTGGGCGCGATCGCAACCGGCATACCAACGGCTGAAGATTTGCTCGACAGCAATGATGATGCGCCTGCCATTCGGCTAATCAATGGGGTGATTGCCGATGCGGTGCGCCACGGCGTGTCTGACATTCATATCGAGCCTTATGAAACGGCGCTTGTTTTCCGGATGCGCATTGATGGCGTTTTGAAAGAAACTCTGCGTATGCCGCCGCATGCCGCGCCCGTCGTCGTCAGCCGCATTAAAGTGATGGCGCGGCTTGATATTGCGGAGCGCCGCATTCCGCAGGATGGGCGCATTGGCTTGACGCTTGGTGGCAAGCAGCTTGACGTTCGGGTCTCGACCTTGCCGGCTCGTGGTGGTGAGCGGGTGGTTCTGCGGATCCTCGACAAAGCCAATAGCGGGATCGGCTTTGACGCGCTTGGCATGGATGAGCGCACCTATCGCGGGCTTTCGGCGTCCCTCTCTGAACCCAATGGCATCATCTTGGTTACGGGGCCTACGGGTTCCGGCAAAACGACAACGCTCTATGCCGCACTTCGCTTGCTCAATGATGGGGCGAGCAATATCCTGACGGTTGAAGACCCGGTCGAATATGCGGTCGACGGGGTGGGGCAGACACAGGTTAACCCAAAGGTTGGCCTGACCTTCGCAACGGGCCTCCGCGCTATTCTCCGCCAAGACCCTGATGTGGTGATGGTTGGTGAAATCCGGGATCGGGAAACGGCCGAAATTGCAGTGCAAGCCTCGCTGACCGGCCATTTGGTGCTGTCTACGGTCCATACTAATGATGCGATTGGGGCGATCACGCGGTTGCGGGATATGAAGGTCGAGCCATTTCTTTTGGCCTCCACGATCCGCGCTGTTGTTGCCCAACGCTTGGTGCGGCGTCTCAACCCCGAAAAGCGTGTCGCTTTACCGCAGAACAGTTCAGTCGCTGCATCCTTGGGCATTCCTTCTGACGCTGTGCTTTACGGTCCCGGCGATAGCGACGACGGCTATCAAGGCCGGATCGGTGTGTTTGAAATTATCCGCATGGATGACGAACTGCGCTCCCTCATCAACAATGGGGCCGAAGAGGAAGCAATGGCGCGACACGGCTTTGCCAATGGTGGCGATTTGAGCAGCGCTGTCCGCAAGCTTGTCCTCGACGGAGAGACCAGCCCGCAAGAAGCCATGCGCATCTTGCGCAAAGGCGCCATCGATGACTGATTTCAGCTATGCTGCGATTGACGTGTCCGGTGCAGAGCGGAAAGGCAAGGTCGCGGCAGCCAGCCCCGAACAAGCGCAAGAAATGCTTGCCGCGAAAAAACTGTTTGTGGTCAAGCTGCAACCTTTGGCTGATCAATCGGCGACACCAACATCCTTAATGAGACAGCTGGGCAGCTTTCGGAAACGTGCCAGTCAGAAACAGATCACGCTCTTCACACGGCAATTGGCGACGCTCGCTGCGCTTTCGCCGCTCGAAGAAGCGCTACGGACGCTGACGATGCAGACCGAAAAGCCGTTGATGCGAAACATCATCTCGTCGGTTCATGGTGCAGTCTTTGAGGGACGCAGATTGGCCGATGCCTTGGCGCAAGAGCCGCGCAGCTTCTCGCCGCTGTATAGGGCCTTGGTATCCGCAGGTGAGAATTCTGGATCGCTGCCGATCATGTTGGAACGATTGGCCTTTCTGCTTGAACGGCAAAGCATGATGCGCAGCCGGGTGCTTTCCGCTCTCGCTTATCCGATCATATTGGCGCTGGTTGCTGTGATTGTGATTGCTGCACTGATGATCTTTGTGATCCCAAAGGTGGTTGAGCAATTTGATACGGTTGGTCAGACGCTGCCGCTGATCACGCGCATCGTGATGGGCACATCCAATCTGCTTGCCAATTGGTGGTGGGCGATCGCGCTGTTCCTCATCGCGTTCGCTGCGATTTCGGCGAGAGCATTGGCCTCGCCTTCGATCCGGTTGCGGTTCGATACAAGATTGCTCAAACTGCTCTTCATTGGTCGAATGATCCGCGATCTTCACGCGGCGCGGATGGCACGGACCCTAAGCACAATGGTCTCTAGCCGATTGCCGCTTTACGAAGGCTTGGCGCTCACCGTGCCAACCGTTGCCAATCGCGCGCTTCGAAATGCGACCGAACAAATGGTTCAAGACATTCGGGGCGGATCGAGCCTGTCATCAGCAATGAAGCGGACAGGCGTCCTCCCGCCGCTTTTGGTTTATTTGGCTGCCTCCGGCGAAGCATCCGGCCAAGTGGACATCATGCTGTCAAAAGCAGCTGATTATATGGAGCAAGAATTTGATCAGTTCACAACGACGGCGCTGGCGTTGTTGGAGCCTGCGATCATCGTTATCATGGGCGCGATCGTGGCACTGATCGTGCTCGCAATCCTTCTGCCTATTTTGCAATTGGAGGCTTTGGCCGCATTATGAAACGGAAAGTAAACCGCAAACCATCGGAAAAGGGCTTTACTCTGATCGAGTTGATGGTTGTGATTGTCATCTTGGGCCTCTTGGCGGCGATTGTCGCGATCAACGTTTTGCCAAACCAAGACAAGGCAATGATCGGCAAAGCGAAGGCCGACATTGCTGTGCTTGAGCAAGCGATTGAGCTCTATAAGCTCAACACCTTCACATATCCGCAAGCGTCCGAAGGTCTACAGGCTTTGGTGGTGGCCCCCGCGTCACTTACTCAGCCTGAACGATATCAGCCCGGCGGTTATATCAAGAAACTACCGCAGGACCCTTGGGGGCGGCCTTACCAATATCGCATGCCGGGCAGAAATGGGCCCTTTGACGTCTATAGCTTTGGGGCAGACGGCATTGAAGGCGGAGAAGGCGAGAATGCCGATATTGTCAGCTCCAGCTAAGCGCAGAAACGGCTTCACTCTGATTGAGCTGATGGTGGTCATTGCCATCATTGGCGTGATGGCTGGGGCCGTTGCTTTGTCGCTTCCTGATCCTCGGGGGACGCTGGTGGCTGAGGTGGAACGCTTCGCAGCCAAAACGCAGGCCGTCCGCGATGAAGCCATTATGACGGCGCGGGCAACGCAGTTGGAGACGTCAACCGCGGGCTATCGCTTTGCTCACCGCGCAAAGGGCGGATGGGTGGAGCTCCCCTCAAAACCTTTGAAGACTGGTGCTTGGCAGCAAGGCACAGCGGCCAGCGCCGCGACGATAGAGTTTGATCCGCTTGGCCTTCCGGACGATCCGGAAGTGATCACTTTCTCGCGTGATGGGGCGCAAGTAACGCTTTCCGTCGGAGCGGATGGGGAATTGCGCATTGGCTAAGTTTCATCCCAAGCAAAGGGGTTTCACCCTGATTGAGATGATGGTTGCGCTTGCCGTGTTCGGGCTGGCGGCGCTTGCCTTGGTGCGTCTCATTGGCATTTCAGTAACCAGCGAGCAGCAGATCGCGGCGCGCACCATTGGCCAGATCACCGCGCAAAATTTGGCTGTCGAATGGATGACCGATCCTGCACCGCCCGCCCTTGGCAAGGCTACTGGGAATATCTCCAATGGCGGCGTCCCAATGCGGTGGCAACGCGATGTGAAGAAGACAGCAGATAGTCGCTTGATCCGCATCGATGTCGTCGTTGTTGATCGATCTGGAAAACCACAGGGGCGCCTGAGCTTTGCGAGAGCATCAACATGAGCCAGGGCAATGATCAGGGCTTCACGCTCATCGAATTGATGATCGTTTTGTTGATCTTTGGCATGCTGGCCTCTGCGGGTGTGACCTTGCTCAGCTATGCCACCCGAGCGCAGCAGATCGCAGGCGGTAAAGATAAAGAAACAGCCCAGCTGAGAAATCTCTCCGTCGTTCTGACACAAGATTTGGCGCAGGCTTTGCCGCGTCAAACTCGAGCCAACACAGTCGACGGCGGACGCGCCTTTGAAGGCGCACGCGCTGACTCGCTCTTCTCCTATATTCGGGGCGGCGGACGGGTATCAGTGGAGAAAGGGCAGGGGCCATTGAACCGCGTCACGTGGGCCGTTGCAGATGGGGTTTTGGTAAGAAGGATCCACGCCGGTACCGAAGCTGGCGGCGAGTTCATCGCCGTGCCCATGATCAGAGACGTTGAAAAGGTAGAAGTCCGTTTCCGGAGTAAAGGCGCTTGGCGGTCTGACTGGGTAGAGCCTGAGCCGGCCGCTTTGCCAAGCGCGGTCGAGTTGGTCGTTGACACCAAGACCAGCCCACCGATCACCATTACCGCTATGGCGGGCCCAGCCTTGTGATTGCGCCCAAACCCACAGAGAAGGGCGTTGCGCTCCTGACCGTATTGATCCTTGTCGCCATCATTGGTGCATTGGCCGCATCTTTGCTGGAGCGCACGTCGCTGTCCACACGGTCAACGATCAATTTGACGGCGCTTTCCCAAGCCAGAGCTTATGGGCTTGCTGCAGAAGAAGTCGCCAAGTCTCGGCTGTCTACACTCATGTCTTCCAATTCAGCGAAGACGACCTTGGATGGTGATTGGTTGGGGCGCGATCTGCCTTTTCCCATCGATGGCGGCACAGCTTCGATCCGATTGGGGGATGGCGGGAATTGCTTCAATTTGAATAGCCTCGTGAAAGGCAATGCAGGACAAGGCCTAACCGCAAACCCAACCGCAATGCTGCAATTTGGAACATTGCTTACGATCTTGGGCGTCCCTGCTAATCAAGCGACTGTTCTGGCTGCCACGACGACGGACTGGTTGGACAGTGATCAAGCGCCGTTGCCCGGCGGCGGGGAAGATGCAGCCTACGCTAGTCGAGGAGATGGCTCTCGTCCGCCAAATCAGTTGATGGCCGATGCCGGTGAGATTGTATCCGTCTTTGGAATGGATGAAGAATTATTTGATCTGATACAGCCTTGGATATGCGCGCTACCGATCGCCGGCGCGTCGCCGATCAACGTCAACACGTTGATGCCCGTGCAAGCGCCTTTGATTGCGATGATGATCCCCGGGAAATTGAGCGTTCAGCAGGCCAAGTCGCTTATCGAACTGCGGCCGCAAGGGGGCTTTGAATCGGGTCAAAATTTTTGGGCAGGGGCAGCTAAGGACGCACTTACCCCGCCCGCAGAAGTCGTGGAGCAAACACAAGTGAAGACGCGCTTTTTCACATTAAAGACGAATGTCATCCTGGCAGGTGCCGAGCACCAGCAATGGTCCTTGGTTGATTATGATAAGCCGCCCGCGAAGATCGTTCAGCGCCGCTTTGGAGGCGAAGAATGAACAAGGCGCTCCTCATCATTGCTGATAAGCAGCAGTGGCTTCGGCTCGAAGATGGCGTTGTTGTGGATGACGGCGGCTTTGATCAAACGCCAGAAGCCATTGAGGGGGAAGAGCGAATCTTCTTGGCTCCCGCTGCCGACGTGGTTCTAACCAAGGTCGAATTTGCGGCGCTTGCGCCTGCCCAAGCGCGTGCGGCTGCGCGTTTGCAGCTCGCGGGCGATAGTCTGATTGAACCTGCTGATCTGCACGTTGCTATCTCCGATGATGGAGAATGGGCTGGAACGGTCAGCCAAGCTGATGTGCAAAGCTGGAAAGAAACCTATCAAGCCGACGGCATCATTCCGCCGCAAATGTTATTGGCGGGGACGGCCAATCCATCGATGGTGCCTTGGTCCGACGGCGTTTTGGCATCTAGCGAAGATATGTTGGTCTTTGCAGATGAGGCACTTCTTTCTCAACTCATTCCCGGTGCCGATTTTGAGGTGCTTTCACCTGAATTGGTCGAAGACCAGTTGGTGAAGCTAACTGCTGAGCCAAAGCTGGATTTGCTTCAAGGCGATTTCTCACCGCGTCCGCCAGCATTGATCAGCGCAGCGCAAAAGCGGCTTGCTCTGTGGCTCGCTTTGGCCGCTGGACTTATCGCTTTGGCCATTCCCACTGTACAGCTGATCCGATTGAACAGCTCTGCGGCCATAGCTGAAGAGACCGCTGCCTCCCGCGCACTTGCCGCGATTGGCGGGCAGGGGAGCGCTGAACAAGCCATTCCTGCGCTTGATGCAAAGCTCACGGCAATGCGCGGCGGCGGGGCAGGATTCGGCAAAACCTCTCAAGCGGTGTTCGCTGCGATGCAGCAGACGACAGGCGTAGAGGCTCAATCGCTTCAATTTCTGTTCGATGGGCAAATGGTATTGCAGGTCAAAGCGACAAAGGCCGAAGATATTCAGCAATTGGCGGCGCGCATACAGGCGGTCGGGCTCACCGTTTCGATGGGGCCATTGAACCCAGCGCAATCGCAGCCGGTTACAGAGCTTAGGATTTCGGGGCTATGATCGACACTATGAAGAGCTGGTGGGTTGCGCGTTCACCGCGAGAGCGAAGTCTGCTTGGGGTGATGTTGGCGCTGCTGATCCCTGTACTGCTTTGGTATGCGGTGGCGGTGCCTTTCTGGAACGCTTTAGTTGGTGCAAAAGTGCGACATGACACGGCCGTGGAAGCTCTGGGTCGGGTTAACGCGAAAGCGGCTATCGTGAAAAAGCTTGAGCAGACGCCGCCGCAACCTTTGGCCGCTCCGCTTCAAACCGTGATTGCCCAGTCTGCGGCCGAAGCCGGTTTTTCACTGACAAGGTCAGAGCCAACGGTGGATGACGGTTTGTTGATCAGCTTGGCTGCCGCCAAAAGCGCCGCCTTCTTTGCTTGGGTGAGTAAGCTTGAAGCGCAAGGTCTGTTCGTGCAGCAGGCCTCGATCCGTGCCAATCCCGATGCAACCATCGCCGTCGACATGACGATCAAGGCGCAAAAGCGATGAACCGGAAGGCCATGATCATCCTTGGGGTGTTAGGCTTCTTCTTGACGCTGATTGCTATTTTTCCGTTGCGCGTGGCCCTTGCCATGGCAGGTGATTTGCCCCTGACCGCGCGGGCCATCCAAGGCAGTATCTGGTCGGGGAGGTTGGTCGACGCGACGTTGGACGGCATCTCCGTTGGCAGTTTCGATACGCGCTTTCGGCCAGCACAATTGTTCCAAGGGAGAGCAGCGATTGGCCTCACCTCTATTGCTGGCGAACGCACGACAGCCGTCGTCTACGCAGGCTTAAATGGCCAAGGCATTGAAGGGTTAGAAGCAAGCTTATCGACCCCCGGAGCCTTTGCGCCGCTACCACTTGATAGTTTGGAGCTCCGCAACGTTGCTTTGCGGTCACAAGGCGGGAACTGCGCAGAGGCATCGGGGCAAGTGAAAGTTAATCTCGTGCCAAAGCTTGGGCCTGTTTCGCTGGGGCAAACCATGCTCGGCACGTTGCGCTGCGACGGCGCAGCCATCGCGCTTCAACTGAGCAGCCAATCCGGATTTGAGAAACTCTCGCTCCGCTTCATGCCCGACGGTCAATATAGCAGCAGGCTGATCATCAAACCGCAGCAAGAGGCTGATCGAGTGGCTTTGCTAAGCGCGAATTTCCGGGAGTCGCAGGCTGGCCTCAGCTTTGAACTGGCTGGGCGGCTCTGAACCAACAGGTCCAATCTGTTGCCGATTTGCAACGCCGCTTCAAAATCTTGAGTTGTCCAGACAATCGTTTGTAACTCTTTTGTCATGACGCTAGCGTCTCCCCATAAGTCGAGTCCGGATGGGACCGGAAGGATCGTTTGGGGAGCCTAGTTATGAAGCTTACACGCACCGCCACTTTGTTGGCCTTTACCGCATTGGCAACGACACCTGTCATGGCACAGGATGCGCCGCCACCATCAAGTCCTTCAGAAGCCGAAGCTGAGTCTACCACGATTATCGTTACGGGCTCTCGTATCAAGCGTGACATCAACGATACATCGTTGCCTCTCTCCATCATCACGACCCAGGAGCTTTCTCGGGAAGGGATCAGCAACCCAGAACAGTTCATCAGCTTCCTTTCGACAAATGGCTCAGGGAATGACAATCTGGCATCCAATTCCGACGTTGTGGGTGCGGACTCACGCGGCAAGAATGGCCTTTCAGCGGCCAATCTGCGTGGGCAAGGCGCATCAGCCACGTTGGTGTTGCTAAATGGCCGCCGTGTCTCTTCGCATGGCCAAGGGGGATCGGCCGTTGACGTTAATCAAATTCCGTTCGCTGCGCTGGAACGGGTTGAAGTTTTGAAAGATGGTGCATCCGCCATTTATGGCACGGATGCGATTGGCGGCGTGATCAACTTCATCACCAAGCAGAATTTCACGGGCGTGACCCTGAACGGATTTGTGGATTATACCCAAGCAGGTGACGCACCAATTTACCGCCTGTCTGGCACCGTCGGCTATGGCAAGCTCGACGAGCAAGGCTTCAATATCATGGGCGCGGTCAGCAAAAGCTGGAACGGCATCCTGTTTGGCCGCAATCGTGATTTTGTGAACGGTAATCAGCCGAACCGGGGTTTGTCGATCGATACACGCGGCACGCCGATTGCCACTGCGATTTCGCAAAACCCAACGACCGGCGTGGTTGGGATTACCCAAACTGGGACCCTTCTTGGCGGACGTCCCGGAACGGCGACTTCGCTTGCAACCAATCCGGGCTTCTTCATTCCGGGCACTACTACCGCGGCTGTGGATGGTGTGAACCCACTGCGATTGCCGGGCGGGGCAGGTTGCTCATCTGTGGCCAATGGGCTGAACTATGACTCGCAACTCTGGGGGCTGCCAACCGCAGCGCTCGCTTGCTCTTGGGATACGTCAAGTGCCGCTACGCTTCAGCAGCCGCTTGAAACTTTGACCTATTATGCGAGAGCCACAGCGAGGATTTCTGGAGACCATCAAGTCTTTGCCGAAGTTACCGGTTCAGATGCGACGGCCAGAAAGGCATTTTCGAACAACCAATATAGCGGGAACAATACAACGCTCCCCATCGCTTATCCGTTGAACGCGTTGACAGCGCCAACCTACAACGCGGTTTATAACTCCATCGTTTCAGTCTTGCCTGCTGTTGCAGCCAACTATGGCAAGCCCATTACCTATCGTTTCCGCTGCATCGCGTGCGGAGAGCGTTCACTTGTAACTGACACCAAAACGCTTCGAGCGACTTTAGGTATTGAAGGGCCATTGTTTGCAGGCTGGGATTATCAGGCTGGCGGCTCCTTCGCGCGGAGTAAGTCAAACACAACTCTTGGTTCCGGCTACCATTACACAGGCGTGTTCACAAACAGCACTCAAACCACCAACGCGACGGTAGCAGGTCAGCCGGCTCCCCGTATCGGTCAAGCTGACGGCCGCGCGCCAACTGCGCCTGGTGCTACTGCGCCAGGTATCGTTGGTCTGTTCAACAGCGGGATATTGAATCCATTCTCAGTCGCGCAATCACCTGAGGCCATTGCCGGTTTGAAAGCCGTTTCTGCTGAAGGGGCCGTTCTGGCAGGGGGCGTGTACAAAGTTACACAATTTGATGCCTCAGTTTCCGGTGGCTTGTTTGACCTGCCAGGTGGAGAAGTGCGTGCGGCAATTGGCGTCGATTATCGCAAAGAAACATATCAATTTGATCCTGGCGCACCGGGCGCTTTGGCATCGGTTTCTATCTTCAACGCGCCGTTCGATAATGCGTTCAGCTCACCGAAAGTGAGCCGTAATGTGAAAGCGGCCTATGCTGAAATTTTGTTCCCCATCTTTGAGGGGTTTGAGCTGACAGCAGCCGTACGGATCGATGATTATTCGGGTTTCGGTTCAACCGTAAATCCAAAGGTCACTGCAAAATATACTCCAACCGATTGGTTGCTCTTCCGGGCTTCTTACAACACCGGCTTCCGGGTGCCGACTTTCAATCAGATTTTCAACGGTCAGTTCGTACTCCCAAGCCCAGGCAATGCTCTGGTTGACCCCACGACCTGTCCATCGGGCGTTGTGAGCACCACAGTGCCGGGATGTAATGCTATCACGCCAGACACTCTCAATGGAGGCAATCTGGAGCTTGGCCCCGAAACGTCTGAGCAGTTTAGCGTAGGGGTTGTGCTGCAACCAACACGCCGGATTAGCTTATCTCTCGACTACTGGAATATTGCCGTCGATAACACCATTGGCACCCTTACAACTCCACAACTGTTCCAGAACATCAACGCCTTTGGGGATCGCATCTTAAGGGTGAATGGCATCATTACAGGTCTTGATTTGCGGACCGGCAACTTCGGTTCACGGCGGACAGAAGGTCTGGAAGTCAGCGCACGGGCTGGCTTTGATGCTCTTGATGGCGAAATTCGGGTTGGATTGGACGGTACATACCTGCTCGACAAGCGCGAGAAGCTCTTGCCAAGCTTGCCATATACCGACTTGGTCGGCATCTTCGCGCTGGTTGGTGACGTTGGTCTGAAATGGAAACATAATGCCTTTGTCAGCTATAACAAAGGCGATTTCGGGCTTACCTTCTCGCAGATCTTCAGGAACGGGTACAAGAATAACACCCGCCCAGCGGCTGCTTTGACCCGTCCTGACTATAACGAACGGGTGAAGGCTTATACGATCTACAATATGACAATCTCTCAGAAGATCGCAGACCGCTTCACTATTACGGGCGGCGTGCGGAACATCTTCAACACTGATCCGCCCTTCGTGATCACCTATGACAGTGACTCAGGGGCAGGTGGATCATGGGATCCGCGTGTCGCTGATCCTCGTGGTCGGTCCTTCACTGTGGCCGTAGAGGTGAAGTTCTGATCCCTTCGCGCAGAGACTTGATGCTGGGTCTGGGGGCGATTCTCGCTTCCCAGCCTTTGGCTTTTCCTGCCTTTGGGCAAGCGAAGGCAGGCGTCAAGCTGCCCCCTCGGATCAAGCCCGGAGATACAATTGGCTTGATCGAGCCCGCGTCCGCCACTGACGATCCTTTTGCTCTGCAGTTGGTAGAAGAGGTCGTGCGAGCGCTTGGGTTGGTGCCCAAGCGCGGGAAGCATGTGCTGGGTCGCAGCGGTTATCTTTCGGGCACTGATGAAGAGCGCGCGGCGGACGTCAATGCGATGTTTGCTGACCCACAAGTCAAAGCGATCTTCGCAATACGGGGAGGGTGGGGCTGTGCCCGGTTGCTGCCCTATCTTGATTGGGCGAGGATTAAGGCCAATCCCAAGCTGCTTTTAGGCTTTAGCGATATAACAGCACTTCATCTGGCGATCCAAGCCAAAGCGGGTTTCGTTTCGCTCCACGGCCCTAATGGCGCAAGTGCATGGGGCAAGGAATCGGTTTCGAGCTTCCGTCAGGTTGCGATGGAGGGTGGCACGCCAACCTATGTGAACCCCATAGGAACCGAGGATCGCTTGGTTCAACGTCGCTGGCGCACACAAACAATCACAGCTGGCAAAGCAACAGGGCGTCTGTTGGGTGGAAATCTGACAGTGCTGACCGCACTAGTCGGCACGCCCTATCTCCCAGATTTCAAGGGTGCGATCTTGTTTTTGGAAGATGTGGACGAAGCTGAGTATCGCATTGATCGCATGCTAACCCAACTGGGGCAGGCAGGGATTTTGAGCGGGCTTGCGGGAATAGTCTTTGGCCAATGCACTGATTGTGTTGCGAAGGGCACAGAGGGCTATGGCGGCTTCACCTTGTCAGATATCTTGCGACACCATTTGGGTCGCTTGGGCGT
>DLOX01000282.1:0-2904 GCA_002478575.1 Sphingomonadales bacterium UBA7473 | reverse complement strand
GGGTCGCTTGGGCGTGCCGGCTTACCAAGGCGGATTTTTTGGACATATTGCTGATCAATTTATACTGCCATTGGGTGTAAATGCTCAGATTGATGCCGATGCAGGCGCGATCAAGCTTCTTGGCCCTTCGGTCATCTGATTGCCGCAATCTCTCCCTAGCGCCGAGACCATGACTGATCGCATCATTCCCCTCACTGGCATTCACAACCTTCGCGACTATGGCAACTATGCAACGCCGCATGGCGACTTGAAGCGCGGCTTGCTCTTCCGCTCCGGGCAACATGTCGATGCGACTGACAGTGACTTGACCGCATTTGATGGCCTGACCATCCAAACTATCGTCGATCTGCGTGGAGATTCTGAGCGGGCTAAGCATCCGTGCAAACGAAGCGCAGCTTTTTCCTCTCGCGTTCTTCTTGTTGAAGGTGAAACCAGTGGCGAGGGAGAGGGAAGCCCAAGGCGGCCAGTCATCACGCAGAAACAAGCGCATGACGCCATGGTGGCATTGTATGAGGTCATGCCCTTTCGGCCAAATCTGTCACGTATTTTGAGGCTCTATTTCGATCAATTGGCAGAAGGGGCCGGGCCATCGCTTGTTCATTGTTTGGCAGGCAAGGATCGAACAGGTCTTGCGGTTGGTTTGCTCCACAGCCTTTGCGGCGTGCACGACGATGATATCATGGAAGATTTCCTGTTGACCAACAGCGCTGGAAATAGCGCCGCGCGGATCGCGGCTGGTGCCGATACGGTTCGGCGCAATTTCGGCCCGGAAATGGAAGATGAAGCGATCATCACACTTATGTCAGTGCACGAAGACTATCTGCATACTGCTTTTCGTGAAATCCGGGCGAAACATGGCTCGCTGGATGCCTATCTCGCAGAACATCTCAATGTGACTGAGGCAAAGGCAGATGCTATCAGAAAGTTTCTGATCGCTTGAGGCTAGATCCCAGCGCGGACTGCATCAAACAGCTTTGATCCAGCGAGTACAACAGTCCCCATACAAGCTGCAAAGAGCAGCCATCCGCCGGTGCCTGGATATTGCTTCATATAGAGCACACCGCGCTCGGCTCCCCCTTGAGCAAGGGCATAAATGACAAGACAGACCTCTGGACGGGTCTTGATTGTGAACAGTCTTTTGATTCGCTTTCCCATGCTCAAATGTTAAGCAATGAGCGTGCCAAGCGCAATTTTGCGTCATTCCCAATTTACGAATATGGTTAAATGTAAGTTAATTCGACACGATGGATCGTTAACCATGGCGTTGGTCGACAGCGGTGTGGGGCCAGTCGAAATCAGCAGCGAGATGGCTTTCGTCAGATCAGTTGCAACCCACTACTGTATTGCCTTCCTATAACAGTTGTGCCACGGGGCGTTTATGAGCGAACATGATTTTTCACTGATGCGAACCGCAATGGTGGCAAGCCAGTTGCGCCCGAATGGCGTGACCGATCCGGCAGTTATCCGCGCGTTTGAAACGGTTCATCGCGAACAATTCGTACTCGATGAACGGCGCCGCGCGGCCTATGTCGATATTCCGGTTCAACTCTCCAGCGGACGATCAATGAATGCGCCTTTGCCAACTGCGCGTTTAATCAATGATGCTGGATTGAAGGGTGGTGAGTCCTTGCTTCTGATCGGAGCATGTACGGGTTATGCCGCCGCAATCTTGGCTCAGCTGAATGTAGCGGTGACAGCTGTAGAAGCCGAAGAAGCGCTGTTCGCCGCCCTTGAGAAGAATGTTTCAAATATAGCGACCGTGAAGCCTGTAAAGGGCACGTTTGCGGCAGGCTTTGAAAGTGCTGCCCCTTTTGATGTCATATTGATTGATGGTGCAGTTGAAGAGGTTCCTTCCGCTCTTGTAGAACAAGTCAAAGAAGGCGGAATGGTCTTAAGCGGCATGATTGATCATGGCGTGACGCGTCTTTGTGCTGGGTATCGGCTTGGTGACACCCTCTCTATGCAGCCTTTCTTGGATATTGGCGTGGTTCATCTTCCCGGATTTGCACCGCCGCCTGCTTTCCGTTTTTGATGGAAAAGACAATGAATAATAAGAATATTGGGCCGCTCTCCCTGACCATTGCGCTTGCCTCTCTGGCGATATCGCCCGCTCAGGCGGAGACTTTGAAAGAGGCTTTGATCAAAACCTATCAGACCAATCCAACGCTTGCCGCGGCACGCGCGGGCCAACGGGCGAATGATGAGAATGTTCCGATCGCTCGGTCAAATGGTTTGCCCGATTTGGGGTTGAATGCTGGCTACAATGAAAATCTGAAGCAAGCCTCGAACCTTTTCACCTCTCCAACACGGTCGCTATCCGGTCAGCTCAACCTGACCGTGCCAATCTATACTGGCGGAGCGGTCAGGAATAGTGTGCGGTCTGCAGACGCGCGGATCAAGGCAGGGCAGGATAATCTGCGCGGCGTAGAATCTGACGTTTTTACGTCTGCTGTCGCCGCCTATGTTGACGTTTTGCGCGATGAGGCAATCGTTGGCTTGAACCGCAATCAGGTGAAGGTGCTTCAAACGAACCTTGAAGCGACCAAGGATCGGTTCGAAGTCGGCGATTTAACCCGAACTGACGTGGCTCAATCTGAAGCACGACTGGCGTTGGCGCAAAGCCAATTGGAAGGTGTCGAGGCCCAACTTATTTCGAGTCGTGAGCGTTACGTACAAGTTGTTGGTTCTGAGCCGGTCAACTTGGCTCAGCCGCCTGCCTTGCCGAACTTTCCGCAAACGGCAGAGGCGGCACTGGTGGAAGCCTTGGGCGACAACCCAAGCTTGGCAGCAGTAAAGAAATCTGCCGAGGCTGCACGCTTTGATATTGCAACTGCCAAAGCATCTCGCTTGCCCAAAGTTCAAGCGGTCAGCAATGGTAGCTATACAAACTTTCTCAACACTCAG
>DLOX01000221.1:9216-10345 GCA_002478575.1 Sphingomonadales bacterium UBA7473 | reverse complement strand
GCCGCGACATAGCCGCCGGGGCCAGAACCCAACACAATCAGATCATATTGGTCTGCCATATCAAACTCCCTCGTCAGAAATGCTGCGGCTGCGCAGCGCGTCAAAATTGAATAGTCCCCACAAGATGGCCGCAACTGGACCAACCAAGAGGCCAAACTGGATATAATCAGCCGCCGTATCCGGCACGATTTGTGAAGCCATCACATAGGCCACCAAAGCACCAACAGCTGTCCCGAGCACCAGCAACGCCATCGCATTTGCCCAAAAGGGCCAATGGGCGCGGCGAAGTAATGCGAAAAACGGCCAAGCCAGAAGCAATCCAGCAAATATGACAACAACCATGATCGCCACACTTTGCCAATCACTGGCCCCACCCTCAGCATCCAGCAACGCGAAAACAGCCAGATTGGCCGCATAGCCCCCTATCAGAGCAGGCAGCAACAAGCGACGAAGGACCGTCTTGAATGTGCTGGATTTGCTCAAGCTTTCTGCCCCAACTGTGGAGTGAGGATCGTGGGCACGTAGCCGCCGGGGCTGGATACTGACACGATGAGATCGTGGTTTTGAGCAGTCATACGTTATCTCCCCGATACTTGGTCGAAGTCGGAAAACTGTCGGTGCCAGATAACCTCCGCGCTATGCGAGATGGGAGCACTATGACTTGAACGCTGAGCCAGTTGATTGAAGAAAGCTCAAACTGCTGTCCCAACAAGAGCTGCGACTTTGTTTGGACCTTGAACTTGGCGTCAATCTTTTCTCCGCGATGAACGAACATATTTCGCAACGCAAAAACGAACTTTACAAATGCGAGTTCGGCATCAGTGAGCAATGAAAAACCAAACGAGTCAAAACACCTCCTCTGGATATCAGAAATGGATCCTTGGACCAACTTATCTCCTGCTTTGTCAATCAGTGGGCGCACAGAATCTATCGAAATGTCTTTGGGCAGTTTGTAAGCTACCTTCTTGTCAACTTTCAGAATCCGCTCTGGCCTATCTTCAAGAAAAACTCGGAGCTCGTCTTCAATTTTTGCCCTCAATCGGTCGGAATAGTAAATGAACAACAATCGGTCTAAAGCTGATCTATCGGCTGCATATTGTTGGGGAGTGTAGATCGGCTCGAGCCCCCA
>DLOX01000221.1:8966-9144 GCA_002478575.1 Sphingomonadales bacterium UBA7473 | reverse complement strand
GGCTCGAGCCCCCTTCTGCTCTGATCGTCTCCCAAAAAGCATGCTCCGAGTAGAGCGTAATTGAACTTCAAGGTAGAGGTGGCCAAGTCAGTATCGAGCCCCTTCACGCTCGGGCTATCGTTCCAAGACCGGAACGCGTTTATTGGCATTGTTAAGCCACCAACCCCAAAGGCTTCTC
>DLOX01000221.1:0-8848 GCA_002478575.1 Sphingomonadales bacterium UBA7473 | reverse complement strand
GCGCGGTGATCGAAGCTGCCCGTTGCAGACATCACTGTCGCAATAGCAAGCGCATCATCAACGACGAACGGCCGCTTTTCGCCTGCGCCAATCGCCATGATCATGCCTTGCGGCGGATTGATGACGGCGGTGAATTGCTTGATGCCCATCATGCCCATNNGTCGCGCTCATCACCGTCGCAATCGCGAGCGCGTTATCGACGACATAGGGCCGTTTTTCGCCTGCGCCGATGGCCATGATCATGCCTTGGGGCGGGTTGATGACGGCCTCAAACTGCTTGATGCCCATCATGCCCATGTTGGAGATGGAGGCTGTGCCGCCTTGATATTCATGCGGCTGAAGCTTGCCTTCCTTCGCCCGCGCGCCCAATTCCGCCATTTCTGTCGAGATTTTTGAAATGGCCTTGCCGCCAGCGTCCGTCACGATTGGCGTGATCAAACCGCCGGGGATGCTGACCGCAACCGAAATGTCAGCGCGCTTATACTGACGCATCACGTCGCCGCCGAAGGAGACATTGCACTGCGGCACTTGCTCCAGCGCGACGCCAAGCGCCTTGATCAGCATATCATTGACAGACAGCTTTACACCGCGGCTGGCGAGGCCAGCGTTCAGTTCCCCCCGCAGCTTGAGCAGCGCATCGAGACGGATATCGACCGTCAGATAGATGTGCGGTGCTTCCACCATGGATTGCGTCAAGCGGCGGGCAATTGTCTTGCGCATGCCAGACAGTTTGACATCCTCATGGGGAATATCGGAACTGCCAAGGGCCACTGGAGCCGCCACAGCTGCGACCGGTGTTGGAGCGGCTGCAGCTGGTGCAGGAGCGGCGACAGCTGCAGGAGCAGAGGCTCCACCAGCCCCATCCACGTCCGCCTTCACGATCCGTCCGCCCGGGCCAGTGCCCTTCAGTGTTGCGATATCAATCCCCCGCTCCGCCGCCAATCTCTTGGCCAAAGGCGAAATCAAGATGCGCTCTCCGGAGGAGTTGGCGGGGGCTGGCACTGGCGCAGCAGGTGCCGGAGCTGCAGCGACAGGAGCAGCCGCCACGGGCGCAGGGGCAGGAGCAGCAACCTTTGGCGCAGGCGCTTCGTCATCATCGCCCTGAATCATCGCGATCACCGTACCTACCTTCACCCCTTCGGATCCCGCCGCGACGGCGATCGAGGTAATCACCCCCTCATCCACTGCTTCAAATTCCATCGTTGCCTTATCAGTCTCAATTTCAGCGATGATATCGCCTGCGGAGACCTTGTCCCCTTCCTTCACCAACCATTTGGCAAGCGTGCCTTCTTCCATGGTGGGGGAAAGTGCAGGCATTTTGATTTCGAGGGGCATCAGCTCAAACCTTGTTTTGATCATGGATGGACGCGCGACGCTTTGTTCTGAACGCGATGCAAGACTTGCACGACTGAACGGTTTGACGCAACATGTAAGTGAGAGGCGAGGGAGAGTTATTTATGAGAACCTATCTGGTTGTCATTGATGAAACAGCGGAGGCCGAAACGGCACTGCGCTTTGCCGCCCGAAGAGCCGCGAAGACTGGCGGTTCGGTGCTGGCTTTGGTGATCATTCCGCCCGATGATTTCATCGCTTGGGGAGGCGTTCAAGCGGCCATTCAGGAAGAGGCATTGGAGCATGCCGAAGAAGTCATGGCGCGGGGACTCGATATGTTGGGTGAAGAGCTTGATAGCCCGCCCAATGTCCGCGTTGAAAAGGGCGCTGCGGCAGCCGTGATCCGCGCAGTCATCGCTAGCGATCCAGAAATTGGCGCTTTGGTGCTGGGCGCGGCGAAAAGCGGCAATCCGGGTCCATTGGTGACGCAGTTTACCGGGACAGATGCTGGAAGCTTGCCCTGCCCCATCATGATCGTACCCGGCGGGCTGACCCGCGAGGCGCTTGATCGGATGAGCTGAGGTTCCTCACCAAAAAATGGTGAGCCCTGCTGGATTCGAACCGCCGAGGATCGACTTGACGATCCGACCACAGAGACTCAGCTGGTTCGCCGCTCCCATACCGAAATATGGTGAGCCCTGCTGGATTCGAACCAGCGACCTACTGATTAAAAGTCAGTTGCTCTACCGACTGAGCTAAGGGCCCGCACTTGCGAGGCCGCTCCCCCTAGGCAAGGGAAGGCCTGCGGTCAAGCCGTGCTTTCAGGTGTTTCACCCTTAAACCCGCTAAAGGATCGCGCCAATCCGCTGCGATGGCCGCCGCTGGCCGCAAAACAAAGTCACGGGTCCGAAAAGCGGGATGGGGAATCGCAAGATCGGCAGTGCTCCAAAAGCCTCCGGACCAAAGGATGATATCGAGATCCAGCACGCGCGCCTGCCATTTTCGCCCGCCGCTGCGCCGTCCGAAGGCGGCTTCAATGGCTTTCAGATGTTCGAGAAGCTCTGGCGGCTCCATCTTGGTTTTGATAATCGCAGCGGCATTGGCATAGTTGCGCTTGGAGGGCCCCAAGGGCGCACTGGCGACAATGGCGGACCTTGCGAGCAGCTTTACGTCCAAGGCGTCCATAACATGGCTTAGAATGGCTTTTGGCGCGCCGTAACGGCCGTGGCGTTGGTTGGAGCCGAGGGCGATGAGATAGCGATGCATCCGGTGGCCTCTACCTGCTCACCGGGAGCTTGTCCAAGACAAGGCTTCGACAAGCTCAGCCTGAGCGGTTAGGGGTTGAGGTGTGAATATCATCAGCCCCCTGCCCTCCGCCGAACCATCGCACGACTGCACCCTTTGCCCTCGCTTCGTCGAAACACGGGCCGCCTGCCGCGTCGAACAGCCTGAATGGTGGAATGCCCCCGTGCCCGCCTTTGGCGATCCTGACGCGTGGCTCGCCATTGTTGGCCTCGCCCCCGGGAAGCAAGGTGCGAACCGAACCGGCATTCCCTTCACGGGCGACGCATCGGGCGATTTGCTGTGGGCGGCGCTCGCTGCTCTTGGATTTGACCGGGAAGCACCCAAGGGCGTGATCATCTTCAACGCCGTCCGCTGCTTGCCGCCCGGCAACAGACCAACGCCCGAAGAATTGCTCAATTGCCGCCCGTTCTTGCGGGAAGGATTTGATGCCTTGCCCAATCTCCGCGTCGTCATCGCACTTGGCGCAACGGCCCACCAATCCGCCGTAAAAGCCAATGGAGAAAAACTCCCCAAGCGCCGCTTCGCGCATGGCGCGGTACATCACTTGCTCAATGGTCGGATATTGGTGGACAGCTACCATCCGTCACGTCTCAACCAGAATGTCGGGCGCGTAACGCTGGAGATGATGGAGGAGATTGTTGGAGTTAGCCGAGCGTTTCAATGACAATATCGGCATCAGCGACATAGCGTTCGATGCGTCGATCAAATGTCGTGAAATGAGTTGCGTCTGTTTGTGCGGCCAACCCAATATGCAACATGTCGGCGAAATCGCCTCCAAGAGAGAAGCGCTGGAGCGCCCATTGGATCGCCAATTTTGACATCGTGCTCGCCGTATCCAGCGACATGACTTTTGCCAACTCGTCAACAATTCGGAGAGGCTCGAGACCATAGCGCGTTTGCAACACCCAAACGGCTTCCAAAATCACTGTAGGCAGCAGCATGAACGGCTGTGCAACAACAGTCTTTGCATGTTCGATTTGGATAGGGTCGTCGCGAACGATCAGTCGCAACAGGACGTTCGTATCAATCGCTTTCATCGCGATCCTGAGCATCAAAAATGCGCCGCAAGTCGTCGATGGAAAGACCGCTAATCTCTTCCACTGATTTTGGTGTGCCTTCCCATTTTGGCCCAGCCATAATGTCTTCAATCGTTGTGCGGGGGAACGGCATGCTTGGCCTTAGCCGCGATTTCAAAGGAACAAGCGTAACGCTGCCAGCGGATTCAACAACGTCGAGCCGCGTTCCCTCAGCCCAATTGAGCCGGTCCCGCACATCCTTGGGGATGACGACTTGGCCCTTGGCAGAGACTTTCGTTTGCGTATTCATTGGGGCAAGTTACGTCTTACTTGTAAGATAGTCAATCATGTTTGCGAATATCCGTCTCCTCGTCCCAAATGGCTCCCGAAGGCCCTTCTCCACAGATCCCCCTGCTTTTTCGGCAACTAAGTCGCTTTTCAATCAAGTTTCTGACCTTCACGATTTCATTGCACGGCGCCTGCGGTTCGACTTCGAAAAGTGTGTGAGGCTGTGGATCGAGCGTCGGCACAGCCGTCAGAATCTGATCCAATTTAGAGAATGACACCGTCCTATTGTTCCAAAAGAGAGCCCCATCTTTGCTAATGGTAAGAGTTGTGACCGGCCTCAGATGTCCGGTGGGGCCAGGTGGTTTCAACCAATGATCAAACGGGGGCGAGCATTCTTTTGTCGCTATCGCTTCGTTACATGAAGCCAAGGCAATCAATGCAAAGGCAACGAAGGCAGTCCATTTGGACATATTCAGCCAACGACCTTTCTCTTGGCTTCTTCAACGATTAGCCAACACTCCACAAACCGCTCTTTCAGCCGCTCGATCGCCTGATCATGGGCGAGATAGTTATCAATCGCCATCATCTGCCAAGATTGCCCCTCATCTCCGAAGCGAATGGCACTAACTTCGTCGGCCGAAAGATGGCCGATGAAGAAATGGCTGAGCTTTGTTGGGTCGTTCCAAAAGGGATAGATGCGCCAATGGCGGATATGGTCTGGGCCAAGGGTAAGGCTAAACTCCTCAAACACTTCCCGAAACACGCACTCCAGCGGGCTTTCTTCCCCTTCCCGTCCGCCGCCCGGCAGGTCGATCATATTGGGGAAGGCAATGTCTGGCTTGTCATCGCGCACATAGGTCAGGATTTGGCCATCGTAGATCAGAGCGATCTTGGTTCCGCTGAAATCGCGACCATCCCAATCGAGGTTCATATATCCTCAGCCAAGCGCCCATAAAGCTCTGGCCTGCGATCCCTGAAGAATCCGAACGCTGCGCGGTGTTTACGGACAATATCCAGATCAAACTCCGCGACCAAAACGCCGCTTTCTTCCGCGCCATAATCGACCACCAAATCGCCCCGTTCATTGGCGATGAAGCTATGGCCGTAAAAGGTCATCGCATCTTCGCTGCCTATGCGGTTGCTGGCAACAATGGGCACGACATTTGATACCGCATGCCCGATCATCGCGCGACGCCAGAGCCTTGATGTATCAAGCTCTTCCGCTGCAGGTTCATCGCCAATCGCGGTTGGGAAGAAGAGGATGTCCGCACCCATCAGCATCATGGCGCGGGCCGTCTCTGGATACCATTGATCCCAGCAAATGCCGATGCCGATCCGGCCATAGCGCGTGTCCCACACTTTGAATCCAGTGTTGCCCGGGCGAAAATAGAATTTCTCGGTATAGCCGGGGCCGTCCGGAATGTGGCTCTTGCGATAGACACCCATCACCTCACCCGCATCATCGATCATTGCAAGCGAGTTATAATGATGCTGGCCATCTTTTTCGAAGAAGGAACAGGGGATATAGACCTGCAGCTCTTTGGCGAGCGCCTGCATCGCGAGGACGCTCTTGTGTTCCCCAACAGGCTTGGCGGTTTCGAAAAAGCGCTCATGCTGCACTTGGCAGAAATAAGGCCCCTCAAACAGCTCAGGCGGCAGGATGATCCGCGCGCCGTGATGCGCGGCTTCACGCACCTGCGCCTCAACAGCGGCGATGTTACCTTCAAGCGATCCACCCAGCGCGAGTTGGAGAGCAGCGACCTTCATATTCACTCCTAAAGCCTAATGCCAAAGCGGGCAGCGATTTGAATCGTGATGAGGTAGAGAATGATCGTCATCAAGCAACCCAGCCCCAAGGCGAGCCAGAAATTCATTCCCTGCCGCAGCAGCGCCGGGATCAGTAGAAACATGGGCATGGAAGGCAAGAAATACCAGAAGGCAGAGCCAACATAGTCGGCGACGATTTCCTTATCGCCAGTATCGCGCCAAAGCCAGATCATGCCCAATGTGGAAACAAGCGGGATAGACGCGAGCAATCCGCCCATCGCCGGGCTGCGCTTTCCAAGCAAAGCAATCGCGGCGACAATGACGCCCGACAAAAGCGCACGGATCGCCAGATCCAAGGTCACAGGATGGGCACCTGTTGGCTGATGCAATGGAAGCTTCCGCCGCCCGTCAGCAGATGATTGGCAGGCAGGCCAACGGTCTGCCGGTCTGGGAAGAGTTTAGCCACTGCCGCGACAGCCGCAGCATCGCTTGGTCCACCATAGGTTGGCACGACAACGCAGGCATTGCCGATGTAGAAATTCATATGGCTGGCCGGGATCGGCTCGCCATCTTCATCTTCATGCAAACCTGCTGAAGGAATGGTGACAATCTCAACTGGCCACTCTGCGGCCCGTGCACGCGCATCGGCAAAGATGGTCGCATTGGGATCATCATCGCCAAAGGGTTCGGGAAGCGCCAACACGCCGGGCGCCACGAACCGCGCCAAATTGTCTACATGGCCGTCGGTATGGTCATTGACGAGGCCCACGCCCAGCCAAAGCACCTCTTTCACGCCCAAATCTGCACAGAGCTGCGCCTCAATCTCCCGGCGGGAAAGCGAAGGGTTGCGGTTTGGGTTGAGCAGGCATTGTCCCGTCGTCACCAGCAGGCCCGCACCATCAACATCGATGGCACCGCCTTCCAACACCCAATCGCGGGCGGAACGCGGCATATCGGCATGGGTGCAGAGAATGCGGGCCAGATCGTCATCGAGCGGAGAAGGATATTTCCCGCCCCAGCCATTGCCCCGATAATCAAGCGCCAGCGGAGCCCCACCGTCAGACACGATGATCGGGCCCGTATCGCGCAGCCAAATGTCAAAGAAAGGCGCGACATCAATTCGTGCGAAATCACCAGCGAGGGTACGCGCTGCTCCAGCAGCCTCTTCAGTCGCACAGACAAGCCTGACAACTTCGCCCTTGCCATCCGCGTGCACTGCCCGCGCAAAGGCCGCGACTTCGGCCTGCGCTGGCTCCAGATCCTCCAGCCACAAATCGGCGGCACTTGGAAAGCCAATCCAAACGGAAGAATGAGGGGCGAATTCGGCAGGCTGATGCAAAGTCATGCGTCAGCGCATAAAGACCAACGCCCGACAGGGGAAGAGACTCAAAGGGCTGGAGGCGGAGGAAAATCCAGCCCAGGCAAGCGGGAGCCGGGATGCCCTTCTGTCACCGCTCGATAGGCCGCATTGCCCAAGCTCGATTGGGCCAGAAATGTGGCTGCTAGCAAGATGAGCAGAATCGGAACCACGCCCGACCACCAGGCTTGATGGATCCGTCCTTCCGTCCGCCAATCGCGGATCATGCCTGCGGCTGGGAAAATCAGGCCAAAGATGACGGCGATCTCAAAGGCATAGGGAATAAGGAATGGCATCGGCAGCAATCGACCGAAAGCTGGCCCCATAATCCCTGCCAAGGCGCAGATATGAAGCCGCATGTGCCAATCCGGGTGCCTTCGAAACCGAATGGCCGCCGCTGTGAGTGCGGCGAAGACAAGCACAGTGAGTGGATTCGCAATGAGGAAATGCTGAGGTTGAAAAAAGAAGGGAGTAAGTCCTCTTTGAACGACGTCTATCGTTATCCAGAAGCCCAAGATAACCAACAGTGCCGAGAGCCCCGCACCAATCTGCCCGAGCTTTCGATGCAGCGCCTTCGATCCGCTCGCCGCCAGCCGGCTTTGGATAACGAACAGGGCAACCCATCCCATGAAGATGATCGCATGGATATGGACAAGGGGTCTGGCTGAGAAGGATGATCGACCCATGGCTAGCTGCATCGAGAAGCCCAATACGATCGTGACCGCCATAAGGATTGGCGTTATCCGAAAAAAGCTCGACACTTTGGTGCTGTCAGACATCAACAATCCCCCTTTTGAGTCTCCTAGCGCACGTAAGAGGTTGGAACGAAAGGCTAATTGAAGCAACAAAAAAGGGGCCACATCGCTGCGGCCCCTTCTTTGATTTGGGATGAACCCTGAGCTTAATCGTCAGACTTCAGGAAAGCGGGAACGAAGTTTGGATCTCCGCCTTCACCGCCTTCTGAGCGTTCACGACGCGGACCACGGTCGCCGCGACCTTCGCCACGGGGGCCACGGTCTCCGCCGCCTTCACGACGGGGGCCGCGATCGCCACGTCCACCGCGATCGCCGCGCGGACCACGGTCGCCACGATCACCACGTGGGCCACGATCTTCGCGAGGCTCGCGGGGTGGGCGTGTATCTTCCAGCTCTTCACCGGTTTCTTGATTGACGACGCGCATCGACAAGCGAACCTTGCCACGCTGATCAATTTCAAGAACCTTGACCTTAACCTCTTGGCCTTCGGTCAAAACGTCAGAGACTTTCTCAACCCGGTCATTCTGAATTTCGCTGACATGGACGAGACCATCCTTGCCGCCCATGAAATTCACAAACGCGCCGAAATCGACCATGTTCACGACTTTACCATTGTAAATCTTGCCGACTTCAGCTTCTTCCACAATGCCGGAAATCCAAGCGCGAGCTGCTTCGATTTGGCTGAGGTCAGATGATGAAATCTTGATCAGGCCCTCATCATCAATGTCGACCTTCGCGCCGGTTGTCGCGACAATTTCACGGATGACCTTGCCGCCCGTGCCAATGATGTCACGAATCTTTGACTTGTCGATCTGCATGGTTTCGATGCGTGGAGCGTGCGCCGACAATTCAGTCCGCACCTCGCCCAAGGCCTTCGCCATTTCGCCAAGGATATGATCACGGCCGTCTTTGGCTTGCGTCAAAGCAGCTTCGAAGATTTCGCGGGTGATGCCGGCAATCTTGATGTCCATCTGCATCGTGGTGATGCCTTCGGATGTGCCGCCAACCTTGAAATCCATGTCGCCGAG
>DLOX01000163.1:15766-15957 GCA_002478575.1 Sphingomonadales bacterium UBA7473 | reverse complement strand
GCCGACGCTGGCGAATTTGGTGCCCGCAATCTGGCGAAGGCCGGATATGCCGAAAGCCCGCTGGAAGATGACAGTCTTTCCAAATGGCAGACGGTCCATTTCAACATTTCGCAGCTCACCTTGGATGCCGTGAAGCCCTTTGGCCTTGGCAATAAAGAAGCGCTTCGCTGTAAGAATATGTGGACGCTTGG
>DLOX01000163.1:0-15717 GCA_002478575.1 Sphingomonadales bacterium UBA7473 | reverse complement strand
GGCCTTGCGCTTTGGATGTTTGATCGGGATCGTGAACCGATTGTCCAATGGCTGAAAGATAAGTTCGCCAAGAATCCCGTTCTCGCCGATGCCAATATCGCCGCGCTGAACGCGGGCCATGCCTATGGCGAGACGGCTGAGATCGGATCGCCCGGTGCGGTCAATATCCCGCAACGCACAGTCGTACCGGCAACGGTTGCGCCTGGCCTGTACCGCACGATCACAGGCGCGGACGCCATTTCCTATGGCCTTGTGGCCGGCTGCCAGTTGGCTGGCGTGAAGATGTTCTTTGGCGGCTATCCCATCACGCCCGCATCCGCGATCCTCCACGCTTTGTCGCGGATGAAGGAATTTGGCGTCACCACTTTTCAAGCCGAAGATGAAATTGCAGCCATCGCCTCTGCCATTGGCGCAAGCTATGCTGGGCAATTGGGTGTTACCTCTTCCTCCGGTCCCGGCATCGCCTTGAAAACAGAAGCGATTGGTTTGGCGGTGATGACCGAATTGCCGCTTGTGATCGTCAATTCTCAACGCGGTGGTCCGTCTACGGGTTTGCCAACTAAGACTGAGCAGTCCGATCTTTATCAAGCCGTCTATGGTCGCAATGGCGATACGCCCATGCCTGTCATCGCAGCGCGGTCCCCCGTAGATACATTTGATTGCGCGATTGAGGCGGTGCGGATTGCGACGCAGTTTATGACGCCTGTCATGCTCTTGACCGATGGCTATATCGCCAATGCGGCAGAGCCTTGGGCGGTGCCGGATATGTCAACCTATGAGCCTTTCCCCGTGACCTTCTTGGATCATGTGCCGGAAGGCGGCTTCAAGCCCTATTCGCGTGATGCGAAGCTCGCCCGGCCATGGGTGCGCCCCGGAACGCCTGATCTGCTCCACCGGATTGGTGGCATCGAGAAGCAGGTTGATACTGGCCATCTGGATTACTCGCCAGCCAACCACCAAGCGATGACCGACATTCGCAAAGGCAAAGTCGATGGCATCGCCGATCATATCCCTGAACAAGGCGTAGAGCTCGGCGTCAAAGGCGGAAAGCTTGTGATTGTTGGCTGGGGATCAACCTATGGCCCGATCCATCAAGCCGTCACCCGCGCCCGCCGCAAGGGTCTGGACGTCAGCCATGTCCACATCCGCCATATCTGGCCTATGCCCAAAAATTTGGGGGATCTGCTGCGCGGATATGGAAAGATCATTGTGCCTGAAATGAACACGGGCCAGCTGAAGACGGTTCTACGTGATCAGTTCCTTGTGGATGCCAAGCCCTTGAACAAGGTGAGTGGACAGCCATTCCGTATTTCTGAAATTGAAGCTGCTATTGAGGAAGCCTTGGGCTGACGCGGAAGCGTTGTTGCCCTAGCTAGGAAAAACAAATGAACGACATGACCCCCATCAAAACCACCACCCCCAAGGATTGGGAAACCGATCAGGAGGTGCGCTGGTGCCCGGGCTGCGGCGATTATGCGGTGTTGAAGGCGGTACAGCGCACGATGCCGGAATTGGGTGTGAAGCCAGAGAATACGGTCTTCGTCAGTGGCATTGGCTGCTCATCGCGCTTTCCTTATTATATGGAAACCTATGGCTTTCACACCATCCATGGCCGTGCACCTGCGGTGGCGACGGGCGTGAAGCTGGCCAATCCTGATCTGGATGTGTGGATCATCACGGGCGACGGCGATGCGCTTTCCATTGGCGGCAATCACACGATGCACCTCATCCGCCGCAATCTGAACTGCCAAGTCCTGCTTTTCAACAATGAGATTTATGGCCTAACCAAAGGCCAATATTCGCCGACCAGCCGCGTTGGAACGCGTTCGCCCTCTACGCCATTCGGATCAGTGGATCGGCCCGCCACGCCGTGCGCGATTGCGCTTGGCTCGGGCGCACGCTTTGTCGCTCGTGGCATTGATACGCATAAGAATTTGGGCGCGGTGTTGAAAGCAGCGCATAGCCACCAAGGCACGGGCTTTGTTGAAATTTATCAGAATTGCATCGTCTATAATGATGATGTGTTTGCGGACTTCACAGCCAAGCCCAACGCCCAGTTGAACCAGATTTGGCTCGATGACGGCCAGCCCATGCTGTTCGCCAGCGGAACCAAAGGCCTTGCGCTTGATCGGGGCGAACTGAAGCTGAAGGTCGTCGATGTGGTCGATGGCGATTGGCAAGCAGCAGGCGTCATCATCCATGATGTCACCAACCGCGGCATCGCGATGATGCTGGTCGATATGCAGATCGAAGATGGCTATCCTGTTGCCTGCGGCGTGCTCTTCGATCATCCCCGCCCAACCTTCGATCGCGCAGTGACGGATCAAAATGCCGAACTGTCAAAGGGCAAAGTGGCCGATCTGCAAAAGCTTTTGAACAAGGGCCAGACCTGGGTCGTGGAGTAAACCGACCAAAGGCCCATGTTGAACAACCGGCACGATCTCCGTTAGTGCCAAGTAATGGATAATCTAACGCATAGCCTTGCGGGCGCGGTGCTGGGGCAGATGGGCCTCAAGCGCAAGACGGGGCTGGCCATGCCCACGTTGATCATTGGCGCGAATCTGCCGGATATTGACGCTTGGGCCGTGACGCTCGGTGGCGTGGAGCATCTCGCGATCCGGCGCGGCATCACCCACGGACCGATTGCACTTCTGCTGCTACCAATCATGCTTTGGGCGGCCATGATCGCGTGGGACAAGTGGCGACCCAATGTGTCGCGGCTTCCTGTTCATCGCGGTTGGTTGTTGGCGCTGGCTTATGTCGGGACGCTTAGTCATCCGGCCCTCGATTGGCTCAACAATTATGGCATCCGATTGTTAGAGCCATTTAGCAGCCAATGGTTTTATGGTGATACGCTGTTTATCATCGACATTTGGGTGTGGATCGCACTGATCGCTGGGGTTTGGATTTCGATACGGCGGGAGAAGCGCGGGAATACGAATTGGAGGACGCCTGCCATCGCAAGCTTCGGCGCGATCTGCCTCTATATCCTAGCCAATGGCCTGATCACCGGGCGGGCGGAAAGCCAAACTCACGCTCATATTGAGGAAAAGCTTAACCGCACGCCGACCTTGGTTGTCGCCAATGCAGTGCCAATCATGTTCTGGCGGCGCGATATGGTCTGGCGTGACGAGAAGGATTTCGGCTTTGGTCGCTTCACATTGATGGATGGTGTGACCGTAGATCCAAAATTGCTCCCAATAGGGATGGACAATCCATTGATCGAACAGGCGAAGGCCGCTGACCCTTCGGTCCGCGCTTTTCTCTTCTGGTCACGCATGCCTGTAGCAAGGGTTGAGGGCAAAGACTTGGTGATTACGGATCAGCGCTTCTATGATCCGCTTGTCAGCGGGCGCTTTTCGGTCACTTGGCCTATCCCAGAGCCACAGCCATGACCGCGCCACAGATTGTCTGGTTCCGGCAGGATTTGCGTCTTGCCGATCATGCCGCATTGTCGGCAGCGGCCGCAGCTGGGCCAATTATTCCCGTTTACATCCTTGATGATGTGACGCCCGGCGACAAGCGCATGGGCGGGGCTCAGCGGTGGTGGCTGCATCATTCGCTTGAAGCCTTGGCTGCATCGCTCTCGGAGCGCGGACTCTCATTTGTCATCCGCCGAGGGGAGCCTGTTGCTCTTCTCCGCCAGTTGATGGCGGCAAGCGGCGCAACGCAAATCCATGCCAATGCGCTTTATGAGCCCTGGTGGAAGAAGGTCGACGAAAGCCTAAGCGCCGAAGGTCAACTGACCCTGCATCACAGCAATCATCTTGCCCCGCCCGCATCCTTGCTGACCGGAAGCGGCGGTCGATATCGGGTCTTCACGCCGTGGTGGAAGGCGCTGCTGACGCGTATGCCGCCTGCAAGGCCTTTGCCAGTCCCAGCGATGACAGCGGCGAAGCCCGTCGCTAGCGATCTGCTCAGCGACTGGAACTTGCTTCCTACCCGCCCTAATTGGGCGACAGGCTTTGCGGATTGGTCTCCCGGCGAGGAAGGTGCACGCGAGGCGCTTCGTGCCTTCCTCCCGCGCCTTTCCGCTTATGATGAGACACGCAATCTTCCGTCCCAAGACGGCATTTCTCGCCTGTCCCCCCATATCCATTTCGGCGAGATTAGCCCCGCAACCATCTGGCATGTCGCAAGCAAAGAGGCGGGCGCAGCGGCTGAGCCTTTCCTCCGCGAACTGGGTTGGCGCGATTATGCGACCAATTTGATTGATCAAATGCCAGACTATCCAGATCGCAATGGCAAGGCGCAGTTTGACAAACTGCACTGGCGAGAAGGCTCAGAGGCGGACCGCGATTTTGAGGCTTGGTGCAAAGGCCGCACAGGTTATCCCATCGTCGATGCAGGCATGCGCGAACTTTGGGCAACAGGCTTCATGCACAACCGCGTGCGGATGATTGTTGCGAGTTTCCTGACGAAACATCTGATGATTGATTGGCGGCGCGGGGAGCGCTGGTTTTGGGATACGCTGCTTGATGCTGATTATGGGGCGAATGCTTCCAACTGGCAGTGGGTGGCAGGCACCGGCGTGGATGCGCCGCTCTTCAGCAGAATTATGGCGCCATTATCTCAATCCGAAAAATTTGATGCAGGCGACTATGTCCGCTGTTGGGTGCCGGAGCTCGCAGGCGTGTCCGATCCTTATGTTCATGATCCAGACGAATATGGCGCACGACCCAAAGCCTATCCGCCGAAGATCATCGGCCACCGCGAAGCGCGAGAACGGTGCTTGGCTGCCTATCAAGCAACGCGATAGCCCGTTCTTTTAACCGCCTGTTTACTATGGTTGCCTAGAGCTTTCCCTCAGTTTCAACTGGGGGATATTCGTGGAGACGCTTTCACTTCGCGATTTTGCAATCATCGATCAAAGGCCGCTTGAACTTGCGGTGATCGTCCCCGTTTTGAACGAACGCGATAATGTCGCCCCCATGATCGGCAAGCTGGCCTTGGCGCTGGCGGGCATCGAATGGGAGGTCATTTTTGTTGATGATGGTTCGAGCGATGGCACTCCGGAGCGCGTGGAGGAAATTGCCCGCGAAGATCGCCGTGTCCGCTTGATCCGTCGGGTCGGGCGGCGCGGTTTATCGTCCGCCGTTGTTGAAGGTTTCATGAGCAGCATTGCGCCCGTGCTTGCGGTCATCGATGGCGACTTGCAGCATGACGAAACCGTCTTGCCGAAGCTCTATCATGCCATTGCCCAAGACGGATCAGACATTGCGGTTGGCACGCGCTATTCGGATGGCGGCTCCATCGGCGAATGGTCAGAAAGCCGCGCCCGCATCAGCCGCATTGCGACACAATTGGCGGCACCCATTACCAAAAGCCAGATCAGTGACCCCATGAGTGGCTTTTTCGCGATCCGCCGCGATCGCTTCATTGATGCCACGCCCCATCTTTCGACCGCGGGCTTCAAAATTCTGCTCGATGTGATGGCGTCCTCGCCGCAGAAGCTGAAAGCCGCGGAAGTGCCTTACACATTCCGCACGCGCATCGCGGGTGATAGCAAGCTAGATAGTGCAGTGGCTGTCGCCTTTGCAGAGCTTGTTTTGGAAAAAACGGTTGGCCGCTGGATCCCGGCCAAGCTTGTGATGTTTGGTGGCATTGGGGCCTTAGGTTCGATTGTGCACCTCTCGGTGCTTTGGGCCGCCCTCAATCCACTCGGCCAGAGCTTTGCAGCGGCCCAATCCGCAGGTGTTGCCATGGCGATGCTCTTCAACTTCACCCTCAACAACATCCTCACCTATCGCGACCGCCGTCTCGCAGGGTGGAAATGGGTGAAGGGCTTGGCGAGCTTTGCTTTGGTGTGCAGTTTGGGGGCAGTTGCCAATGTCGGCGTTGGTTCCATCCTCCACGGTCAGTCGACCGAATGGTGGCTCGCGGGCCTCGCTGGTGCAGTCGTGGGCTCAATCTGGAATTATGCAGCGACGAGCTGGTTCACTTGGTCGCGCAAGTGAAAGGCTTAGAGGCTCGGCCGATCTGGCTAATCCAGATCGCGGTCATCATCGTTGCATTATCTCCCCTATTCTTTGGCGCTGCGACAGCGACATTCACGAACGACATCTCAATAACGCACCGCTTCATGTTGGTATTTTCAATACCCGTCGTCCTGGTGGAACTGTTCGTGATTGCTTTTGCCTATGGCGCGAGATTGAGCTTGATCGAGCCAATGGGAGATTGGCCATCCTGGGCACGTGTTGCACTTCTGATACTTGTGGCGATTGCCATGTCAACTGCGGCAATAGCAACAGCCGACCCAATATCTGCCTTCCTGAGGACTGCCATTTGGTTTGTGCATTTGGCGTTCGGACTCGCAATGTTTGCGCTTGCCAAGCATGGAATGCCAACTGCTGCAACTTGGCGCCATCTGTTGGCTGGAATCCTTGCTTTTGCTCTTGGATTGGCCATATTTGTAATGACGATCCCTGACACCACGGCTTTTGAGTGGCTCGATTTCAACTTCGCAGTCACGAACGTGCGGCAGCTGGGCTTCTACGCAACCGTTGGATGTGGGTTGGCCTATGGGCTCTTCTTGTCGTCTACCGACATGCGCTGGAAATACGCAGCCATTGTTGCGGGCTCACTCTCAATGACCATCATTGCTTGGTCAGGAACGCGAAGCGCAATAATCGCACTACTGTTTGGTCTAGTGGTGGCTTTCTGTTCGCTACGCCTTTCGCGGTCGATTCTAAGCCTGATCTTTCTACCAATAACTTTTGCATTGGCAGTCCCGCTATCGCTTGTTCATCCAGCACCTGATCCAGCTTTGGGCGTGGAACGGATGTGGTCAGACAGTGCTCGGGAAGGCATGGACGCAAAGACAAGCGGCCGAATTGAGCTTTGGACAGGGGCTTTGGAACGCGTTCCTCAGCAGCTCCTCTTTGGTCATGGCGAAAGTCAGTTTCGGCTTATGGTCCCGGCCAACCAAGGCAAATATAATCATCCCCATAACAGCATCATCCAAATGCTATTTCAATGGGGCCTGGTCGGCGCGACATGCTTCTTCGCATTATTCGGGTGGGCTTGGTTTCGGCTTTGGCAGATTGCCAAACAGCAACCAGAAATTGGCCTGCCAGCATTCATGGTCGTGTCAAGCCTGTTTGGATTCTCCCTCGTAGAAGGAAGCCTCTATCACACTTGGCCCGTAATGATCATGGCGGCGGTTACGGCTCTGGCAATGGGAATGGCCGCGTCAGACCCTAAGCCAACAGCACAACCGGGCTTGACCCGTGCCAATGCAAAGTCACGCGATCATCCCAAGTGAAATCTTCCTGATCGGTACGCGAAATATTGGGTCGAGACACATGCATCATGCGGCCATTGTCTAGGATAACGGCGTAGAGCGTAATGTCCCCCAGATAGGACATGCTTTTGATGCGCCCCTCAGAGATATTGTGGCCCTCTGGAACGTCAGGGCGGCCGCGATAAGTGCCCGGCTTGGCCATACCAACCTTCTCGGGTCGGATCGCAACCCAGATAAGGGCATCATGCGGGCCGGTTACGCCGTGGTTGATGTAGATGCGACCAAGCTCTGGGCAGTTGGCAACGGCACGATCAGGCTCATCGACAATCAGTTGCCCTTCGAACAGATTCACTGTGCCGATGAAGTCCGCAACGAAGCGACTGGCCGGAAATTCATAGAGATCGGAAGGCGTCGCGAGCTGCGCCACTTCGCCCTTGTTCATCACACCGATCCGGCAGGCCATCGACAAGGCCTCATCTTGATCATGCGTCACTGTGACGAAGGTGATGCCAACCTCATCTTGAAGGTCAGACAATTCCATCTGCATTTGAAGCCTTAGCTTAGCATCAAGCGCTGACAATGGCTCATCAAGCAAAAGCACCTTGGGCCGCATCACGAGACTGCGGGCAAGCGCCACACGCTGCCTTTGGCCGCCAGACAATTGGTCAGGCATCCGCCCATCCAGCCCGCCAAGCGAGACGAGATTAAGCGCTTCGTTCACCCGGTCCGCAATCTCGCCTTTATTCACTTTCTGCAGCGTCAGACCATAAGCAACATTGTCTGCCACCGTCATATGCGGGAAAATGGCGTAGGATTGAAACACCATGTTGACCGGCCGTTTGTTGGGCGGGACCTTGGCCATATCAACGCCATCGATCAGGATGCGGCCTTCATCGGGCAATTCAAAGCCTGCAAGCATGCGAAGCAAGGTCGTTTTGCCGCAGCCCGATGGACCAAGCAGCACGAAAAACTCGCCGGAGAGAATGTCCAGCGACACTTTATCAACGGCTGTTAGCGGCCCGAAGCGCTTGGTGACATTCTGGATTTGAATGATGGGCTGACGTTCCGGTTGGTTCATTTGGGAGATGCTCCAAGTGCTGCTGCATTTTGCAGCTTCATGGCAATAGCTGTGAGGATGATGGTCAGAATGATCAGCAAGGTCGAAACGGCGTTCACCTCTGGCGTCACCGAAAAGCGGACCATCGCATAAACTTTGATAGGGAAGGTCACGGTTTCGGGGCCAGACGTGAAGAAGGTTATGACAAAATCATCAAGGCTCAAAGTGAAGGCGAGCAACGCCCCTGCGATCAAGCCGGGCTTGATGTGCGGCAACAAGACATCGCGAAAGGCCTGTATTTCCGTTGCGCCTAGATCCTTCGCTGCCTCTTCCTGCTGGCGATTGAAGGATGCTAGCCGAGCGCGGACGACCATGGCCACAAAGGGGAAACAGAAGGTCGAATGGGCAATGATGATCTGGCTTAAACTAAAGGGCCAAGGCAGATTTTGCGGCCAGCCAATGCCATTGAAAAAGATGAGCATCGCCACGCCCATGCAAATCTCTGGCACAACGATCGGCATGGTCATTGTGCCTTCCAGCCCCGCTTTGCCCGTGAAGCGGAAGCGCCACAGCAGAATGGCGGTCAACGCGCCGAGGATCACGCTCAAAACGGTGGCGAAGAAAGCGATGGTCAGCGAATTGAAAAGCGCTTCCATCAAGCTGCTATTTTCAAAGGCCTTCTCATAATATTTGAGAGTGAAGCCCTTCCATTCAATGTTGCGCTTTGAATCATTGAAGCTGAAAATGATCAGTGCGATCAGCGGGATATAGAGGAAGGCGAGCACCGCTGCGACCCACAGCCGCATCCACAGCCGACGCGTATATTCAAGCGGAGCAATCGCCCGGCGAGCCATTATCGGGCGCTCCCTTCTTTGGATCGCATCGATTGGATCGCGACCAAGATGAAGGTGGCGTACATCAGGATGAAGGAAAGCGCCGCACCAAAAGGCCAATCATTGGCGCGTTTGAACTGCCGCTCAATCACATTGGCTATCATTTGGCTGTCCGTTCCGCCAAGCAGGTCAGGCGTAAGGTAGGCGCCAAGCGCAGGGATGAAGGTGATCACAATGCCCGACCAAATCCCTGCCGAAGCAAGCGGAACCACGACCCGATTGATCGTCCGCCAATGCGAAGCGCCAAGATCAAGGCTCGCCTCAATCAAGGACTTATCCATTTTGTCCAAGGCCGCATAAAGCGGCAAAACCATGAAGGGCAAATGGACATAGACAAGGCCAACTACGACCGCGAAGTTATTGTAGAGCAGCTCCAATGGTTCCCAAGCGGGCAAAGGCTCCAACCCGACAAGCGTCTTCAAGCCGCTGGCGCCAGCCCAACCCCAGCTCATCACGGTGTTGGCATAGCCTTCCGTCCTCAGTACCGCGATCAGGGCATAGGTGCGGATCAGCAAGTTGGTCCAAAAGGGCAGCATCACCAGCAAAAGCAGATAAGGCCGCCATTTTTCGGGCGCGAAGACAATGGCAAGTGCAACGGGGAATCCGATCACCAGGCACAATACTGTCGTCAGCGCTGCCACCACCACCGATTTCCCGAAAATCTCGAGATAAAGTGGCTCAACCGCACGGAGATAATTGGCGAAGGTGCCTGAAAACTCAACCTCTGTCAGGCCGGCATTGCGTCCAAAGCTATAAAGCCAGACGATCCCTAGCGGGACGATGAAGAAGAAGAGGAGCCAAGATATGGGAAGAGCTGCCACGCTTGCGAACAGCTTCTTATTCAGTCTCCAGCTTTCCACCCCCGCCTATGCTCCGGATCAGGCGGCGCGGATGCGCGTGAACGCTTCCTCGTAAAGTGGCTGAAGCTTTTCATTGAATTTCGCATATTCGCACTTCGCCATCACCTCCTTGGGCGGGAAGATGACGGTATTATTCTTATACTCATCGGGCATTAAATCCTTCGCCGCTTGGTTGGGCGTGGGATAAAGGATGGTTTCGGTGATCTTCTTGCCGGCCTCTGCATCCAACAAATAGTTGATGAAAGCATGCGCGTTTTTGGGATGCGGCGCATCTTTGGGAATGGCGAGATTATCAGCGTTCAGCTGGCTGCCTTCCTTGGGGATGACGAAGCCAATATCATCATCTTCCGCCATAGCTTGTGCCATATCGCCATTATATTCGAGGACAAGGTCCACTTCCTTGCTCATCAGCAGGTCTTGGCCATTATCTTCGTGGAAGGCTTTGATGTTGGCCTTTTGCTTGATCAACAAAGGTTCAATCTGCTTGATCAGCTCGGGCGTCATATCGTTGACGGATTTGCCCATATATTTGGCATAAAGGCGGAAGAGATCGCCTGCTTCGCTCACGAGTGCGATGCGGCCCTTATACTGATCTGAATCAAACAAGACTTTCCAACTGTCAGGCGCTGGTTTCACTTTGGACTTGCGATAACCAATGCCCATCACGAGCCATGTGTAAGGCATCGAATAAAGCCGACCCGGATCAAACGACACATCTTGAAATTCAGGCGCAATATTCTTGAAATTTGGAATGAGTTTCTTGTCGAGCGGCTGAACCAGACCCGCCAAGGCCAGCCTTGAAATCGCGTCATCCGAAGGCACGATTACATCATAGCCGGATTTTCCGCCGCGCAGTTTCGCAAACAGCTCATCATTATTTGCGAAAAAGCTCATCTGCACATTGACGCCGCTGGCGCCTTTGAAATCATCAAGCGTAGTATCGCCGATATAAGTATCCCAATTGTAGAAGTTTAGCTTTGACTCTTCACCCGTCGGCGCGATCTTGGCGTCAGAGCTACTCTCTTCCTTGCCACCACATCCGGCCAATCCGCCTACGACGCTGATCCCAATCGCCGCTGCGCCAAAGCGCTGCAACAGGCCCCGCCGGTCCGTTTTCAGTTCCCGGATGTCGATTTGATCAGCCATTTTCAATATCCCATAGTCTTATTTTTGATTAACCCGAATTGCTAATAAGCATAAGCCGCTAGGGCGGTTTGAAAAGTCATTTTTCAGCGAATATCGGGGTAACTATTGCCGAGCCGCTTTCGTGCCCCCAGCCCCCAAAGGATGCCGACTTTCAAGTAGATGAGATTGGCTTTGATGGGCCCCCAGGCTGCGATCCTTCGATCCGAAGTGTGCACGAAGCGCGGCACCATCCGGATGCGACCGCGTCGGCATAATTTGATGCATAAATCAGCTTCCTCCATGACAGGCGTTTCAGGATCGCACCCGCCGACTGCCAGATAGTCAGCACGACGAACAAACATCGCATGATCCCCAAAGAGCAAGCGGCATCCGAGCAGAAAGAGATGAGGCCGGAAGATCAAAGGCGCGTACCAAGTCTTGGCCCAATTGTGGAGTGTCGTTCCCCATCGCGTGCGCCTGCCATTGCCAATGCGCGGCGTGAAACTCGCGAGAACGATCTTTGGATCAGCCATTGTTTCGCGCATCACGGCGATGGCATCAACGGGCAGGATCGTATCGGCGTGAAGGATGCAAACCACATCGCTGGCCGCCGCTTCAACCCCCGCGTTAATCTGAACCGCGCGGCCCTTGGGGCTGATGATCAGTCGGTGACCAGAGGCATTGATCAGGTCCACCGTTTTATCCGCACTCCCTCCATCAACAAGGATGACCTCATCAGGCGGCGGGTCAAGCGCCGCAACATTGGCCAGCGTTGCGGGCAGTGCCTCTTCTTCATCATAGGTAGGGATAAGGATGGTGATGCTGGTCATGGTTGCATCTTTTCCTGCGCGTCTCGCCAGATGGCAGGTTCTACAAAGCGCCCTTGCCAAAGACCGCGCTTTGCCTCCTCGGCCGCCTGGGCCTCCTCAGCATAAGGCCCTTCAACAAAGCTGTTCAAGCTGATCGCCATGCCGCTTCGTGCCATGATCTGGGCGATGTCGCGCTTCTGACCGTCGAGGCAGCGGGCCACGACACGCTGATATTTGTCGCGGGCCAGTTCTTCACAGGTGAGCGTCTTGCCCTTGGTCAAGGCCACCAAAGCAGCACGCGCTTCTCTGCCACAAGGCCATTCCGATCCATCCGCGCGCTGGCAGCTTTGCCGATATTCAGGCGCATCAATGCCGTGAAGGCGATGATCAAGCCCCGCGACAGACAGCGTATCTCCATCGCGGATGATAATGGCTTGCCCCTTGGAAGAGCGCGTCACAGTGTCTTGATCAAGCCACAACCATGCCGCAGCAATCAACAGCAGCCCAAACAAAGCCGCCCATTTCTTGATCCGCCGCCACATCAATCCGCTAATTGCACCCAAACCGATCGGGCCCAACTGAGGATCAGGATCGAGACGGCTTCAATGATCATCGGAGGCCAAGTGAAGGGGCCAATCCCATCCATCACCAAAGTGAGGCAACGCCCCGCAAGCGCCACGGCCATCAACCCCAAGACAGCGTTCGCCCAAGTTGGGCTTTCCTTCCAAGCCGCGACCAAAGCCATCACGCCCAGCCCTGCGAAAAAGCCCCCAATATCCGCGCGAACAGTCGCTCGCCCCGTCACATCCAGAACCGATAAGCCCAATCGCGCGAGAGCCCCATCCATCGCGAACCATAATATTAGCGCAACGGCCAAGGCGCAAATCCCTTGAAACCCAACAATCAACCGCGCAGCATTTCTCATCCCTCTCTCCCCTTAGTCCCGCAGGTCCGACATTCCGGATCCTTTGGCAATTTGATCGTCCGCATCGAAGGCGTCAGGCCATCGATAATGTGAAGCTTGCCTTTCTGCGCCTCGCCAAAGCCCGTCACGACACGGATCGCCTCCATCGCGGCATAGCTTCCCATCACACCAACCATGGCGCCAAGCACGCCGAGCTCGACACAGCTGTCGCAATCATCTGGATCATGAGCATCGCCCACAAAACAGCGATAGCATGGGGCGTCGGCCTCATAGCCTGTGAAGGTGCCCATTTGGCCATGAAATTGGCCGATGGCAGCCGAGACCAAAGGCACTTTGGCAGCGACCGCTAGGTCATTCACGATGAGCCGGGTCATGAAATTGTCGGACCCATCGATGACGAGGTCAACGCCTTCAAATAGCTTAGCGCCAAAATTGGCCCCGACCCGCGCTTGTATTGCATTCACCGCACAATCCGGGTTGATCCTGGCCAAGGCCTTCGCCGCGCAATCCACTTTCGGCAGGCCAATATCATCGACCCCAAAAAGCGTTTGGCGCTGAAGATTGGAAAGACTGACGACATCGTCATCAACTATCGTGAGCTTGCCCACCCCGGCTGCAGCCAGATATTGCAACGCCGGATTGCCAATCCCGCCCGCGCCAATCACAAGCATATGGGCCGCGAGCAGCTTCGCCTGTCCAGCGCCGCCTATGTGGCGCAGCACGATGTGGCGGGCGTATCGATCCAATTGGTCGTCATTGAGCGGAGCCATCAAAGCTTCAAAGCCATGCTGAAATCGAACGGCCCTTTGCCTGCATAGTCAAGGAAGGCTGAGGCAGGGCGATCTGCGATCCAGTTTTTCACATATCGGGCGGCCGCCGCACATTCAGGTGACGAGACCGAGACGTTGACGGGCTTCGCTTTGCCATCCAGACCAAAGCGAACACTGACCATGCTTTTGGCAGGGCAGTCTGCCTTGAGGCCCGCAGGCGCATCCGCCTTCATGGCTTGGCCAATCTGCGCAGGGGCCGCAATGAAGGGCCACTCGCATTGTTCGCCTTCTTTCGCCGCAAGCAAAAAAGGCATCAGCGCGAGGACGGAGAAAGCCCGGCTCATACGCCCGTCGATCCAAAGCCACCCGCGCCTCGATCTGTGGCGTCTAGGCTGTCGACCATGTCAAACTTGGCGAGCGTCACGGCTGCTGGCACAAGCTGCGCAATCCGATCTCCCCGTTTGATCGGGAAATCCTCGCTTCCCAAATTGGCGAGGATGATCTTTACCTCACCCCGGTAATCGCTGTCGATGGTCCCGGGCGAATTGAGGCAGGTGATTCCATGTTTCAGCGCCAAGCCAGAGCGCGGACGGACCTGCACCTCAAAACCCATCGGAATCGCCATAGCAAAGCCTGTTGCGACGGCATGCCGTTTGCCCGGAGCCAACACCAGATCCTCCGCTGCCACAACATCCATCCCCGCCGCACCTGGCGTCGCGTAAGAAGGCGCTGGCAAATCGGCCCCATGGGGCAAACGGAGGAGGGAAATTGAGATAGTCGACATGCCCAAAGCTTAACCGATTGGATGATATTTGCCAGAGGCTAGAGTGTTATTGACGGTGTTCTATCAATTTCACCATTCAAAAAAACCAATCCGGCCATCGTCCCAGAAGCCAGTCCATTGGACGGCAATAAGCAGAAATTCACTTCCACCTCTCCATATATTTTCGTCTAGTTTCGCCAATCCATGACGAACAGGGAATGGAACCGGAAACCGCTTTCTTTCTCTCGGCTGAAAGAAGGCTCAGATAGAGCATTATTCTAAACCGAATCCTCGCGGCGTTTTTTACTCTGGGATCACCAGCGATAGTGTTCATCCAATAATAGTAGTAGATTCTATGAGCTTCGGTGTCCGCTTCGAAGCGGCAATGACTACCAGTACCTCGCTCTGCATACTCAACTGCTCTGCTGCCATCGCGGATGACTAGAGCAACACCAGCGACGCCAGAACAAGGCCTGTTATGATGAAGAATCTTCTCACCGATTCTTCCTTCGGGTAACGATGATAACTTCTTATTATTTGTCTCGTGCGCGAGCCAGAGGCTTTTCTGGTCCGCCTCTCAGCCGAAGCCTAACGTTGCAAACCCATCGCGGCATAAGTTGCCGCCAAAGTCGGGGCAGCAAGCACCGAAGCCTTTTCCGCTCCTTCAATCAGCACTTTATCAATTGCAGCATGATCACCTTTCAGCGCCGCGAAGCGTTTGGCGATGGGCGCAAGCGTTTCCACCAGCACTTCGCCAAGCGCAGGCTTGAAGCTCCCAAAGCCTTGCCCGCCGAATTGACTGAGCACGCCATCCACCGTACCATCGGTCAACGCCGCATAGATGGTCACAAGGTTCAATGCCTCTGGCCGGTCTTCCAATCCCGCCGCTTCCGATGGCAAAGGTTCTGGATCGGTCTTCGCCTTTTTCACCTTTTGCATGATCGCATCAGAATCGTCGGTCAGGTTGATGCGGCTCATATCGCTTGGATCTGACTTTGACATTTTGGCGGAACCATCGCGCAAAGACATGATCCGGGCCGCGGCCTTGGGAATGATTGCATCGGGCAGCGTGAATATGTCCGCTTCGAAATCCGTGTTGAATTTCTGGGCGATATCACGGGCCAGCTCCAGATGTTGCTTCTGGTCCTCGCCCACGGGAACATGGGTGGCCTGATAGATCAGCACGTCGGCGGCCTGCAGCACGGGATAGGTGAAAAGCGCGACCGAGACCGAATCGCGATGCTTGCCCGCCTTGTCCTTGAACTGGGTCAT
>DLOX01000263.1 GCA_002478575.1 Sphingomonadales bacterium UBA7473 | reverse complement strand
GGCACAACCTTGCCGAGCCATTTTTTCACCAGATCAGGATATTCCTTGATCGCTTCCGAAATGCTGCGGAAAATGACGCCAGCTCGTTCCAACTCGGCGCGGAAGGTGGTCGCCACAGACACTGAGTCGAACACCGCATCCACCGCGACTTTGCGCGCACCTTCGACGCCCGCCAGAACCTTCTGTTCCTCGATGGGGATGCCAAGCTTTTCATAGACCCGCAGGATTTCCGGATCGACTTCGTCCAAGCTGCCAAGCTTCGGCTTCGCCTTGGGCGCAGCATAATAATAGGCGTCTTGATAATCGATAGGCGGCACATTGAGCTTCGCCCAATCAGGAGCCTCCATCGTCTGCCACATGGCAAAGGCCTTCAGACGCCACTCGAGCATCCATTCAGGCTCATTTTTCTTCGCCGAAATGAAGCGGACAGTGTCTTCTGTCAGCCCCTTGGGCGCGAAATCGGTTTCGATATCGGCGGACCAGCCATGTTCATAATCGGCCACCTTGGCAGCGGCATCATGGGCCGCTTGGTCTTTCAGGATCGTTTCGGTCATGCGCGTGGCTCCGACAAGGTCATCAGGCTCACGCCTGCAAGGGCGCTCCGCAAAGCTTCATTCACCACGGGCCAATGCGGCTGAACGACGCAGACATCCTCCATCCCGCAATCATGCCGCCCGGTCTCAACACAAGCTGTGAGCGCAATTGGCCCTTCAATGGCTTCAACAATGTCTGCGAGCGTGATCTCGGCCACCGGTTTTGCGAGCGATAAGCCTCCACCTGCGCCTCGCGCAGAATTCAGCAGGTTCGCCGCCGACAATTTGCTGACCAATTTCTGCACAGTTGGCAGCGGCAAACCCGTTTCATCCGAGAGCGAACCCGCATGAAAACGGGCCTCTCCATGGTGGCGAGCAGCCGCGGACATCAGCACAACGGCATAATCTGTAAGACTCGAAAGGCGCATGCCCTGTTAATTGGACTGTTTTGGTCCGATTATCAAGAGGGCGTTACACTATCCGCCGTAAAGCGCGTCCACTTGTGCACCATAGGTCTGGCGGATCACATGCCGCCTTATCTTCTGGCTGGGCGTCAGCATTTCATTCTCAATGGTGAAGCCATTGGGGGTGAGCGTGATCTTGCGAACTTTTTCTGTCACCGAAAGCTGCTTATTCACGCCGTCAACAGCCGCCATAACGGCCGACTTAAACGCTGGCAAATCGCAGAGTTCAGCCAGATTATAGGGAATGCTGTTCGCCTGCGCCCATTCCAGCGCCCATTCTGGGTCTGGCACAACAAGTGCCACCATATGCGGCCGCTTGTCACCGCTCACCATCGCTTGGATGATCTCAGGTTGCAGCGTCAGCATGCCTTCAATCTTCTGCGGGCTTACATTTTCGCCCTTATCATTGACGATGATATCTTTCTTACGGTCGGTAATTTTCACGCGACCCTTCTTGTCGATCTCGCCAATATCACCAGTGTGGAGCCAGCCATTTTGTAACACACGGGCGGTCTCAACATCATTCCGCCAATAGCCATGCATCACGAGCTCACCGCGCACGAGGATTTCCCCATCCTCGGCAATCTTCACTTCCACACCTTTCAAAGGCGGGCCGACTGTATCCATTTTGAGCCCAGCCTTGGGCCGGTTGCAGGAAATGATCGGCGCAGCTTCCGTCTGGCCATAGCCTTGCAACAGCGTGATGCCGAGGCTGTGGAAGAAAGTCCCAATTTCGGGGTTAAGCGGCGCACCGCCAGAGACGAGCGCCTTCATTCGCCCACCGAATTTGGCTTGAAGCGCAGGCCGAAGCGTTTTGTTCAAGAACGCGTCCATCGGCTTGTCCCAAAACCGCATCGTGCCCGACAAATCTTTTGAACCAAGGCTAAGCGCGCGACGAAGCAAGCCCTTCTTGAACCCGCTTTCTTTTTCAAACGCCTTGATCACCCGCGTTCGGATCACTTCAAACAGGCGCGGCACCACCACCATGATCGTGGGCTTCACCTCTTCCATATTGGCCATCAGTTTTTCGAGGCCCTCCGCATAAGCAATGCCACCGCCGAGTCCAATCGGCAGGAATTGGCCGCCTGTATGCTCATAAGCATGGGAGAGCGGCAGGAAGGAAAGAAACAGCTCATCCCCCCAACCGAAATCTTCGGAAATCACCTGGATCGCGCCGCCGACATTCAAGAGGATCGCGCCATGATGCTGCATCACGCCACGCGGGCTGCCGCCGGTGCCGCTGGTGTAGATCAGGCAGGCTAGATCTTCGCGTTTGAAGTTAGCCGCTGCATGCGCCGCGCACTCGGTCACATTGGCGGGCGTTTTGAGCAATTCTGACCAGTTATGGACCTGAACGCCGGTTGACTGGCCGACGCGCAAATCCTCCATGCCGATCAAATGGTGGGCATGGGTCGCGCGGATGGCGGCAGGGATAAGCGCTTGGGCGAGCTTGGGGGTAGAGACGATTACGGCGCTTGCACCGGAATCCTCAATGATATGCTGGTGATCGCGCTCAGTATTGGTGATGTATGTTGGCACGGTTACGCAACCAGCGGCCATGATGCCAAGGTCAGCGATGCACCATTCGGGACGATTTTCGGAGACCAGCATCACTCGGTCTCCTGGGTTCAAGCCTATGCCTTTCAGCGCTGCTGCCAGAGACGCGACTTGCTGCGCCGCTTCGGCCCAGCTGATCGATTGCCAGCTGCCGCCGCGCTTTGCCTTTAGGAAAGGCTTATCTCCATTTTCGGTGGCTCGCGTGAAAAACAAAGTCACCAAATTGGGGAAATGTTCAAATTCCCGAGCTGCCATCATCTATCCTCTTATCGTTTATGTCTCTTATTCAGTAGCGGCTGTGCCCTCACTGCGTGGATCAGCTGCCCCTACCCATTTGTCGCCGACCTTGGCCGCAGCGTTCAGCTTGCCACTGCCATTCCATTGCACAACGGTTCGGCCAAAGCCGGCCAAAGGCCCTGCCATCGCCGCAAGTGGAGTATTGGCCTCCAACAGCAGGCCATCGCCGCCGAAATAGATATTGGGTGCCGCCACAGCCTGATCAACGGGCAATCCCCAATCGAGATGCGCAATCAATGTCTTGGCGACTTGCATGATGATCGTCTTGCCGCCTGCTGCCCCTACTGTGAAGATGGGTTCGCCCTTGTCATTATAGACGATAGTGGGCGACATGGAGGAAAGCGGCCGCTTACCCGGCTGCACGCGATTGGCGACCAGTGCGCCTTGCTTTTCCGGCACCCAAGTAAAGTCGGTCAGTTCGTTATTCAGGATGTAGCCGTTGGCGACCAATTGGCTGCCAAAGGGGCCTTCCACGGTCGAGGTGTAAGTTGCAATACTGCCTGCACCATCGACAGCAACAAAATGCGTTGTCCCGCTGACTTCGCCGGAAACAGCTGAGATGCGCTGAGGAGCGCCGGGAGGATTGCCTGCCGCATACGCTCCCAATGCCTTGGTTTCAGAAATTATTGCTGACCGGCTTGCAATATAGGCTTTGTCGAGCAGCCCTGCGACCGGCACCGACACAAAGTCCGCATCGCCCAGATATTTCTCCCGGTCCGCATAAGCCAATTGCATGGCCTCTGCGATCAGATGCCAACTTCTGGGATCATCTTTGCCCAGCGCCTTCATGTCGAACCGTTCGACCATCCCGAGGATCTGAAACACCGTCGTCGCGCCTGAAGATGGCGGCCCCATCCCACAAAGCTTATAGACCCGATAAGTCGTGCAAACAGCGGCGCGATCCTTCGCCTGATATTTGGCGATATCAGCTTTGGTGATGACGGTTGGGTTGCGCTTGGATTGGCCAGCAGCATCGACAATCGCTTGGGCATTTTGACCGGAGTAGAAAGCCTTGGGTCCGCGTTTGGCCACATCACGCAAAAGCTTGGCAAGCGCGGGGTTGCGGATTGTCTCGCCTGCCGCTTTCGGTCGGCCGTCCTGCCAATAAATCGCTCGGGTTTCAGGGAAATCGCCCCACACGGCTGACATCGTTTTGATCACACCCGCCAAACGTGGCGTCACTTCATAGCCATTTTCGGCAACGCGAATGGCAGGATCAAATAGCTTTGCCCATTTGAGCTTGCCCCATTTCTTATGGGCTTTGGCCATCAAGGCGATATTGCCGGGGACACCAACAGACCGCCCGCCGGGCACCGCTTCCCGAAAGCGCATTGGTGTTCCATCGGGGTTGAGGAACAAAGTTGGCGTGGCAGAGGCAGGAGCCGTTTCCCGCCCATCGACGGTTGCGACCATCTTCGTCTTCGCGTCATGATGGACAAGAAAGCCACCACCCCCAATGCCCGATGATTGCGGCTCAACCACCGTCAACACCAACATCATCGCCATAGACGCGTCGGTTGCGCTTCCGCCTGCTCTTAGGATTTCCATGCCCGCGTCGGTTGCGCGAGGATCCGCTGAGGAAACAGTGCCTTTGGCGGCCACAAGGGCAGGCAAAAAGCAAAGCGACATTGTGAGTAAGAAACGGATCATCGGCACCATCCTATCGTCTTATAATCCCCGGGCAAAGCCCTATCGCGCATCCACACCGACGGCTTGAGAAAGGTTAGTGAAACCATCATGGCGCAGCATCTCTGCCAACCCCAAATTAATCCGCTTGGCGAGCCCCGGGCCTTCGTAAACAAGCGCGGAGTATACCTGGATGAGCGACGCACCGGCGCGAATGCGGGCATAAGCATCTTCCGCGCTTGCGATGCCGCCAACACCAATCAAAGGAATGGATCCCCCCGTCGCGCGGCGGAAATCGAGCATGCGCTGCTGGGCCAAATCTTTGAGTGGCGCGCCGGACAGTCCACCGCTTTCGCTTGCCTGCGCAGATCGCAAATCGGGTCGCGAAATGGTCGTGTTGGAGACGATCAAAGCCGCCACCCGCCCGACGCTCAGCCGAGCGATGGCTTCGATATCGGCAGGCTCCAGATCAGGAGCGACCTTCAAGAAGAGTGGCGGCCCATTGCTGCCATTGGCTTCGTTCACCGCAACCAGCAGTTCCGTCAGCGCCGCTTCATCCTGCAAGGCCCTAAGGCCTGGCGTGTTTGGAGACGAAATATTGATCGTAAGATAAGACGCAACTGCGCCCATCCGCGCCACACCGGCCGCATAATCGGCGATGCGATCGACTGAATCCTTGTTGGCTCCAACATTGACGCCGATAACCCCAGCCCGTGCCATATAGCTTTGCTTCAGGCGCTTATAAGCATCCACTTGCCCGCCATTGTTAAAGCCCATGCGGTTGATGACGGCGCGATCTTCGGTCAAGCGGAACAGCCGCGGCTGCGGATTACCTTCCTGCGGGCGCGGAGTCAGCGTCCCCACCTCAACACTGCCGAAGCCTAGGCCAAGCGCCCCCAATGGCACCTCCCCATCCTTGTCAAAGCCAGCCGCCAAACCAACAGGATTGGGAAAGGACAGACCAGCGACCGATTGCGCCAGAATGGGATCGGAGGCGGGAGCCAAGCCACTTGGCCAAAGCCGAAGCGCTGCCAAAGTCAGGCGATGGGCTTTTTCCGGGTCAAAGCGATGCAGAAAGGGGCGAAGAAGAGTGAATGGCGACACGGCTCATCCGATGGCAGCCCAAAAGAGAGTGGTCAATGGTGGGAAGACGCTATGCTGCGCGGATTTGACCGACTTGCTTTTCCCGGTGCGGAGAAAAATATCCGACAACATGATCCGCCTCCAAGGGCTGAGAGAAGAAATAGCCTTGGAGATGGGTGCAACCCAGCAAAGTCATCGCATTGGCTTGAGACGCATTCTCGACACCTTCCGCAACCACTTCAAGCTTCAGCCTAGACCCAATAGCAACAGCTGCATCAAGGACAGCTGCCGCGGCCTCATCCTCGCCAAATCCTTGTAGCAAGGATCGATCAAGTTTTATTCGGTCAAGCGGATAAGTCTTGATGAACGCGAGCGAGGAATAACCTGTCCCGAAATCGTCGAGTGCGATCCGAAACCCATGAGACCGCAACAAGCCCAAGGTCAGCTGGACCCATTCGCTATTTTCAATAGCGACGCTTTCAGTGATTTCCAGCTCCACCCTGCGCGGTGCGATACCGTGCTTTTCTGTTAGTCCAAGCACATGGTGGGCGAAATCGGGCGCCCTAAGCTGAATGGCCGACAGGTTTATCGCGACCCGCATATCTGGCCAACGCTTCATATCGGCCAAGGCCCGATCAAGAACCCAATCCCCCAACTCGATCATCTTTCCGCATCGTTCAGCGATGGGAACAAACTCCTCCGGCGAGATAACACCAAAGTCAGGATGATTCCAGCGCAGCAAAGCTTCCACTTGGGGAGGCTCCCCAAATGTCGTCGCAAGAATGGGTTGATAGACAAGACGAAGCTCATCTCCTTTTAGAGCAAGCGGCAATGCATGCTCGATGAGCCGGGTCCGTTCGTCTCTCGCCAGCATGTCAACACAATATAGGGCAGACCCGTCGCGCCCATTTTCCTTAACGTGATAAAGCGCCACATCCGCTTGACTGATTAAGACATCCGGGTCGTCGCCTGCGCGGATGATGGTCATCCCAACAGAACTGGTAGACATCAACTTGCTCTTCCCGACCGTGAATATTTCACGCATGGAAAGGACAATCGCTCTCCCGACATCGGCTGGCGTTTCAACCTTTCTGGGTTGATAGATGAGCGCAAATTCGTCTCCACCAATGCGGTAGACCCCTGCATCAGGAAAGCGAGTGATCAAGCGGTCGGCAATGGATCGCACCAATATGTCACCGGCGTCATGACCGTAAATGTCATTCACATCTTTGAACCGGTCAATATCAACAAAGCAGAGGATATGTGTCGGCGCATCACCAGCTACGCAGATGCGCAAGTCGCGAAGAAAAGCGCGCCGATTGGGCATGCCCGACGCGACGTCTCTGTAAGCGAGATCACGTTCCACCTGCGCCGTTTCTCGAAACCGCTCCAGCGCAATGCCAATCTGACTGAGTTCCTTTAACGCCATTGGTGGCACTTTAATGTCCAGATTGCCTTCCGCCAGAGAACGGGTCGTCTTCGCGATCTGGCGCGCGGGCCGCGCAAAATACTCGATGAGATAACGGATGAGCGCCAATCCTCCGAGCAAATTGACTGCCCCCACTAACAAGATGATCAAAAAGGCTCGACTGATTGCAGCAGTCACCTGCGCTTGGGAGTTTTGGTGAGCAACCCGGGTAAAGTCCGAAAGGGCATGGGATTGGGCTGCAATCCGCTCAATCTGGGACTTGACGAGGGCCTGAGCCGCGGCCCTTTCTTTGGCGGGTGTCAAGGGCCCCACGGCAAGGGCAGTGTCAGCGGATGAAGCCGCAAGTCGCTCTGCCTCAAACGGATTGAAAAGGTTGCGAGCTTCTGGCAATTCTGTAGTTAATTCGGCGCCGGACGCACCGATGCGATATACGAGGTCATATAGTTTTACTTGCCGAGCATTGGCTTCTGAACCTTCATTGCCTGAAGCAATTAGATTATCGGCGTTGTCGTAGAACTCATCAATGACGGCTTCAAGCTTGCGTGCGCGGGCATCAAGACCCGCGACAGTCTCCAAACTGGCGTTTAGTTTGCGAATACCGATCATTTGAACCGCCGCGGAGCCCAATATCGCTGCACTCATCACCACAACGCCGATCGCAATGATCCAAACGCTGCGCGAAATGCTCCATTGCCTTGTCAACAAGGCAAACGGGCTGGGCACCTCGGGATTAATCTCGGGTTTTCCAAACATCGACGCTTAAACTCATCAACTATTGTGACAAGTTGCCTTTATGTCATCGGAACTTAACACCCTCTTAAGTTCCTTAACTTGCAGGAGATTTTTGCCATTGGATTTGCGTTTTACCGCCAACGCAGGTTGCTTCGTCCCAGATCTTCGACCGACTTTGCACCCATCAACTTCATGTCACGCTCAATCTCTGCCCGGAGCCTGCCCATGATGCGCTCCACGCCAGGCTGGCCAGCGGCGGCCAACGCATAGAGATACATGCGCCCACCAGAGCAGGCCTTCGCACCCACCGACAGAGCTTTCAGCACATGGCTGCCGCGTCTAATGCCGCCGTCACAGATGACATCAATCTTGTCTCCAACAGCGTCACAAATTTCGGCCAGCTGATCAAAGGGCGCGCGGCTGCCATCCAATTGCCGCCCGCCGTGGTTGGAGACCATGATGGCCGTTGCTCCGATATCAACCGCACGCTTCGCATCTTCAACTGACATGATGCCTTTCAAACAAAACTGCCCGCCCCACTGAACGCGGACCGCTTCCGCAGTTTTCCAATCCATCGATTGATCAAGCATGGTGTTGAAATAGTCGGCGACGGACAAGGCAACGTTGGTGCCCTCCGCCACATGATCCTTCAGATTTGAAAGCTCAAACTTCTCGCGGAAGAGGTAGTTGAGGGTCCATTGCGGGTGCGCCGCAAAGCTGAGCGCGGATGATGGCGTAACCTTTGGTGGCGAGGTGAAGCCTGTTTGTAAGCAACGTTCCCGATTGCCGCCAACGATTGTGTCGACTGTCAGCGCGATAGCATCAAACTTGGCCGCCTTGCAGGCTTCGATCATCGCGTGGTTCAGGGCCTTATCCTTGTGGATATAGAGCTGAAACAGCTTTGGATTATCGCCCATCCGGCCAATCTCTTCGATGCTCACAGTGGCAAGCGAGGAGATGCCAAAATAGACGCCATATTTCTGTGCTGCCGCCGCAACGGCGCGTTCCCCTTGCCAATGGAAGAGGCGCTGTAGAGCAGTCGGCGAAAAGAAGAGCGGCATTTCCATCCGCCGCCCCATGACTGTGGTCGAAAGGTCAATCTCCTCAACCCCAGCGAGCACATTGGGCACTAAATCACAGTCGGCAAAGGCCGATGTGTTGCGGTCCTTGGTCAGTTCATCGTCAGCCGCGCCATCGATATAATGAAAGATAGGTCCAGGGAGCCGTCGGCGGGCTAGCTCACGGAAATCATCGACATTGTTGCAATCATCAAGGCCCATCCACAGCCGGTTACGCGCGAGCCTTGAGGCTTCATTGCTTCTCATCGTCTTGTAATACCTCATCCGCCGCTTGCTGCGCGCTTTCCAACGCCGTTAGCGGCCTCCCCGGCGCTCGGCAACGCCGCGCTGTCCCAAGGCCCTTCAGGTAGGACCGGCGCACCACACCGGCATAAATGGCTTCACGATAGTCTTTGTCAGAAGCACGTGCGCCAGACACTTCGCGGATCAACGCGCGGAAGGGGATGAGGCTGGAGATCAAACCCCGCGTCACCTCTGACGCGCCTGTCTTGCGCTTTTTGTCGCGCGTGTTGACTTCAATCCGGTCGAAGTCATCACCAAGGGCTTCATCAAGCTTCGTCACTTCTTCGATGATTTGGCGACAAGTCCTGATTCCATTCAGATCATAGGGCGCGTCTTTGATTTCGAGCAACGCAGCTGGGACGCCCTTTTTCTTCAGATTCAAATCAGACAGCGGCTGGGTAACCGCGTCGCCCATCATGTCGCCTGCCTTCTTGTCCGGTTCCACTCGATCTTGGCAAAGCGCAGGAGAGGCGCTCATTAACCCGACCGCAAACAGGATGTATCTCATGCCATTTCTCCATATCGAGCCGCAAAGCGAGCAAGGGCGGCGTCAAGTTCATCTGCCCTAGCCCGGTGAACTTCGCTTATGTCTTGCCCGTGGGTGAAGATGTAAAACTCCCCCGCTTCCAACCCTTCAGTAATGCGGGCGGCTGCAACGTCAGACGAAAGGCCAAGCGCCGGATCAGGTTTATGAGCTTCATCGAGCAGCCGAGGACCGCCAAATTGCGCGGGGCGATTGCGCATTGTGTTCCAAATGTCAGTGTTCACAACCGCAGGGCAGATCACAGACGCCGCAACACAAGTGCCCTCCAAATCTCGGCGGAGCACCTCTGCAAACCCCAATGCCCCATGCTTACTGATCGTGTAGATAGATGCCTGTCCGCCGCGCGATGGCAGTCCAACAGCATGTTCAGATGCGGTTGTCACAAAGCGCGATGGCATCCCTCGTTCAATCATCAAAGGCACAAAGGCGCGAGCGAGCTCGATGGGGCCAACCAAATTGACGCCAAGCACCCAATCGATGTTGCGGCGTGGTGTTTTGAAGATCGCTCCCCCAGCCCCAACGCCAGCATTGGCCACAACCAAATCAGGCGCATGACCGATCCACCCCAGTGCCGCTTCGGCCAAGCTTGCGATGCTTTCGGCATCCCCTTGGTCCAGCATAGTTGCCTTCGCTGCACCACCCGAAGCAATGATGGCGTCAGCCACAGCTTGGGCCTTCTCAAGCTCAACATCAGCCAGAACCACTTTGGTGCCCGTTCCTGCCAAATGCCGAGCAAGTGCCGCTCCAATTCCGGCGGCCGCTCCGGTGATAATAGCTGATCCAAAGGGCATAGCATTTCCTCTCTCTGGCATAAGTCGTTGGCCTTGCTTAATGGACCGTTACCTCAGTGCAAGGAAGCCTCATGTTCACTCTCTCTTTGTCGGCCCAATCGAAGCAAGAGCTTTACGCTGAATTGTTGGAGGCCGCTGACGCGTTAACGGCGGGCGAGGATGACGCGATTGCCAATATGGCGAACATCTCTGCTTTGCTTTGGGAGGCTTTGCCTGATCTCAATTGGGCTGGCTTTTATCGCATGGTTGATGGCGGGTTGGTGCTTGGCCCGTTTCAAGGCAAGGCTGCGTGCATCCGTATTCCGCTGGGTAAGGGTGTGTGCGGAACTGCTGCGGAAAGTGGGAAGACGCAGCTTGTTCCTGACGTTCATGCTTTTCCCGGCCACATTGCTTGCGACGCCGCTTCGCGCTCCGAAATCGTCATACCCATGAAGCGCGATGGCGCGGTTTTTGCCGTTCTGGATCTCGATAGTCCCCTTCCCGCTCGTTTCGACGAAGAGGATCAGAAGGGCCTTGAATTGCTCTGTGACCGCATTTCAGACCCAATCTGGCCAAAAACGGGACGATTTTAACCATCTCACCCCATAGAGATATGGTTTCCCAACTGTTAATCTCTGCGATGAAGAGCCAGGTAACCATAGACGAGTCGAGCGTTTAAGGTAGGCAAAGCGTAGAATGGGAGCGACCCTGATGAAGAGTTTCAAATTTATCGTGATGGCGGCAGTAACGGCAGCAATGCCGATGGTCGCGCAAGCCCAATCAGCCCCCGGCGCAACGATGGTGCAGCAGGGCGTAAAGAACATGGGCGGCACGCGGATGCCCAAGGCTGGTGGTCCACGCAATTGGGGCGCCCGTCACAATGGACGTTGGGCTCATGGCTATCGCGCACCCGGCGGGTGGGGCGCTTATCGCCGTCCCTTCGTTGGCTTTGCCCTTCCGAGCTATTGGGTAAACCCCGCTTTCTTCCTCAGCAATTATTGGAGCTATGGCTTCTCTCGCCCATCGGTCGGCTACGGCTGGTCACGCTATTATAATGATGCCGTTTTGACGGACCGTTATGGCCGCGTTCAAGACTATGTGCCAAACGTCCAATGGGATCGTTATGATCGCTATGATGATACGGGCTATACCGAAGATTATAGCGACTCATATGGCTATCGTGACGATGGCGGTCGTTATGATGACCGTCGATATGATGATCGCCGTCCACAAGGTCGTGATCGAGATGGTGGGCTCGGTGGTGCAGTGGTCGGCGGTGCCGTTGGAGCGATTGCCGGAAGTGCGATTGCGGGGCGCGGTGACCGAACCGCTGGCGCTTTGCTCGGCGCAGGTCTCGGTGCAGTCGCAGGTGCTGCAGTAGACGTCGGTGACCGTGATGGTCGCGGCTACAAGCCAAAGAAGATGAAGCGGATCAAGCACAGCAAGCGTGCTCGCGATCTTGACTATGATTATGGCTATGATGCACCGACCGGAACCACGCACAATGGCCAGTGGCAAGGTCAATGGACGGGTCGCTGGAATGACGGCCCAACGCAAACTTGGGAAGGCACGTACGAAGGCACAAGCCCGCATTGGCAAGGCGGACATCACGGTCGTTCGCCCGTAGTGCTTCAGCCCGGTGGCCACTATAGTTATCGTTACCCGAGCTATGGCTATGGCGGAGAAACGATCACGGTAACGGTTCAATCTCAACCCGTAGTGACGACGCACACAACGGTGACAGAAGAAGTTGTCTATGCAGCGGCACCGCGGAAACGCTATGTCGCTCCCCGCAAAAAAGTGTATAAGCCACGGCCAAAGCCACGGTGCGTATGCAAGTAAATAGCGCAATCGTCATTGCTTAGGGGGCAAAGCGAGCGATAGTCTTCAGATTGGCGGGAAACGGTCTGAGTGATTTCGTTTTGTTGGTGATGATGACATGCGATGGAAGCGGCGCCCCTCACCGGGCGCCGCTTTTTATTCATCCCCAGCCCAGCGCCACGGCGGTCCAATAGGTCAGGCCCGCCGCAACATAAGCCATCACGAACAAATAGCTGAGCATGAACATCGGCCATTTCCAGCCGTTGGTTTCCCGCCGCACGATGGCGATGGTGGAGATGCACTGCGGCGCGAAGACAAACCAAGCCAAGAAGGCAAGTGCTGTCGCCAAGCTCCATTTGCTTTGGAGCCGCTCGACAAGCCCTTGGTCGCGCTTTTCCTCATCCTCTTCATTGATCGCATAGGTGGTTGCCAACGCCGCAACCGCCACTTCCCGCGCTGCCATCGCCGGGATCAGTGCCAGCGCAATTTCGTGATTGAAGCCAATGGGCTTCACAACGACTTCAATGCCATCGGCCATGCGGCCAGCGATGGAATATTCAGTTTGGGATTGGCTGCTGCCCACGGGCACTTGCGGGAAACTGAGCAAGGCCCAAAGCACCATGGTCGTGACGGCAATGATCGTCCCTGCCCGCTTCAAAAAGGCCCAAGCACGCTGCCAGAGACCAAGCAGAAGATCACCCAATTGCGGCAATTGATATTTGGGCATTTCCATCATGAAGCCCAAGCCGCGCCCTTTGGCGACGGTCTTCTTGAGCACCCAAGCGGCAAGCATCGCACCAGCAATGCCCGCGACATAGAGCCCGAACAGCACCAGTCCTTGCAACCCGATTCCCGGGCCAACGGAGGTCGCTGGAATGAATGCGGCGATGATGACAGCGTAAACGGGTAAGCGCGCCGAACAGGTCATGAGCGGCGCGATGAGGATGGTCGTCAGCCGGTCCTTGGGATCCTCAATCGTTCGCGTCGCCATGATGCCGGGGATCGCGCAGGCGAAGGAGGAGAGCAGCGGAATGAAGGCGCGCCCCGACAGGCCAACACTTGCCATTAACCGATCCATCACGAACGCGGCCCGCACCATATAGCCCGTCATCTCCAGCACGAGGATGAAGGCAAAAAGTATGATGATCTGGGGCAGGAAGACAATCACGGCGCCTACGCCCGCGATCAGGCCATCGGTTAGAAAGCTCTGCCAGAGCCCCGGTGGGGTATTGGCGGCAACCCATCCGGCAAGCGCCGAAAAACCACCATCGATCGCGTCGGCAAAGGGCGTCGCCCATGCGAAGACACCTTGAAACATGAGGAACAGCAGCACGGTCAGGATGATCGGCCCCATCACAGGGTGAAGCACGACATCGTCTATTTGACGCGTCAAACGCCGCGTGGGTTGCTCATCCAATATTGCAGCTTTGGCAATGGCCCGGGCACGGGTCCGACGCGCTGCCAAATCTTCTTCCGGCATAGCAACAGCGGTTTGAGCTTCGCTGATCAAAGGCGTGAGCGCTGCTTTTAGCTCATCGAGCCCGCGTTTGCGCACAGCCACCGTTGGCACAACCGGCACACCAAGCTCTGCGGACAGGCGTGCAGCATCCAGCGTCAGCCCATCGCGCTCTGCCAAATCTAACATGTTAAGCGCAACGACCACGGGCCGCCCAAGCGCAATCAATTCCAGCGCGAAGTTCAGATGATTGTCGAGATTACCTGCATCCACGACGATGATCAGGGCTGCGGGAACGCTTTCCCCCGCTTGAGTTCCAAGCACAACATTGCGCGTCACTTCCTCATCGGGGCTTGCGGGGGCAAGACTATAAGTGCCCGGCAAATCGACGAGTTCCGCAGGCCTACCATCGGCGAGCATGATCCGCCCGGCATGGCGCTCTACGGTAACGCCCGGATAATTCCCCGTCTTCTGCCGTGCGCCGGTGAGCGCATTGAACAAGGCGGACTTGCCTGCATTGGGATTTCCGGCAAGGGCAATCAAAGGCAAAGCGGTCATGCGGGGACGACCTGCATCGCAGCGGCATGGGCCTTGCGCAAAGCCACCGTCATCCGACCGATTTTGACCGCTATCGGATCACGCCAAAAGAGCACCCCGCGATGAAGCGCGGAGACACTGGCGCCTTCGCCAAAGCCCAATTCTTGCAATCGCCGCGCCTCTCTTTCGTCCAGACCGCTCCAATCAATGGAGGAAATGGTCGCATTTTGATGAAGCGGCAATTGATCAAGAGTCACGCGAATCAGCCTCGCAAGAATTTATTCCTGCGAGGCGTTATCAATAA
>DLOX01000195.1 GCA_002478575.1 Sphingomonadales bacterium UBA7473 | reverse complement strand
TCGCTTCGCTGTAGTAGATGAGATTGGAGTAAACCTTCTCCGCGCAACGCTTTGAGGGGCGGAAGATTTCTTTTGGGAAGGCTGTGATGCCTGCGGGCACTTCGACCTTTGTTGCGGCGAAGCTGCCAAAGCTCTCCCAGTAGAGCCTTGCGGATGATGCGCCGCTGTTGGTCAGCCAATAGAGCATGATGTTGTCGAGCAGCGCATCTTTGCCAAATGCCGCATCAGGATCGTCGCCTGCATCACTCCAGCCTTGGAACTTCTCATAGACCCATGCCGCTTGACCAGCAGGAGAATCGGCCAGCCCGTATCCGAGGGTTTGCGGGCGGCTCTTTTGCTGCTGCGCATAGCCATTGCCATCGGTCATATAGGCTTGAAGGCTCGCCAAAGACGCTTTCTCAAAGTCGGTCATGTCCGCCATGTCTTCGGGATTAGGCCGCGCGACCGCCATGTTCACATGGATCGCCTTCAGCCCGGATGGAGCAAGAATGCCAAGCTGCGCGGTCACGGCGCTCCCCCAGTCCCCGCCTTGCGCAAGATAATGATCGCCATAGCCTAGCCGATCCATCAGCGCGTCCCACGCCTTGGCTATGCGCTCAATCCCCCAACCGCTCTTCGTTGGTTTGCCCGAAAAACCATAGCCGGGGAGGGAAGGCAGAACCAAATGAAAGGCATCTTCCGCCTTGCCGCCAAAGGCCGTTGGGTTGGTCAGCGGCCCGACAACATGGCAAAACTCGATGATCGACCCCGGCCAGCCGTGCGTCATGATCAAAGGCATTGCCCCTTCATGCGGGGATCGGATGTGGCAGAAATGAATGTCGAGCCCGTCAATCTCGGTCACATGCATGCCCCAGCCATTCAGCATCGCTTCGCAGCGCCGCCAATCATAGCGATGCTGCCAATGGTCAATCAGCGCGTGGACTTTCGTGAGCGGAGCACCTTGCGACCAATCCGAAACGGTCTCAGCCTCCGGCCACCGCGTCATCGCCAGCCGTGTTTGGAGCATATCGAGTTCGGACTGATCGACCGAGAGAGTGAAGGGGTGAATGGCATCGCTCATTTGGAACCGCCTAAAAAAGGATTGAAGGTCCGAACCGGGAATGGATCAAAGTCAGCTGTGTTACGCGTGACGACAATCAGGTTGTGGCGGATTGCGGTGGCGGCGATCATAGCATCTTCGTAAAGATCCATGGTTTTCCCGATCATAAGTTTCGTGTGCAGCCGAAAGATAGGCGCATCAGCCGCCAAAACACTGGCTGTGGCCATTATCTCGTCAGCCCATCTCTCTATTTCGTCGGCTTTCAAAGGAACGGTAATCCTGGCCCGCTCAATTCCGGTTTGAATTTCTCCAAAGGAGATAGCAGCAATCCATTGTTGTTGCTGTGGCGTATTTGCGAACCATTTGACCACTGCGCCATGAGGCTTTGCACGGCGCAATTCGGAAATTACATTTGTGTCGAGCAGGAACATCAGTCGTCAAAATTTGGAGGATCACGATGGAGAAACTGTCCACGCTTTGGAATGTCCAAATCAAACCGTGCCTCATCGGTTAGCATCAGTTCTTTGAAGGAGCGTCCATTCCCCGCCTTTGCCCGCTGCCATTCCTCGATAGAAACCAGCACCGCAGCTTCCGCGCCGCGTTTTGTAACGATTTGTGGACCTTCCGCGATGCATGTTTCCAGCAATTCGCTGAACCGCGCCTTTGCGTCCTGAACGGGCCAGGATTTCATGGTAGTTCGCCTTTCTGACTAGTCAGGTGACTAGTTATATAGTCTCGACCCCCCGCTTCGCAATAGCGATTGCTGAGCGACAAAACGAGCAAGCGATCTCCAGCTGAGTCTGCCAGGAATGTTGAGGGGGCTCTCGGGAGTTGGGCGAGGTGCGCCGGTTAGCTGCCAGAGCTCTTCAACAATGTCTTCGACATCTTCGGGATCAATCTTCAAGAAGCCGTCAAGAAAGTCATCGGGGTGCGGAGCCAACGCCCTGAAATAATAATCTTTCGCAAGTTCATGCAGTTTGGCCGCGCACGGCTCTAAAAGACCTTCCAAAACCAAAGCCTCAACAAATTCCTGCTCTGATACGCTTGGTCGCTTCTCAGCGATCCGCTTCTGAGTAACGCTAAGCCGCCAGTTGAATGCTAATGTAACTGCGGCAAAGAGGAACAAGCATGCTCCGAACACCGCATAGCCATTCAAGCCCGCACTTCCTCCACAACGCCGATGCTATTCATGCGGAGCGCCTTTAGGACCGATTCAACAATTGCCGCTGCATCCAAACCGGCTTCCGCATATTGTTTAGCGGGCGCGTCATGCTCTTGGAAAGCATCGGGCAGGCGGAGCGTGCGGAGTTTGAGGCCTGCGTCGATCAGGCCTTCATCGCTCGCCATCGTCAGCACATGCGCGCCGAAGCCGCCGATGCTGGCTTCCTCCACGGTCACAGCCACTTCATGGGTGGTGAGCAAGCGGCGGATGAGTTCTACGTCGAGCGGTTTGGCAAAACGCAAGTCTGCGACGGTGGTGCTGAGGCCCTTGGCTTCCAGCTGGTCTGCGGCCTTCATCGCTTCTTCGAGGCGTGTACCAAGCGAGAGTATCGCGACTTTCTTGCCGCTTCTGACAATTCGGCCCTTGCCGATCTCCAAAGCTTTGGGTTCGGCGGGCAAGGCCACGCCTGTGCCATTACCCCGCGGATAACGGACCGCGATGGGCCCGCTGTCATGATCGGCACAAGTCTTCACCATATGGGCCAGCTCAGCTTCATCCGCTGCCGCCATCACCACGAAGTTGGGAAGCGTGCAGAGATAGGCAAGGTCAAAGGACCCAGCATGGGTGCTGCCATCCGCGCCGACGAGGCCAGCCCGGTCAATCGCGAAGCGCACAGGCAAATTCTGGATCGCGACATCATGGACCACTTGGTCATAGGCGCGTTGCAGGAAGGTTGAGTAAATCGCGCAGAAGGGGCGCATGCCTTGGGCGGCTAGGCCTGCCGCGAAGGTCACAGCATGTTGCTCTGCAATCCCTACGTCGAAAGAGCGATCTGGATGCGCCTTCGCAAATTTATCAACGCCAGTGCCGGATGGCATGGCGGCTGTGATGGCGCAGATGCGAGGATCAGTGTCAGCCAGTTTTGCGAGCGTTTCGCCAAAGACATTTTGGTAGGCTGGCGGACCTGCGGCGGCCTTCACTTGCTCGCCGGTCACGACATTGAATTTCTGAACGCCATGATATTTGTCAGCAGCGGCTTCCGCTGGCGCGTATCCATGCCCCTTCTTGGTCACCACATGGATGAGGCAAGGGCCTTCTGCCGCGTCGCGGACATTTTCAAGGACGGGGATGAGATGATCAAGATTATGCCCATCGATGGGGCCAACATAATAGAAGCCAAGCTCTTCAAAGAAAGTGCCGCCCATCGCCATGCCACGCGCATATTCATCCGTCTTTCGGGCTGCGTCATGCAAAGGCTGAGGGAGCTTCCGCGCAAAGCGTTTGGCCAAATCGCGGAGCTCAAGGAAGGGCCGCGATGATACCAGCCGCGCGAGATAAGCGCTGAGGCCACCCACCGGCGGCGCAATCGACATATCATTGTCGTTCAGGATCACGATCAAGCGATTGCCCGCCTGAATGGCATTGTTCATCGCCTCATAGGCCATGCCAGCGGACATCGATCCATCGCCAATGACCGCAATGCCACGCCCGGGCTTGCGTGCCATCTTATTGGCCATCGCAAAGCCCAGTGCCGCCGAAATAGAGGTCGAGCTGTGCGCAGCGCCAAAAGGATCATATTCGCTTTCGGTCCGCTTGGTGAAGCCGGATAGGCCGCCGCCCGTCCGCAGCGTGCGAATGCGATCGCGACGGCCGGTGATAATCTTGTGCGGATAGCATTGATGGCCAACGTCCCAAACCAGCTTATCTTCTGGTGTATTGAAGACGTAGTGAATCGCAGTCGTCAGTTCGACAACGCCAAGCCCTGCGCCCAAATGGCCGCCAGTCACCGAAACGGCCGAAATGGTCTCGGCGCGGAGCTCATCAGCGAATTGGCGCAATTGTTCTGGCTTCAATTTGCGGAGGTCGGCTGGAAATGGAACTATGTCCAGCAACGGGGTTTTAGGAATATCCGACATATTCACTTCAATAGCGTTACATTTTGACGATGTCGAACGAGATTCTTGTCAGGGCAAGGTGCAGCTTTGATGCAGCAAGCTGAATGTGATCAGGAACAATCCCCGCAAATGCCCTGTACTTCAATGATGGGGCGCACGGGATTGAAGCCCGCTTTGCGAGCCGCTGCTCTTACGCCGTCAGACAATTTATCGTCGTCAATATGGGTTGCCGATCCGCAGGTGTTGCAAACCAGAAAGATGCAATCATGCAAACAATCAGGGTGAGCATTGGCCAAATAGGCATTTTTGCTTTCCACCCGCATGGCGACATTGGCGCCAACGAACAGATCCAGGATGCGATAGACGCTATTGGCCGCAACGCGCCGCCCTTGCGACTTCGAAACCGCCTCCGCTATGTCATAAGCAGAGGCCGGCTTTTCGAACGAGGATAGCGCGTCAAACACGCTGGACCGCATCGCCGTCCACTGCTCGCCTGCCTTCTCAAGCGCAAGCTGCGCAGCATCGGCAAGCGCATCGCCTTCGTGCAGGCGGTGATCATGGGCGGTCTTTGGCATGGCGGTGAATTTAGAGGCGAAGGGCGGGGAGCGCAAGCGCTCCCCAGCGCTCGACTATAGGACTTCGAACAGACCAGCGGCGCCTTGGCCGCCACCAATGCACATGGTGATGACGACATATTTTACGCCACGACGTTTGCCCTCGATCAGCGCATGGCCAACCATACGCGCGCCAGACATGCCATAGGGGTGGCCAATCGAAATCGCGCCGCCGTTGACGTTCAGACGATCCATCGGAATGCCGAGGCGATCGGCACAATAGATGACTTGAACGGCAAAAGCTTCGTTCAGTTCCCAAAGGCCAATATCTTCCATCTTCAGGCCATTGGCGGCGAGGAGCTTAGGAATGGCGAACACGGGGCCAATGCCCATTTCATCAGGCTCTGTGCCAGCAACGGCCATGCCGATGTAACGGCCAAGGGGCTTAAGGCCCTTTTTGGCTGCTACCGACTCTTCCATCAGCACGCTCGCGGAAGAACCATCAGACAATTGGCTTGCATTACCGGCCGTGATGTTGAGGTCTGGGCCCATGACAGGCTTCAAGGCTTTGAGGCCTTCGAGCGTCGTATCGGCGCGATTGCCTTCATCTTTGGTCAGTGTGACTTCTTTGTAGCTGACTTCTTTCGTTTCTTTGTCGACGACGGCCATGGTCGCAGTGCATGCGATGATTTCATCGTCAAACTTGCCTGCGGCTTGAGCTGCCGCTGTGCGCATTTGCGACTGATAGCCATATTCATCTTGGGCATCGCGAGAGACTTTATAGCGTGCGGCAACCACTTCGGCAGTTTGCAGCATTGGCATATAGATATGCTCATGCATCGCGATCAGTTCACGATCTGGGGCAACGCGCATTTCCGGAGTTTGCACCAAGCTGATCGATTCAACGCCGCCGCCAATGGTGATGTCCATGCCGTCAGAGATGATTTGTTTGGCCGCAGTCGCGATGGCCATCAGGCCCGATGAACATTGGCGATCAATCGTCATGCCAGGCACCGTGACGGGCAGGCCCGCGCGGAGGAGCGAGGTGCGCGCAGTGTTGCCGGCTTGGCTGCCTTGCTGAAGCGCTGAGCCCCAGCAAACATCGTCAACTTCAGCGCCATCGATGCCAGCGCGCTCAACGGCGGCGCGGATTGACATGGCCGAAAGGGTGGGTGAAGCAGTGTTGTTGAATGCCCCGCGATAGGCGCGGCCAATCGGGGTGCGGGCGGTGGATACGATAACGGCTGAGCGCATGGTTTTGGTCCTTAGTTTGTCTTTGGGAGGAGGAGGCTAATAAGTTTAGATGAAAAACTGCGAGATCCACTCGGCGATCAAGGCAGGCTTTTCTTCGCCTTCAATCTCCAGCGTATATTCAACGGTCTGCTGAAACTGGCCAGGGCGCTTTTCTTCAATCTCGAGCAATTTGAAGCGACCGCGCACGCGCTTGCCAACTTTCACGGGTGAGATGAAGCGGGTTTTATTGCCGCCATAATTGACACCCATCTTGATCCCAT
>DLOX01000058.1:196-15507 GCA_002478575.1 Sphingomonadales bacterium UBA7473 | reverse complement strand
GCAAGCATCCGCAGCAGGAATTTTTGCAAGTCGATACAACCAACATCCTCTTCATCTGTGGCGGGGCCTTTGCGGGGCTTGAGCGGATCATCTCGGATCGGTTGGAAGGCAAATCAATTGGCTTTGGCGCACATGTCGCGGCTCCCGATGAGCGCCGCACGGGCGACATCCTAAAGCAAAGCGAGCCTGAGGATTTGCTGAAATATGGCCTGATCCCAGAATTTGTCGGCCGATTGCCTGTGATCGCAACGCTGGAAGATTTGGATGTGCCCGCGCTTGTGAAGATTCTTCAAGAGCCGAAGAATGCGCTTGTGAAGCAATTCCAAAAGCTGTTCGATCTGGAAGATGTGAAGCTGACCTTCACTGAAGATTCGGTGTCTGCGGTCGCCAAAAAGGCAATTGAACGCAAGACCGGTGCGCGGGGTCTGCGCTCCATCGTCGAGAATATCTTGCTCGATACCATGTATGATCTGCCTGACATGGACGGGGTCGATGAAGTGGTGGTTGATAAGGATGTCGTCGAAGGGCGGAAGGATCCGATCCGCGTCTATGCAGAAAAGCAGGCCGAAAGCGCGGCTTAATCCGTGAACGACGCTGTTCTGTATGACGTTCGCCCGGACGGCATAGCGATCCTAACCATCAATCGGCCCGAAAGCCGCAATTGCTTGAGCCTCGACGTGCGCCAAGGCCTTTTCGCGGCGTGGGCGCGGTTTGACGCTGATCCCGCAGCGCGGATAGCGATCCTTACAGGGGCTGGCCCCAAGGCTTTTTGCGCAGGCGGCGATTTGAAGGAAATGGTCGAGACGGGCCTGAAGGTCCCGCCGCGCGACATGTTCCCGGTGCCTTATGAGACTTTGAAGCTCAGCAAGCCCACCATTGCCGCGGTCAATGGCGTTGCCTTTGCCGGTGGCTGGATGATTGCCCAAGGCTGCGATCTTTGCGTCGCGAGCACAAGCGCAAGCTTTGCGATTACCGAAGTGAAGGTTGGGCGCGGATCGCCTTGGGCGGCTCCCCTCATCCATATGATCCCGCAACGGATCATGATGGAGATCATCCTCACGGGGAAACCGATCAGCGCTCAGCGTGCTTATGAGATTGGCCTCGTCAATCGCTTGGCCGAACCCGAAGCGCTGATGGATGTGGCCCTTGCCCTTGCCCAAGAGGTTTTGGAAGGGGCGCCCTTATCCGTTCAGGCGGGGCGGGAAAGCGTCATGTTGGCAACTGAAATGGGGCGCTCAGCCGCGCTTGATGCTGCATGGGCCGCGCATGAAGTGGCCTATAACAGCCAAGATGCGCAAGAAGGGCCGCGGGCTTTCTCGGAAAAGCGCAAACCGGTTTGGCGGGGCGAGTAAACCAAAGCCTGTCCTTGCCCTTGCCGCACTGCACAAGTAAAGCCGCTCCTCCATGACTGACTCGCTGATCATCGCCGTTCCCAAGGGCCGAATCCTGTCTGAAGCTTTGCCGCTTCTCGCCAAGGCAGGGATCGAACCTGAAGCTGCTTTTTCCGATGAGGAAAGCCGCGCGCTCCAGTTTGCGACCAACCATGCGCATATCAATCTGATCCGCGTCCGGGCCTTTGATGTCGCGACTTTTGTCGCTCATGGCGCCGCGCATCTGGGCATTGTCGGCTCTGATGTGATCGATGAATTTGACTATTCGGAACTTTATGCGCCGGTGGATTTAAACATTGGCCATTGCCGGATTTCTGTCGCTGAGCCGATTGAAATGGCCGCGAATGATGATCCACGCAGCTGGAGCCATGTGCGCGTCGCGACCAAATATCCCAACTTGACCGCCAAGCATTTTGCCGCGCGTGGCGTGCAGGCCGAGTGCGTGAAGCTGAATGGCGCGATGGAAATTGCGCCTTTGCTGGGCTTGTCCAGCCGGATCGTTGATCTGGTCTCTTCGGGCAAGACCCTGAAAGACAATGGCCTTGTGGAGGTTGAGGTGATCGCCCAAGTCTCTGCCCGCCTCATCGCCAATCGCGCGGCCTTCAAGACCAAAGCAGAAGTCGGTCGGTTGATTGAAGCGTTTCGGAGCGCCGTCAGTTGATCCGTCTTTCCAATGCTGCCCCCGATTTCGCCGCGCAATTTGACGCGCTCGTCAATGCTCGGCGAGAGTCCGATAGTGGCGTATCCGCCGACGTTGCCGCAATCATTGCGCGTGTTCGCAGCGAAGGTGATGCGGCTGTTGCCGACCTGACGAAGCGCTTTGATGGGCATGATCTGCCCTGGGCTATTTCACTTGCTGACTGTCACGCGGCCTTGGATGGCCTTGATACAGAACTGCGTTCAGCGCTTGAGCTGGCGGCTGCGCGAATCCGCACTTATCATGAACAGCAACGCCCTGCCGATAGTGACACGGTTGACGATGCTGGCGTTCGCGTTGGCGCGCGTTGGCGTGGGGTGGACGCAGCGGGCGTCTATGTGCCCGGCGGTCGAGCGGCCTATCCTTCCTCTGTCCTCATGAACCTGATCCCCGCCAAAGTGGCTGGGGTTGAACGGCTGGTGATGGTCACGCCGACGCCCAATGGAGAGGCTAATCCGCTTGTATTGGCGGCGGCTGCGCTTGCGGGTGCTGACGAGGTTTGGCGGATTGGCGGCGCGCAGGCGGTTGCGGCACTTGCCTTTGGCACAGAGACGATCCGTCCCGTCGATGTCGTCACTGGCCCTGGCAATGCTTGGGTCGCGGAAGCCAAGCGGCAGGTTTATGGTGTCGTGGGTATCGACATGGTCGCAGGGCCGTCGGAGATTTTGGTCGTTGCGGATGGGGGCAATGATCCGGTTTGGATTGCCGCTGATTTGCTGAGCCAAGCTGAGCATGATCCGGTCAGCCAATCGATCCTGATCACCGATGATGCCGCCTTTGCCAATGCTGTTGAAGCAGCGGTCGAAGCGCGATTGCCAACTCTCAGCACCGAAGCCACGGCGCGGGCAAGCTGGGATGACTATGGCGCGATCATCGTCGTGAGTGAGTTGGCCGAAGCGCCACCACTGGTGGATCGTCTCGCCCCAGAGCATCTTGAGCTGGCGGTCGAAGATCCGGAGCCGCTCTTTGCGGCAGTCCGCCATGCGGGGTCCATCTTCTTGGGGCGGCACACACCGGAAGCCGTTGGCGACTATGTTGGCGGCCCCAACCATGTGCTCCCCACTGGACGGCGCGCACGCTTTTCGTCCGGCCTGTCCGTTCTCGATTTTATGAAGCGCACCAGCTTCCTTGCCTGCGATGCGGCCAGCATCCGCGCCATTGGCCCTGCCGCAGTGGCGCTTGCCACAGCTGAAGGCCTGCCTGCCCATGCGGCGTCCGTTTCTGAAAGATTGTCATGAGTAAATCCCGGTCCGCCGCGCGCCTTGCCGCTGTGCAAGCGCTGTATCAGCAAGAAATGGAAGCAACGCCGATGGCCCAGTTGCTCCACGAATTTCATCAGCACCGCTTGGGCGCAACCATCGAAGACGCGACCTATGCGGACGCGGATGGCACCTTTTTCGATGATGTGGTGAAGGGCACGGACGCGCGCCGCGATGAGATTGACGCTGTGATTTCAACCAAGCTCGACAAGGGTTGGACGATTGCGCGGCTTGATCGGACCTTGCGGCAAATCCTCCGCGCCGGAAGCTATGAGCTTTTGGCCCGTCCCGACATTCCCGTCGGCAGCGTGATTAATGACTATCTAAACGTTGCTGACGCCTTTTTTGACACACGCGAAAAGCGGTTCATCAATGGCATATTGGACGCCGTGGCGAAGGAAGTACGCTCTTAAGACCAAGACGTCACTCCGGGCTCGACCCGGAGTCCATGCCTCGTTTTCCAGGCAGCGAGCAGGATGAGGCAGGGAGGCATGGGTCCCGGATCAAGTCCGGGACGACCCAGCTTGTTATTGAGCCAAGGACTTCAACTGATAATCTCTATAGCTTTTGCGCAACTCCGCCTTTTGCACTTTGCCCGTGCCGGTCTGCGGCAAGCTATCGACGAAGTGAATCTCATCCGGCAGCCACCATTTGGCAACGCGGCTCGCAAGATAGTCCATCACATCAGCTTCAGTCACTGAAGCCCCCGGCGATTTAACCGCGAGCAAGATCGGCCGCTCATCCCATTTCGGATGATAGACGCCAATCGCAGCAGCAAGCGCGACACCGGGCGTGCCAACCGCTGCATTTTCGAGCTCAGCAGAGCTGATCCACTCGCCGCCTGATTTAATCACATCCTTGGCCCGGTCGGTGATTTGCATCGTGCCATCGGGATGGATCACTGCAACATCGCCTGTATCAAACCATTGGTCTTCGCCCGTCGCATCGGCTTCGGCCTTGAAATAGCGCTTGATCACCCAAGGGCCACGGACATGAAGCGAGCCTGACGACGTGCCGTCGCGCGGCAAAGCATTGCCATTGTCATCGACGACCCGAAGCTCCACGCCAAAGGGAACCCGGCCTTGCTTGGCAACGATTTCAATCTGCTCATCCAGCGTCAGATCGTCCCAATTCCACGTTGGCGATCCCATCGTTCCAATGGGCGACGTTTCCGTCATCCCCCAAGCGTGGCCCACGCGAATGCCTTGCTTCATCAGCCGCTCAATCATCATGCGGGGGGCTGCTGTGCCGCCAATGGTGACAAGGCGAAGCTTACCAAGGCCAGCTTCTTTGCCCGCTGCAATCTGGGCATCGAGATGCTGGAACATGGCGAGCCAGACGGTGGGCACGCCCGCGCTGTGCGTAATGCCTTCGTCCAGCATCAATTGATGAAGCACTGGCGCTTCATTGGTTGCACTGAACACAAACTTCACACCCGCCGCAGCTCCTGCAAAGGGAAGGCCCCAGCTTGCGGCATGGAACATGGGAACGATGGGGAGAAGGGCTGCTTGGCAAGACAAGTCAAAACCCGCTGGCCCCACCTCTGTCAAAGCATGAAGCATGTGGGAGCGATGTTGGTACAGCACGCCCTTCGGATGCCCCGTTGTCCCGCTGGTATAGCAGAGCATGCAAGGGTCCCGCTCATCGCCATCGGCCCACTCATAATCGCCATCTTCAGGCGCGAGCAGCGCGGGGTAACCATCATCGCGATCAAAGCAGATATAATGTTCAACCGTCTTCAGGTGCGGCCTCAGCCGATCAATCAGCGGTTGGAACTGCGCATCGTAAAGGATGACCTTATCTTCGGCGTGGTTGATGATGTAGGTCAGATCCTCATCAAACAGGCGGACGTTGATGGTGTGGATCACCCCGCCAAAACCAATGGCGCCATACCAAGCAGAAAGGTGGCGATGATGGTTCATGGCAATGGTGCCAATCCGATCGCCGGTTTTGCAGCCGAGCTTCACCAAGGCTTGAGAAAGCTTTTTCGCTTCCAGCGCGACGCCCGCCCAATTGGTGCGATCAATGCGGCCATCTGCCCAACGCGTTACAATCTCCCGGGGGCCATGTTCCCGCGCGGCATAATCGATCAGATGCGTGATCCGCAGCTTCCAGTCCTGCATTCCGCCGATCATGATTCCTCCTCTATCTATTGTGCCCTCGCTTTGCCGCGAGTCGCAGCGCGATGCAATTGGGGCGGAATAGAAAAAGGCCGCTCTCCATTTCTGGAAAGCGGCCTCTATTCTTCGTCTGTAAGCCGAAGCTCACATCATGCCATTAGGCAGCCATGCGAGCTTTCACTTGCTCAACAACAACCGAATAACGGTTTTGCAGAGGAGCAACAACTTCACCAGCCAGCTTCAGCGTGAATTCGGTGTTCTTCGACATTTCAGCAACAGCTGCGTCGAATTGCGTGCGAGCGAATTCTGTTTGCATCTTGAAGAAGTCGGCAGGAGCGCGAACGCCGGTCAAAGCCTTAGCGTGCGTGGTGTTGGCTTCCCAATTCTTCTTGGTCAGTTCAACTGCGTTTTGAGCGGCTGTTTGCGCACCCTTTGCAGCGATCTTGCCTGATTCAACAACAGCTTCGATGTTGGCTTTGTTGAATTCCATGACTTCTTTGGTCATTTCACCACCCTTTGCGAGAAGATCCTTTGCACGGACATTGACGTCCTTGAGCATTGCGGTTGCTTTTTCGCCAGCTTCTGCGGCAACTTTTTTCACGGTGTCGGTCATTTCGGTCATTCCTTCGATTGGATTGGAAAAAACGGTTTCAGTCTCGATCTTTTGCGCAACAGCGCGAACAGTCTTCGCCTTCGGTGCAGCGACGGGCGTAGCTTTTGGAGCAACGGCCTTCTTCGCAACGGCAGCGACAGATTTCTTTGCACGGGTCTCAGCCACAATGGCCTCCTTCGATCTCTATGTTGCAGTGCACAATATAGAGATTGATTCGGGATTGCAAGAGATTTTTTGTGCAGTGCACAATTTTTTATGCACTGACCGATTTTTAGGCGTCAATTCCTCCGCCCATTGAAGCATGGGCCACACCGCCATCGACGGTGATTGTATCGCCAACGACGTAATTGCCGGCATTGCTGGCGAGGTAAATGGCGGCAGCGGCCATATCCTCGGGAACGCCAATCCGCTTTGATGGAATGCGTCGAGCCACCGCATCGCCATGATCGCGAGCGGCGCGATTCATATCGGAGGCAAAGGCCCCGGGTGCGATTGAAGTGACATTGATCTGATCCTTGATCAGCTCAGCCGCCATCCGCTTGGTCAAATAAATGAGCCCTGATTTGGACGCGTGATAGCTATAAGTATCCCATGGGTTCAGCCGGATCCCATCGATCGATGTGATCATGATGACTTTGGCGGGCTGAGCAGCACTGGCTGCCGCCTTCAGTTGCGGGTGCAGGGCTTGGGTCAAGAAGAAGGGCGATTTGATATTCAAATCCATCACCTTGTCCCAACCCACTTCCGGGAATTCGGCAAAAGGCGCCCCCCATGCGGCGCCTGCATTATTCACGAGAATGTCGAGCTTCTCTTCACGCTCGGCAAAGGCAGCGGCCAAGGCCTTGCAGCCCTCGACAGTGGAGACATCCATGGGAAGCGGGATGCAGTTTGGCCCAAGCTCGGCTGCGGTTTCGGCGCAAGCATCGGCCTTACGCGATGAGATGTAGACTTTGGCCCCTTGGGCAATGAAGCCCGCCGCAATCATCTTGCCAATATTCTTGGACCCGCCGGTGACAAGCGCGACCCGGCCTTCAAGGCTGAAGAGTTTTCCAAAATCCATCATCAATATCCATTCATCTGGGCAACGCGGTCTGCGTGATACCAAGCGTCGCCGAAAAACTCATTCAAGCTGCGGTCGCGCTTCATATAAAGGCCAATGTCATATTCATCGGTCATCCCCATGCCGCCATGCATTTGGACGCCTTCTCGGACTGCCAAGTTGCAGGCGAGGCCTGCCTTGGCTTTGGCAGCCGCAACATACTGCTCGGCATGCTTATGGCCTTCGTCGAGCATATTCTGCGCCTTGAGCGTGATCGAACGGGCGGCTTCCATTTCACCGTAAAGATGTGCGGCGCGATGTTGCAGCGCTTGGAACTCACCGATCAGTCGGTCGAACTGTTTACGCTGCTTCAGATAGCCAAAGGTCATATCCATCGCGCCGGATCCAACACCAACCATTTCAGCAGCGGCACCAACGCGGCCAGCATCGAGCAGGCGCGTGAGAACCGACCAACCGCCATCAACATCGCCAATGACGGCGTCTGCCGTCACTTCAACGCCGTCGAGCTTTACCTGCGCGGCCATGCTCGAATCGACGAGACGTGCTGAGTCCATCGAAAGCCCTGCGCTGTCTTTGTCGACGGCAAAGAGCGTCAGCCCATCAGTCTCTCCTGCGGCACCTGCGGTGCGTGCGGCCACAATGATCATATCCGCTGAAGCGCCTTGCACCACAAATTGCTTGGCGCCTGAGATTTTGAAGCCATTGCCGCTGCGTTCGGCGCGGGCATTGATCTTTTCAGGGCGATGCTTGGCGGCTTCGTCAATGGCCACGCTGATCACAGCGTCGCCCGCCAAAATGCCGGGATACCAGCGGTCGCGCATTGCTTTGTCAGCCGCCTTCAAGGCTTCGACCGCAGCAACAGCAGTTGTGAGGAATGGGGAAGGCGTCAGGTTGCGGCCAATTTCTTCAAGCACGATGCCCGCTTCGACATGGCCCATGCCCATGCCACCATCAGCTTCGGGGATGAGAATGCCGGTAAAGCCCATTTCGGCAAATTGCTTCCACAGGCCATGGGCAAAGCCATCTTTGCAGCCCATGTCGCGGTATTTGCGCATATGGCTGACGGGCGCTTCGCTCGTCATGAAATCCCGCGCACTATCGCGCAGCATCACTTGGTCGTCATTGAGGATCATCGCCATGGGTTAAGCTCCGGGCATTTCGAGGATGCGTTTGGCAACGACGTTCAGCATCACTTCGCTGGTGCCGCCTTCAATGCTATTGGCTTTGGTGCGGAGCCATGCGCGGGGCTTGGCCCCGCCGCGCGTCCGTTCACTATCCCATTCCAGCGCTTCTGATCCTCCTAAGGCCATAACCAGTTCGTGACGGCGCTTGTTGAGTTCGGTCCCTGCATATTTCATCAGGTTGGAATAGGCCGGATGCGCTTTGCCCGTCTTCCATTCATCCATGAAGCGTTCGCCATGGGCACGGAAGGCCAGATTATCGACATCGAACAAAGCCATTTGCGCGCGCAGCACAGGCTCTTCGCCAAGCATCTCTTTGAATGCTCCGCCAATCGCTGATGTGCCGCCATCGCCGCCCATGCCGGAAATCATCTCCCGCTCATGGCCGAGAAGATATTTGGCAACATCCCAACCGCGGTTCAATTCGCCAACGATCTGATCCTTGGGCACAACCACATTGTCGAAGAAGGTTTCGCAGAAAGGCGAACTGCCGCTGATCAGGAGGATTGGCTTGGTTGTCACGCCCGGCGTTGTCATGTCGAACAAGAGGAATGAAATGCCTTGATATTTGTTCGTCTTGTCGGTGCGGACGAGGCAGAAAATCCAATCAGCTTTGTCGGCATAGCTGGTCCAAATCTTCTGACCATTGACGACCCAATGATCGCCTTTGTCTTCGCCGAAGGTTTGCATCGACACCAAGTCGCTGCCCGAGCCTGGTTCTGAATAGCCTTGGCACCAGCGGATTTCGCCGCGTGCGATCTGGTTGAGGTAATGGACCTTTTGCTCTTCAGTGCCGAACTTCAAGAGTGCGGGTCCGAGCATCCATATGCCAAAACTGTTCAAAGGGGAGCGGCAGCCCAGACGCGCCATTTCTTGACGAAGCACCTTGGTTTCAGCCGCAGAAAGCCCCGCGCCACCATAAGCCTTTGGCCAATCGGGCACAGTATAGCCCTTGGCAGCGCATCGATCCATCCATTGCTTTTGCGCTTCGCTTTGGAACACAAAATTGCGCCCGCCCCAGCAGACATCATCATCGCTGCGGGCAGGGGTGCGCATTTCGGCTGGGCAATTTTCTTCGAGCCAAGCGCGGGCTTCGGCGCGGAAAGTTTCAAGGTCGCTCATCAAGGTTCCTCCACCTAAATCGTCGGACGCTCTTATGGCCAGCCTCGCACTTTACGCAAGCGTCAACTTATCATCCCGCCTTGCCGTAGCGGAAGATGGAAGTGCGTTGACATGCTCGCTGGAACGCACAGGATAGGTGGCAAATAAAAACGGAGAGAAGCATGAGATTCGCAGGCAAGACTGCCGTCATCACAGGTGCGGCTTCAGGAATCGGCAAAGCAACATGCCTCCTTTTTGCCCGCGAAGGGGCAACCGTGATCGCAGGCGACATTGATGAGGTGGGCGGCGCGGAATTGGCCGAAACCTCGAACGGCAAAATCTTCTTTCAAAGGACTGATGTCTGTTCGGTCGACGACATCAAAGCCCTGATGGATTTCGCTGCCGAAAAGACAGGCGGCATTGATGTCGTCTTCAACAATGCCGGTGCTGGTGGCGCGCGGGAAAAGATTGATGAAATTGACGCTGAAGGCTGGGACAGGACGATGAACCTGCTCCTCCGTTCGGTCGCCATGGGCGTGCGCTATGCAGTGCCCCATATGATCGGGCGGGAGGGGGCGTCCATCGTCAACACGGCCAGCATCGCTGGGATCTCGGCAGGCTTTTCGCCCACCGCCTATGCGGTTGCCAAATGCGGCGTCATCCATTTGACGAAAGTCGGCGCGACTGACCTCGCCCGGCACAATATCCGGATGAATGCGATCTGCCCGGGCTTCATTCAGACCAACATCTTCTCCTCCTCGCTTGATGTGCCGCCAGAGAAGAAGGAACAAGCCAACCAGATCATCTTTGAGATTTCCAAACATACGCAGCCCGTCAAACGCGGCGGTGAGCCAGACGACATCGCCAATATGGTCGCCTTTTTGGCGAGCAAAGAGGCAGGCTTTATCACCGGCAGCCATTTCGTAGTCGATGGCGGGATAACGACGGGGCAGCCTTCCAGTTGGAATGAGGATGCGCCGGGCATCTTTGATAGCCTGCAAGCCTTTGTGGACGCAGCCCAAGGATGAGCATCCCTGACACCACGCCAGACGCCAAGGTTCCGATGAAAATCAAACTGGCGTTTGGTTTTGGTGCCATCGCTTATGGAATTAAGGATAATGGCTTTTCCGTTTTCCTCCTGATCTTTTACAATCAAGTCATTGGCCTGCCCGCCGATTTGGTCGGGCTGGCGGTGATGATTGCGCTCATCATTGATGCGTTTATCGATCCGGTCATTGGCCATTTGAGCGATCGGACAAACAGCAGCTGGGGGCGACGACATCCGTGGATTTACGCTTCGATCATCCCGGTTGGTCTGTCTTGGTTCCTGCTCTGGCATCCCCCTGAGTGGAGCCAGACAGGGATTCTCGTGTTTCTGACGCTGTCCGCGATCCTTGTGCGCAGCGCAATTGCGATGAATGAAGTGCCATCGATTGCCATGCTCCCCGAATTGACGGCGGACTATCACGAGCGGACGGATGTGATCCGTTATCGTTTCCTCTTCGGCTGGGTTGGTGGGCTGATCATCTTGTGGCTTGCCTATGCGGTTTTCTTAGCTCCAACGCCTGAACAACCTAAGGGGTTGCTGCGACGCGAAGGCTATGATGCTTATGCCTGGACCGGCGTAATCATGATGTGCACGGCCGTGTTTGTGGCAGCCGTTGGCACCCACAAGCGCATGGCGAAGCGGCCCGAGCGATTGCCACCAAAGCGACCATTGGGAGAAGAGCTCAAAGCAATAGCAGGCACGCTGAACAACAAGGCCTTCTTGACGCTGATGGCTGCGGGCATTTTCGCCTATGCCAACCAAGGCCTCAACTTTGCGACCAGCACTTACATGCAGAACTATGTTTGGGAATTCCCAAGATTGGCCTTTGCCGCTTGGCCGGTCTCATTGTTGCTCGGCGTTGTGCTGGCTTTCTTCGTCGCGCCTATCGCGTCGCGTAGGTTCGGAAAGAAAAGGGCCGCCGCCTTTTTTGCGTTCGCGGCCGTCATATTCTTCCTCACCCCCTATATCTTGCGCTATCTTGAACTGTTCCCCGTCAATGGCGATCCGATCACGCTTCCCCTCTTCTTTGCGTTAATGACGATCTCGACGGGTCTCGGCATTTGCCCCATGATCCTTGTCGGATCGATGCTGGCCGATGTCATTGAAGATTCGGAAATGAAGACAGGGCAGCGCGAAGAAGGGCTGTTTTTCGCGGGCAATCTCTTCATGCAGAAATGTGTGACGGGCATCGGGACCTTTGCTGCGGGATCGCTCATCACCGCCGTTGGCTTTCCACAACATGCCGTGCCTGGCCAAGTAGATCCTGCTGTTATTGAACGGTTGGTTTTGGCTTTCATCTGCCTAACGGGCTTCTTCGTGATCTGCTCCGTTCTCATCTTCCTGCGCTTTCCGCTGGGCGAAGCGGATCATGAAGAACGCCTGCGCATTTTAGCAGGCCAAAAGCCATCATAAGGGACTAGCCAAAGCCTGCGCGGCTCGCCATTGACGTTCACGTAAAGAGACAAAGAGAGGACCGACTCAACATGGATTTCACCTTCACAGAGCGCGAAACCTATTGGCGCGATCGCATCAAGACGCACATTGATACGCATCTTCGCCCCCGCATGGCCGATTATAAGAAGGAAATGGATACCGGCGAGCGTTGGAAGGTTCTCCAGGTCGTTGAAGAAGAGAAAGCCAAAGCGAAAGCCGTTGGCCTTTGGAATCTGTTCATGCCGCCCCAAGGTGCCAACCATCATCTTGATCATAGCGTCGAATTTGAAGGGCCTCAGCTCACCAATATCGAATATGCGTTGTGCGCTGAAGAAATGGGCCGCGTTGGCTTTGCATCTGAAGTGTTCAACTGCTCCGCGCCTGACACTGGCAATATGGAAGTCTTCCATCGCTATGGCACGGCTGAGCAAAAGCAGCGCTGGATGATCCCGCTGATGAACGGTGAAATCCGTTCGGCTTTTTTGATGACAGAGCCTGCCGTCGCCTCGTCTGATGCAACCAATATCCAAACCGAAATGCGCCGCGAAGGCGATGAATATGTGATCAATGGCCGCAAATGGTGGTCATCGGGCCTTGGCGATCCGCGCTGCAAAATCGCGATTGTGATGGGCAAGACGGACACCGGCGCGCAGCGGCATCAGCAGCAATCGCAGGTGCTTGTTCCTATGGACGCACCCGGCGTGAACATTCTCCGCCACTTGCCGGTGTTCGGCTATGATGATGCCCCGCACGGCCATATGGAGGTGGAACTGAAGGATGTTCGCGTTCCTGTGGACAATGTGCTGCTCGGCGAAGGGCGCGGGTTTGAGATTGCACAAGGCCGCCTTGGGCCAGGCCGCATTCATCACTGCATGCGCACCATTGGCGTTGCTGAAGAAGCGCTTGAGAAAATGTGCCGTCGTCTGACGACCCGCGTCGCTTTCGGCAAGACCATTGCCGAACATAGCGTTTGGCATGAGCGGATTGCGCGTGCCCGGATCGATATCGAAATGACGCGTTTGCTTTGCCTCAAGGCCGCGCAGATGATGGACACGGTCGGCAATAAAGCGGCTGCCGGTGAAATCGCGATGATCAAGGTTCAAGCGCCTAACATGGCCTTGAAGATCATCGATGATGCGATCCAAGCCCATGGCGGTGGCGGCGTGTCAGAAGATTTTGGTCTGGCTTCTGCCTATGCGCATCAACGGACGTTGCGTCTCGCCGATGGTCCTGATGAAGTTCACGCCCGTGCCATCGCACGGTTGGAGCTTGGCAAATATGGCGGGATGAAGGGGCACAACTCCATGTCATCCGGCGATATGGCTGCGACACGATGAAAGCCGCGGTCCTCATCCAAGCCGGCCAGCCGCTCGAGATTGAGGAGCTGGTGATCTCCAACCCCGGACCGCATGAAGTGCTGATCCGCACGGCAGCCTGTGGGCTGTGCCATTCGGACCTTCACTTCATTGATGGCCATTATCCCCACGCCATGCCCTGCATTCCGGGGCATGAAGCGGCCGGGATTGTGGAAGCGGTGGGCAGTGAAGTGCGCACAGTGAAGGTGGGGGACGCTGTTGTCACCTGCCTCTCCGCCTTCTGCGGGCATTGTGAGTTTTGCGTCACAGGCCGCATGTCATTGTGCATGGGGGCAGACACGCGGCGGCAAGCGGGCGCAGAGCCTCGCATCCGCCGCGGGGATGGCACCGTCGTCAATCAAATGCTCAATCTGTCTGCCTTTGCTGAGCAAATGCTGGTGCATGAACATGCTTGTGTTGCGATCAATCCGGATATGCCGCTTGATCGTGCAGCAGTGCTTGGCTGTGCGGTTACGACCGGGGCAGGGGCGATTTTCAACACGTGCAACCTGACGCCCGGTGAGACCGTTGCGGTGGTTGGCTGCGGCGGGGTTGGCTTGGCGACAATCAATGCCGCCAAGATCGCGGGCGCTGGCCGGATCATCGCGGCAGACCCGATCCCTGAGAAGCGGGAGTTGGCCAAGAAATTGGGCGCAACGGATGTCATTGACCCGATGGCGGATGGCGCAGCGGCGACCATAGTCGAAATGACCAAAGGTGGCGTCGACCATGCCATTGAAGCGGTGGGGCGCCCGGCCTCTGCTTCGCTTGCCGTGAGCGTTCTTCGCCGTGGCGGCACAGCGACGATCTTGGGCATGATGCCGATGACCGAACGCGTCAGCCTTGGCGCGTTTGATTTGCTGGGCGGAAAAAAGCTGCAAGGCGGCCTGATGGGCGGCAATCGCTTCCCTGTCGATCTGCCGCGGCTGGTGGATTTCTACATGCGCGGTTTGCTCGATCTGGATTCGATCATTGCAGAAACGATTCCTCTGTCGGCGATCAATGATGGCTTTGAGAAAATGAAGAAGGGCGATTCCGCACGTTCGGTGATCGTGTTTGGGCAATGACCAACGCGACGCCCTTAAATGCGCAAGAGCTTTTTTCTGGTACCACGCTTGCCGAAGGGGCAGACGCGCTCAACGATGCCAATCTGATGGCGTGGATGGCGGAAAATGTCGCGGGCTTTGAAGGGCCAATAGAAGTCCGCAAATTTGCAGGAGGCCAATCCAACCCGACATACAAGATTGTCGCGAAAAGCGGCAACTATGTGCTGCGGCGCAAACCCTTTGGGCCTTTGCTGCCCTCTGCCCATGCCGTGGACCGCGAGTATAAGGTGATCGCGGGGCTTTATCCGACCGGTTACCCCGTTGCGAAGCCTTTTGGCCTGTGCACCGACGACAGCGTGATCGGCAGCTGGTTCTACATCATGGATATGGTGGAAGGGCGCACCATTTGGGATGGGGCAATGCCCGGCTCCAATCCGGAAGAACGCCGCGCGACTTATTTTGCGATGATCGATACTTTGGCGGCGCTTCATGGTGTCGATGTCGAAGCAGCGGGCCTTAGCGACTATGGCAAGCCGGGCAATTATTTCGGGCGGCAAGTCGATCGCTGGACCAAGCAATATCGCTTGTCAGAAACGGAAGTGATGCCGGAAATGGAGCGGCTGATCGAGTGGCTCCCGGCGACTTTGCCTGAACAGACCCGCACCAGCGTCGTCCATGGCGATTACCGCATCGACAATATGATATTTGCGGCCAATGAGCCCAAGGTCTTGGCAGTGCTGGATTGGGAGTTGGGGACGCTTGGCGATCCGCTGGCTGACTTCACCTATGTCGCCATGGCTTGGGTAACGGACAATGGCGGTCGTTCCGGCGTTCAAGATCTGGACCGAGCGGCGCTTGGCATTCCTGAGCTTGATGAGGTTGTTGCCCGTTACTGCGCCGCGACGGGGCGTGACAGCATCCCTGATCTCAACTGGTATTTCGCCTATAATTTCTTCCGCCTCGCCGGGATCATGCAGGGCATCAAGAAGCGCGTGATCGACGGCAC
>DLOX01000058.1:0-191 GCA_002478575.1 Sphingomonadales bacterium UBA7473 | reverse complement strand
TATTTCGCCTATAATTTCTTCCGGCTGGCTGGCATTATTCAAGGCATTAAAAAGCGCGTGATCGATGGCACCGCCAATTCGTCGCACGCAAAAGATATGTCTGAACGGGTGTTACCACTGGCTGAAACAGCTTGGAAATTTGCCGTGAAGGCTGGGGCTGAGTGAAGTTCCCTCTCCCCACGTGTGGGGAG
>DLOX01000209.1 GCA_002478575.1 Sphingomonadales bacterium UBA7473 | reverse complement strand
GGTGGTTTTATCGTGCAATGCCGTCGACCCGTTGTTTACGCAAAACCCGCCTGGCATTCTGTGGCTATCCAGGCTTCAAATGCCAAAAGTCCCTCCGAAGGTGCGCGCGACTGGGGGCGAATCAACCAGTAAGAGCCCGATGCCACTGTTTCCGTGAATGGCTGCACTAGGCGTTTGCTGGCCAGTTCATTTTCGAACATTGCGATTGGTAGCAAAGCAACGCCCAAACCGCGCGCGGCCGCTTCGGCCATCAATATCGAAGAATCGAACAGAGGACCGGTCAACGGCACATGACCGAGTCCGACAGCCCTAAGCCAGCCGAGCCAATCTTGCCCACGATAGGATCGCAGCAGTGTAAATTTTATCAGGTCGGCAGGCTGCGAAAGTTGTGTCGCCATCACGGGACAACAGACCGGGCTCATTCTGACGTCGAGCAGTTGGCTGGCATGCAAGCCTGTCCAACTCCCTTCGCCAAAGCGGATCGCCGCATCGAGTCCTTCCCCCAAGACGTCGACGCGGTTATTGTTGGTCAACAGACGTAGGTCGACAAACGGACAGGCTTGCTCAAACCGAGGCAAACGGGGGAGTAGCCAGCTCAGTGCGAATGTTCCTACCACGCTAATGGTGAGCGTATCGCGTCGTCGGCCATTGCCGAACTGCAACAGCAACCGGGCCAAGCGATCAAAAGTGTCGGTCAGGGTTGGTGCCAGTGCAAGACCCTCATCCGTCACCAATAAGCCGCGTGGCGTTCGCCGGAAGAGGGTCACATTCAGCCGGTCTTCTAGCGCTTTGATCTGATGGCTGACAGCGCTTTGGGTGATGCCCAGCTCGGCGGCAGCCGCAGTAAAGGAAAGATGTCTGGCAGCACATTCGAACGCACGCAAAGCGTTCAGCGAGACTGAAATGGAACGCGGATCATTAGATATTTTCATGATGTCCACGATTAGATATCCTTTGCAAACCTAACGTTTCTGCAGGAGTGTCTCACTACATGAGCAGGTTCGACCAATGGTTTCAATTCAAAAATCTCATGGTGTTGAAGGGAGGTTCCAAAATGTTGAGGCAATTGACTGCCGTGATGCTTGCAATGGCAACTGGTCTAGCCGGGGCAACTGAAGTTCCTGAGGACCCGCTGACGAAGCCGATCGCCGAAGAGTTTGCCAAGCGGAAATGGCTGACGCCGATCCCGCCGGTGCGCATTTTCGGAAACACCTATTCGGTAGGTTTCGAAGGGCTGAGCGTCACTTTGATTCACACAGGCAAGGGCCTGATTCTGGTTGACGCGGCGCTGCCGCAATCGGTTTCGGCGCTCGAAGCCAATGTTCGATCGCTCGGATTTCAACTCTCCGACATCAAATACATTCTCAGCACCGAGCCGCATTACGATCACGCTGGCGGGCTGGCAGCACTGGTTCGCGATACTGGCGGGCAGGTAGTTGCCAGTAAATCCGCAGCGGTGGTCCTGCAAAGCGGACGGGCCGGACCGGACGACCCGCAATTTGCCGAATTGCCGGAATTTCCCAAGATAATTGATGTCCGCCACATGCGCGATGGGCAGAAGCTTCGGCTTGGTGACACCGTCATCACCGCAATAGCGACCCCGGGACATACGGCGGGATCGATGAGTTGGACGTGGCAAAGCTGCGAGGGTGAAAGCTGCAAGACAATCGTCTTTGGTTCCAGTCTGAACCCGGTGAGTGACGATCATTATCATTATGGGGCGGAGGCCAACCGAAAGGCCACGGACAAGTTTCGAGCAACGATCGCCCGAATGCGCAAACTTCGCTGCGACATTCTGATTACCGCCCATCCAGCGCAATCGGGCGGAGATGTTAAGTTTCGCGCATTGTTGGCAAACCCGGTGTCAAATCCCTTCTTTGATAGCGCTGCTTGTCGAAACTATGCAGATCGTCACGAGCAACTGCTCAATGAGCGAATTGCCAAGGAATCAGCCGCGCCTCGCTAACAGCACGCAATAGTCAACAAAGGTCAGCCATACTCATTTGACAGCCTAAAAGCAGACAGTCCGGATTCCCCAACTTTCCCGACATCCAGCTTTGGATTCAAAACCCACTTCTTTGAACAGGACGGTCCGTCAGCAGGGAGTATCTTGACTTTTACCTTCGCGGCTTCGCGGCTTCGCGTCTTCGCGCGAACCCAGACTGCTTCACCTGCACAACTGCGCGATCTTTTTAGATTCACGCCCTTCGACTTTGCTCAGGATAAACCGCCCTTTGGGCGGACGCGGAGCCGCGAAGGGGGTGGTGTGGTTGGGGCATGCTTCTTTCTTCGGAAACCATATTAGCCAATATTGATGTTATAATCCCTATTTGTTCTTGACATTTGCTCGAACTAGCGGTAGGTATTATCCTTTTCATCGAGAAGGACATCTCCCCCATGACCACCTACCACTGGACCCCAGCGCTGGAGCGCAAGTTTGTGGAATGCTTGGCTGACACGGGCAGCGTGACAGAGGCTTGTCAGGAAGTCTCCATGTCTCGCCGCGCGGCCTATGATCATAAACGTCGAGGGACAGGTTTTGCATTCCGCATTGGATGGGATGCAGCGGTGTTGCTTGCTCGCGACGTTGTCGCGGATGAGTTACTTGATCGGGCTTTGGCTGGGCAATGGACGGAGACGGTCAAAGACCCGGAGACGGGGCGGACTAAACGTTTTGCTCAGGATAGGCCCTTGGGGCTGGCTTTGCTCAACCGGCTTGATCGGATGTGCCATGTTCAGGCGGATGAAGGCAGTTTCCATATGGCGGCCCAAATCGTGTCTCAGGATTTTGAGGCGTTTTTGGATTTGATGAGTGAAGATGCGGCGAAGAGCGCGTCGGTGACTGATGTCCGGGCGTTTCTCTCGCTGAGGCAGGAGGCTTGGAGGGTTGGCGATCAGTTGCCGCACGAGGATGTTGTGGAAACCAAGGCAGTGGTGGTGGCTTCGCCAGAACCCGAGATTCAGTGTGAAGTTGCTGAGATTTCTGCCGTTTCTGAGGTTGTGCCGGAGCAAGAATATGGCGCTCTCGACTGCGGTCGCCTTCAACCGACGCATATGCCGTTTCGTTCGATCGCTTCAAACGCCGTTCCCAGCCCCGGGCATCCCGATTACCACCGCTGGATCAAGCTCCAAGACTGGGCGCGGGTGTGAGGCTCCCCA
>DLOX01000068.1 GCA_002478575.1 Sphingomonadales bacterium UBA7473 | reverse complement strand
CACGTCGCCCCGGCGGAGGCCGGGGCCTCTAAGGGGGTTGCTCCAGCTCTTTTCCCTAAGTGCCGAACAGACCCCGGCCTCCGCCGGGGTGACGTGGACCTACTCGCCTCCGCTCCGCTTCCGCACCTCAGCCATCCCCTTCATCTCCGTTAACCCGGCGAGCGTGCTGCCTGCGGCCATCGACCGACTATCGCCATCGCCCAACGTGAAGGCGATATGGGTGGAATCAAACTGCCCGATGGAGACGTCAAAGCTCTGCCAGCGGCCATCGATATAAGCGAGCGTCCAAGCGTGCGGCATGAACACATTGCTGAACCCGTGATAGCGTTCACGCGAATAGACGAGGCCGCTTGCGACTCGCGCCGGAATTCCCGCAGCTCGCGCAAGTGTTGCCAAAAGTGCTGCTTCTTCCGTGCAATCCCAACGACGGCGCTGCCAAGCCTCTAGCGCCGTCACATGCCCCGCAAAATCGACGCGGTCTAATCGCTTTGCAACGGCCTCTGAAAGCAGCTTCATCTTCTCTGTGTCACTAATGCTGCGCTTGGCGATGGGATCAGCGATGGCCTTGAAGGTCGGGTGATCCGCCTGCATCCATTTGGTCGGGGTAAGGAAGCGGGCACGATCCTCCGGCGAAAGCTGAGTCGCCTGATCACCGCAGGTCTTGCAGATATCGACGATCAACGCATTGCCCTCGATACGAGCGCGCTGTTCGCCGGTTATCGGCGCGTCAAAATTCACGCCATCCCGAAAAGCGAAGCGATATCGGATATGCGCCGTCATCGCGGATTGGGGGACGCGGAACGGCGCCTTCACCATGGCATTGCGCACGAGGCTGAAGGGGGGATGGACGACAAGCGCCTCGAAAGCCTTCACTTCCCGCGTGATCGCCATGGTTCCAAACATGGGTGACTCTGTCCGGACGATCCGGCCACTGCTATCCAGCGTTATCCAGCTGACCGATCGCAACTGGCGCTGATCGAAAATCTGCCTGCGTGCACGGGTTATTCCGCTGGCTTGCGCCACAGGTTGATCAATGACAACTTGTTCGACCTGTGGCGCAGAGAGATTTAGGACCGAATAGCGCAGCTCTGTGCCTACAGTGCGGTTCCATCCCCGCAGCAGCCCCGCCCCATTGTCAAAGCGCAGATCGGCAGTAAGCGGGACGCGACTGGTGCGCTTGTCTCCGCCCGAACTGCGTTCAATGATCGCAACGCCGGGCGTCGTAAACTTCGCCGACACAATGGTGATGGCTTTGCCAAGCGTGCTGGTTTGCGTGATGCTGCTGACCGTTCCGTCAGCCTGTTCAACCCGCACAGTCGACTCACGCTGCACCTGAGTCGCTGACTTCGCTTCTTGCGTGCGCGAAACAGTTTGATCCCTGATCATTCGGGCACCGGAAGTGCCGATAGAGCTGATCAGCTGCTCAGTCCGTCCAATGCGCTTTCCGTCCACCGTTTCGATGACGAACCAGCGGCTGGCGCTTTGGGCACAAGCAGGGGCGGTGCAGCACAACAGTGCCGCAACCACCCCCTGCTTCACACTTAGCCTCAGCCGACCAATTCCGCTTCGAGCCAGCTCTTCAATTGGCCCTTAGGCGCAGCGCCAATCTTGGTGGCGATCGGCGCGCCATTTTTGAACAGGATCATGGTGGGGATGCTCCGCACGCCAAACTTTGCAGGCGCGTCGCCATGATCATCAATGTTGATCTTCGCAATCGTCACTTGATCGCCAAGCTCTTCCGAAATTTCTTCCAAAGCCGGCGCAATCATCTTGCACGGGCCGCACCATTCGGCCCAGAAATCGACAAGCACAGGCTTGTCTGAATTCAGCACATCTGCATCAAAACTGGCATCGGTTAGGGCTTTGGTTGCCATCGTAAATCTCCTTAGTGTTGAACGATATCTAGGCATGGAGATCGCCCATCACAAGCGGAACCGGCAAAGACCTGTTATGCGATCTGATAGCCCGGCTTGTGCGCCTCCAATTGCTCGGGAGACAGCAGGATGAGCTTGGGGCCAGCGGTGTAAAGCAACGCGGCGGTGATGGGTCGATTGGGATAGCTTTGCGCCAGTATCGCGGCATAGGCAGCCATTTGGACAACATAGGATTTCGGCACGCGATCAGCATCGGCTGGCACAGACCGGCCCGTCTTATAATCGATGATGATGATCTGATCATCCTCAACCAACAGCCGGTCCATCGCGCCTGCAATCACTTGGCCACCAACAACGCCTGCAATGGGCACCTCTGCCAAGGATTGGGGCGAGAAAAGATGGGCGAAACTTGGATCATCGAGGATGGCCATTACATCGGCAATGAGGCTGGCTCGTTCTTGCGGATCATCCACCCCGCTTGATTTAGACAACCAGCGTTCGGCAACGACTTGCCGATGCTCAGCGGCAACGGCGGGAAGCCGCTCAAACAACCCATGGAGCAAGATCCCGCGCCGGATCGCTGCGGCTCGCACTGGATCAGGCGGCGGATTGGTTGCATCATCCTCTTGCGTGAGCCGCGAAGGAGCCAAGGGGCGCGGCGGCACGGCTTCTTCGGGAGCAGGCGCACGCAGCCATTCTGGCAAAGCCCCTGCCCACCGTTCTTCGCTGTCCTTCGCCGATTTCTTGCCGACTGATTTGCGGCCTGCCGGTGGCGGGTCCAGGCGATTGAGCACCATCCCCTCAGGCCCGCGATCTTCTCCGCCAAGCGCCACCACTGCGCGGGAGATTTGATCATACCAGATATGGGGTTTCACTCCGCTCTTTTCCTGCGCTTTGCCCTTTGCGCCGCCGACGAACAGATATTCCTCCGCTCGGGTCATGCCCACATAGAGCAAGCGATGATATTCTTGCAGTTCGCGCGCCTTTTTATCGGCCAGTTGCTGATTGATCACTTCAGGACGCCCCGCGCCAGAACCTGCCATGACCAGCACTGCGCTGCCCGCAATGCTGAGCTCAACTTGCTGCTCCTTCTTATTTGCCTCCGGATCGTTCAGTGTATCCGCCAGCACCACAATCGGCGCTTGCAGGCCCTTGGCGCCATGGACTGTCATGATCCGCACCTTATTCTCAGGTTTGGAGGCATCGCGTTTGAGCTGGCTTTCTTGCGCCATCAACCAGCTGAGAAAGCCCTGCAAGGTGGCGGCTTCTGTGGCCCCGTAAGTCAGCGCAGCGTTCAACAGCTCATTGATCGGGTCACGCACTTCCTCGCCCAGCCGTGCGATCAACGAGCGGCGTGCATCAATCGCTGGATCGGAGAGAATATACTCGAGAAAATCGAACGGAGACATGCGATCCGCTTTGGCAAGGATCGCCTTTAACGCGCCCGGTTTGTCGTCGCCCAGATATTCCCATAGGCTTTTGTTGGCCCGTGCCGTCGCGTAACCGGCCAGCTGCTCTTCATCCCAGCCGACTAAAGGCGAAAGCAGAAGCTCTGCGACCGTCAGATCATCTTCGGGTTGAAGCGCAAAGCGGATCGCGGACAGCAAATCCTGCACTGCGATTTGATCGGTCAGTGTCATCCGATCCAGCCCCGCCACCGGCACCCCAGCCCGGTGGAGTGATGCCACCAAGGGTGCTGCGATCTTGGTCCGGCTGCGCAATAGCACCATCACATCGCCCGGCTCCGCAGGCCGATCTTCATTACGGAGGTGAAGCCGATTGGCGCCGGTCGTCCATCCCGCAATCTGCCGCGCCAGCACAGCTGCCCATTCGCGTTCGGCGCTGGATAGTGGGGATTCGCCTTCGTCATCATCCTCAACACTGGAGCTGGCGGCCTCCAAATCGCTGGGGCTAATGGGTGGCAAGACTGTCACCGTGCCCCAGCCCTTTTTGGCACTCACATGCCGTTCCGGCGCTTTGGGCAGGCCCATATTGACATGGCCGAGGGCTGTGATGACTTGATCCGTCACATCAAGGATCGGTTGGCTGGATCGCCAGGATTCGGCGAGATCAAGCGACGGCATGGGCTCGTCTATCGCTGCGGCCGCTCTGCGAAACCGTTTGGCGGCTTCAGCAAACTCCTCTGGGTTGGTCCCCTGAAAACCGAAGATCGCTTGCTTATAGTCACCAACCATGAAGATGGTACGGACTTCTTCAACATTCGCGCTGTCGCCGGAGAAAAACTCATCGGCCAGCGCCTCGACGATCTGCCACTGGCTGGCATTGGTATCCTGCGACTCATCGACAAGGATATGGTTGATCGCCTGATCGAGCTTGAAGCGGATCCACGCGCCGACGCCCGGTTGCGAAAGTAGTGCCGCCGTCCGCTTGATCTGATCATTAAAATCAATCAGCCCTGACGTTTGGGTCAATGCCATATGCTGGCGAGCATAAGCACGGAGGACCGTCAAATCTTCAACGATGCGCGGGATATGCGTGGCGACCAGCGCAGCAAGGCTGGCAGTTTCGGCCATCCAATCCGCAACCGCATCTATATCATCGAAGGCCACATAGCTCCGCCATTTGGAGAGGTTCAATTGATGCGCGAGTGGAGCCAGCAGTTTCAGACGATCTTCAAACGAGCCATCTAGCCAAGGCGCCAGTTGTGCCGCGACTTTGGTGCAATCATGAGATGGCGTGCCAGCCTTTGTCTTCCCAGCGCGGAGTTGGGCGAGAAGATCGATTAGGCCCGCGCGATCAAAGCCTCCATCTGACAAACGCTCTTTCAGTTCATCCTCTGGGTTCGGCCAATCGGAAATGGCCTCAAATACTGCGGCCTTCAAACCCTGGCCAATGGGCAAGTTCAAATAGCTTTCGGGGTGATCGGCCGCCATCGCAAGCCGCTCAGCATAGCGGCTGATGCCTGCGCGTTTGAGGAAGCTGCCAAGTGCCGCGCCAAGGCTCGCATCCCTGCGTGCTTCGTCCGCAACGCTGCCAAAGGCTTGTCCGGCGATCCGCGCCTTGTCGCGGTCATCCATGGTTCGGAAGCCCGGAAGCAAGCCTGCTTCAACCGGGAAAGCCGAAAGCAGGCTTTGGCAAAAGCTGTGGATGGTCAGGATGCGCAGGCCCGCGCCGGGAGCATCAAGCAGCTTGGCAAAAAGGCTCCGCGCTTGATCCCGCGCTGGGGGTCGAGAATCCTCCCCCAGACTCTCTAAGTCTTTGAACAGTTCTTGATCGTCCATGGTCGCCCAAAGCGCCAAGCGGTGATGGATACGTTCCTTCATCTCAGCCGCCCCGGCCTTGGTGAAGGTCAGGCAAAGGATCGCCTCAGGCTTCACCCCGCGCAAGAGCAGACGGAACACGCGAGCCGACAGCACTTGTGTTTTGCCGGTGCCTGCAGACGCTGACAGCTCGACCTGAGCCGTCGGGTCAGAGGCTTTGGCTTGATTGCCGTGGAGGGGCGGAAGAGCGGCAGCCATCACTCGGTCTCCAGCCACTCGCCATAGCGCATCAGATGCTCATAATCGGCATAGGCACCCGCTTCATCGCGCTTCGGGACAAAGGCAGCATCGCCCAAGATGAAGTCGCGGATCAGTTGGGTCGCTCGATCTTTGACTTGAGCCAGATGGTCCGCAATTACACCATCTTTGCCCAAGGGGCGGCTGATGGTTCCATGGGGATCCGAACTATTGCGAGCAAGGGACCAATACTGGATGTCAGCTGGCTCCATATCCCTTTTATTGAAGCCACGGGCTTCGGCCATCAAGCAAAGAAGCCCAAGCTGAAGCTGCTTTAGCTCGACAACGCGCTTGTTCGCAGGAGCAGAGCCATTCTTATAGTCGATCACAACAGCCTTCTTGTCGGCATCCAGATCAATCCGGTCTGCCTTGCCCGTGATTTCAACATCGGCAATCTCAAGGCTGCCGTTCACTTCTTGGAAAAGCGGCTTCCATCCTTCTTGGTCGAAGCGCTGCCGCGTTAGAACCTCAAAGCTGGCCGCTGCTTCTTCCAATTTCGAAAGGTGCGTCAGCTGCTGCGCTTCTGAAAAGCCCGCGATATCCAACTCAGTCCGGAAATGCGCAGCCAAGGTTCCAGCGGCAAATTTGCTATCCCGCCCCCATTTATGAAGGGCCTCATGAATGACCGTGCCCAGTTGCTTGGCATCATGCGCCGCGCCCGGGTCATCCAACTTCACCAGCCGCAATATCCGCTTGGCATAAAAGCTATAGGGATCAGCGACCAACGCATCGAAATCGGTAACGCTGATCTTCGCGGCCTGGCGTTGGTCCGTAGTTGGGCGCGGAGCGGGGGCCTTGCGCCGCTCGCCTTCGGCCCAATCGATTTCCCGCGCCAGCAAATGTGGCTTAATCTTGGTTGGAGGTTTCAAGCCATCTTTCACAAAAGTATCGAGCCGGAGCCAGAAACGTGATTCCGTGGTCGGCCCTTGAGCGTCGCGATTGGACCGGGTGAGCAGAACGGACTTCGCACCGCACGCGCCAATCAAATCATGCGCCGCCAAGCCAATCCGAAAATCAAGCGAAGGGAGGTCCAACGCCCGGCGGATCGGCGGGGCAAGCCAAGGATCAGGCGAAGGAAGCTGCGGCCAGCTCCCTTCATTGAGGCCCGATAGGATCACATGATCGGCGCGTTGCAGCTTGGCCTCGATCAAGCCCCATATGAAGATACGGGGGTGCTCACCATAGGTTGGGCGGATCGACTTGGCATCGAGCAAGCCTTTCAAGGTCTCAAAAGCATCAGCCAAATCGCTTGCCGTTGCACCAAAAGGCGATTGCAGGACAATCTCGGCCAGATATTCACTCAGCGCTCGTCCATCTGCGCCCGCCCAAAGCTTGTCGCCCGTCAGCTTGCTGCCAAGGGTGATGATTTGTTCGACCAAAGCCGTCAGCGTTCGGGCATTGCTCAACGGTGCAATGAGCGCCTTCACTCCTACCCACCAAGCCAACAAGTCTGCATCTTCTGCTAGGCGCTGATCAATCGCAGCCAACCCCTGCCCTGCAAGTGGGCCTCGAACCCGCTTATCGAGCTGTCGCACTTGATTCAGCCATACCAGCCGTGCATCAGGATCGCCGCCATTCGCAAGAGGATGCTTGAGCAAGGCAAGGAGCGCAGGCGCCGCGAAATCATCGACTGCCATTTGTGCCGCAGCCAAAACGAAGCTCCCTGCTCCGGTTTGCGACAGAGGCTGGCCCGCGCTGTCATCGGCTATAATGCCCCATCGCCGCAAATGAGCAGAAACCCGTCGGCCAAGCTCCCGATCGGGCGTCACCAGCGCAATCGTCTCTCCAGCCGTTTCAAGATGCGCCCGCATGGTGATCGCAATGGCCTGCGCCTCATCGGCGGACGTTGCGAGCGTCAACGCTTTAACGTCCGGCAAGCCGCGCTCAGCGTCCGGCACTTTATGCCAGCCGGTCGTGGCCTCTGCCGGGGCCATCGCATGGGACAGCGCCCGGAATCTGGCTTCCATGGGGTTGGTCACGCGCCCATAGAGCCAAGGCTGAACATCGCTGCGCGTGCAATCCATCCGGTTGAGCAACAGGCCAAGATGATATTGCGGGTGGCTTTCCAACGGGCGCAGATCGGATCCACCGCCTATGGTCGACCACTCCTCTTCGGGCATCGCAAGATCAACGCCGTCCAAAATCACTTGGCCCAAGGGCATTCGGCTGACCGTTTTGAGCAACGCTGCAATGGCAGGTGCGGTAGAGCTGATCCCAGCGGCATAGACACGAGCCGCGGGCGGCGATTTAGACCAGCGCTCGGCCACTGCCGCCAAAAGCCGATTGCGCCGGTCGGTCAGATCAATTGCCCCTCGCGCCTTCAACTCACGCGGCCAATCTTTCTCTATGAAGGTCAGGAACTTAAACGATTCTTCCCAATGCTTGCCCAGACTTTCTGGGATATATTCCTCAATCTCGGCAACCCGCTTTTCTTCAACGGTCAACTGATCAAGCACCCGGCCAAGGTCTTGCGCCAAGCCCTGTGCTTTGGCGGCGGTCAGATTGGGCCAGAGGTTCGACGCTTGGATCTTCCGTGCCAAAATCATCGTGCGAAGCAATGGGTCAATGGCGGGCGGGATCGGCTCAGCATCAATCGGATCAAGCGCGACGCCGATACTGTCGTCCAGCTCGGGATCGCCGATGGCGACTAGTCGAGGAAGCAACAGGCCCTTTTCTGCCTGCCGCACGAAAGCATCGCGCACCGCAATGATGGCGCGATTGTTGGGGAGCAAGATGGTCGCTCGTGCCATCGCCAGCGGATCACCATCATGATGATCCATCACGCCCTTCACCAAAGCATCGGCAAAGCCCAGCGCGGGGGGAATGGAAAAGATATTGGGCGCGGCCGCCCTATCCATGGGCAAGGGCGTCAAGCGTTGCGCCTATCGCCTCTGGATAACCGACATCAAACCAGCGCCCTTCATGCACCAGCCCAAAGCAGCGCCCTTCGGCAATCGCGCGATCCCAGAAGATATTGGTTGAAAAGACATCGCTTGGCGGATCGATGATCAAGCGCTTCGAGAGCATTTGAATGCCGGTCCAAACATAAGGCGCATTACTATCGGCGCGGCGGCGCGAGAGACGGCCAGCGCCATCCATCTCAAAATCGCCCTGGCCTTGTGTATTGCCCGCTTGGCCAAAGGGGATGAGCAGCATCAAGACGTCCATCGTCTGATCGTCCCAGGCCTCAACCAAACGGTTGAGTGCGGGCTGGCCAGATTCTGTCCACCAATTATCGGCATTGATGCAGAGGAAGGGATCAGAATCAATCAACGGCAGTGCCTTGATCAAACCACCGCCTGTATCCCGGAGCAAGCCCCGCTCGTTGGAGATTATGATGCTCAGATCAGCCGCGTTGGCATCCAAATGGTCTTCAATCTGGTCCGCCAAATAATGAACATTCGCCACAATCCGCGACACGCCTGCGGCCCGCACATGATCAAGCACATGATCCAGCAAAGTGACATTACCGACCTTCACCAAAGGCTTTGGTCGATCAGCCGTCAGCGGCATCATCCGCGTGCCTTTGCCCGCGCACATGATCATGGCGGCCGGCATATCGGTCATATGGTCTCTCGCCCCATCCAATGCGCCGCGCGGGACGATTGGGGGACATTGGCGTGAAACCACTCTTTCAAGCGCTTCATGCTGGGGTGCGCGAGATTGCGTTCGAGCAGCCCCCACATGCGCGACTGGAAGGCCGTATAATGCGGTTTGCCGTCACGCTTCCAAAGCCGCGTGAACACGCCAATGATCCGCGTGTTCCGCTGCGCCCCTAGCGCCCAATAGGCGGCCTCAAAACTGGCGGGCGAATTGGTCGCCCGGACATAATGATCCAGCATTTCTCGCTCAACCGACGGCGATACATCGCGCCGTGCATCTTCGAGCATCGAAACAAGATCATAAGCCGGATGGCCGATCAAGGCATCTTGGAAATCAAGCAAACCGATATGGGCGTGGCCACTCTTACCTTCGACCAGCATGATATTCTCGGCATGATAATCGCGCAATTCGGTTACGCTTTGGCCAAGCGCATCGATAGGCCCAAGCACCTCCGCCCAAATCGCACGGAACGCTTCGCGATCCACATCCAGACCAACGGCAGGGCAATACCAATCGGTGAAGAGACAAACCTCATCCACCCAAGCCTCCAGCCCATGCGTCTTCAGACCTTCAGGCGGCGCGTGGCGATGCAACTCAATCAGGACATTGACCACAGCCTTATAAATCTCGCGTTCCCGCTCTGGCGCGGCATCGACGGTCTCCCGCATACGCACCGAGCCGAAATCGCTGATCAGCAGAAGGCCTTGATCCAAATCCCGATGCAGGATCGCAGGCGCAGCCAAACCAATGCCGCACAGATAGTCGGCCATGCGGATGAAGGGGCGCGGATCCTCATGTGGGGGCGGGGCATCCATAAGGACTGCCGTGCGGCCATTAAGCTCAACACGGAAATAGCGCCGGAACGAGGCATCCCCCGCGAGCGGAGAAACAAGCGCACCGCCCCATCCGGCCTCTGTTAGAAATTGATCAGTTGCTGCGGGTGGAATCATATTATTGGCCATCGATCCTGCCAAGACGGCGGGACGAGCGCTGTCAAGCGTCGGTCGCTTTCATCGAGCTTTTCGAGCGTCAAATTGAGGGCGTCGCGCTTGATCCGATCCGGAAGCAGCCCCGGCCATTCGACAATCAGTGCGCCATCCATCAGCATTTCATCCAGACCCAGTTCTTCCAGAGCTTCAGCATCATCGAGCCGATAAAGATCGACATGAGTAAGAGGCAGTGACACATCGGGCGCGTCATAGCTGATCAGAATCGGAAAGGTCGGGCTAGGCACATCGCCGTCAAAGCCGAGGCCACGGAGGATACCACGCGATAGAGCCGTCTTCCCTGCCCCCATCTCGCCGTTGAGCAGGATCACATCGCCTGACCTCAGCCGTTTCGCCATGGCGCGGCCCAGCTTGTCTGTCGCCTCTTCGCTGGCCAAAATCATCGCGGCAATTCGATGCTGATTGCGGTGCCTTCCCCCACTTCGGATAGCAAAGTGAGCGTGCCGCCATGGGCCTCCACCAATTGCCGTGCCACGGGAAGGCCAAGGCCAAGCGCCGTCGATCCATCGCGTGCGTTGGCAGCGCGGCTGAAGCTATCAAAGGCGCGCGCTTGGGATGCAGCGTCCATCCCCGGTCCATTGTCTGACACAACGATACGCGCCCCTGCCGTATCGCCATCGGCATGGAGCAAAATGCGACCGCCCGGTGGCGTATAGGCAATGGCATTGTCGATCAAATGGCCCAAAACCTGCGCCAGCCGCCGCGCATCACCCCTTATCGCGCCCACCATCGGCTCCACATGCGCAACAAATTCAAGGCCCTTGGCCTCGGCCGCTGGTTTGTGCAGCCGCACCGCATCATGGGCCAGCATCGCCAGCTCAACATTCTTCTGCTCCATGGGCAAGCCGCCGCTGGTGCCTTGGGTCAAGTCAAGCACCCGATCAATCATGCCGCCCAGCCGCCCTGAGGCTTCGAGGATCGACTTGGCATAATCTTGCGCCTGATCACTCAAGGGGCCTGCCATGCCCGCCTCCAGCATCTCTGCATAACCCGCAATGGAGGTGAGCGGCGTGCGCAGTTCGTAGCTCATATTGGCAAGGAAGTTGGTTTTGACCTTGTCGGCCTGTTCTAGCGCATCGGCGCGTTCGCGAAGGGCGCTTTCGATGTTCCGGCTGTCCGTTATGTCCAGCATCGTGAGCAACGCATTGCCATCGGGCAGCGGCACAGCGGCAAGTTCATAGAAACGACCTGAGGCAAGCGCGATCCGCCCACTCCTCTGCTTGCGGTCAAGCGTTGCCGAACGCACGAGATCTCGGATGACCTTGGCTCGCTCCGGATCGGCAAGCAAAGGCGTCACTTTATCAGCAAGCGCATCGACATGGGGGTGAGAGCCGAAAAACTCTTCATCTTGCTCCCAATTACTGACAAAGCGGCTGTTCCAATTGCTGAGGCGGCCATTGCCTTCAAACACGCCCACCGCTTCGAACAGACTGTCAAAGGTCGCGGTTTGAACACGCAGCAACGTATCGCGCGCGCTCGCCAGCTGGACCTGCTCGGTTTGGTCCTCGAAGATCAGGACCAAGCCGCCATCTGGAATGGGTTGCGCGACAACCCGCAAATGTTTTCCGCCGGGCAACAGCCATTGATCCTCTATCGGATCGCCCGAAGCGCGGAACCAATCGCGGCGCT
>DLOX01000281.1 GCA_002478575.1 Sphingomonadales bacterium UBA7473 | reverse complement strand
CCAGCGCTGGGGTCCAATGATAGGTGGTCATGGGAGAGGGTTCCTTATTAATCAAAAGGATGATTCCTATTTCATAGTGGTCGAAATGTCAAGAACAAATAGGGTTCAAAACAAACCATTTCGGCAATATCGGACCATTGCTCCCACCGCCGTCGCCCCGTGCTTGACACGGGGTTTGGCTTTTTCTCGCTGCCATTTTGGGACGAATGGTTTCCTGAAAATGGCGCGCAAGGTCAGCCTAGCCCCGCATCAAGCATGTCTTGAGCGAAGTCGAAAAGTGCGGGGTGACGCGGATGTTGGGGGTGTTGGAAAGGCAGCGATCGCGTTGACAACTCGAACAGCAGCCGGACCTTTGATATGGTTAACGTGCGTTAGCCTTATTGCAAATCGTTGAGATTTATGCGCATGTTTGATCGGCGATTAAATCAGGGGGATTTATCATGTTGAAGAAACTTGCTTTCGTGGCGGCACTTGCGCTGTCAACGGCACCCGCAGCTGCGGCCAATTTTATTTACGATTTCTCTTTCAATTCGGGCTTTGGCGCGGGAAGCGGGCAGTTCACACTGAGCAGCGATCCAACAGCTGGGCTCGCCACAGTCACCGGTCTCAGTGGAACGCTTGGCGTTGATGCAATAGCGCTCCTCGCGCCTGGCACCTATGCGGGGAATGACAATTTGTTCAAGGCCGCTTCGCCGCATTTCAACTTTGGTGGCGTTTCCTTTTCGGCAGGCGGGCTGAATTATAACCTGTATAACCGTGGGGGGGCAATCCAGCTCTGCGGACGAACGAGTTCATGCCAGCTTACCGCTACTTCAGCGTTCGTTACGTCGGCTGTTCCAGAACCAGCGACTTGGGCGATGATGATTTTCGGCTTTGGCCTTGCGGGCTTCAGTCTCCGTCGGCGTCAACGCGTTGCCTATGCATAAGGCCTGAAGCGTAGTTTTGGCGAACCGGGGGCTGCAGGCAGTTCCCGGTTTCTTTTCGAACCAAAGAAGTCTTTTTAGAGCAGAACGGGCCATGCTTGCGAGGGTGCTCTTCAAAAAGCCGCCGACTTCGGCCCATCCTTCTCCCGCGCACGGGCAGCCTTGAACCCGTCTCGCTCCACCAGCCGCTCATACCACGCCACAGTCTTTGGCCCCAATTCCTGATGCAGATCAAAGCCGCGGGCCAAATGGATGGCATATCCCACGCAGATATCCGCAATGGTGAAGCGATCCGCGACGAGCCAGTCTCGGCCATCGTCCAGCGCGGCCTCGATCCCTTTCGCGCGGCCAAGGAAGAAGCCTTTATAATCCTCAACCGCTTGGGGAAGCTTGCGCTCTTCCGGCTCCATGCGCGTGTATCTCAGCATGATGGTGAGCGGAAAGGTCAGCGTTGCGTCGCTGCGGTGGAGCCAGTTGAGATAGGGGAGATAATCGGCTTCGTCTGGGCGCACTTCCAACGGCGTGCCCATCGCGATCCGCTGACAAATGGCGGCGGACTCAGTCAAAACATGTCCATTTTCTTCCCAGGCCGGGATGGTGCCCAACGGATTGATATCCTTAAATTCTTTCGCAAAGAAACGGGGAGGGAAGGGCCATAACTTCAGCTCCAGATCAAAGCCAGTCTCTTCCGCCACCCAAAGACAGCGCAGCGACCGTGCGCCTGCGCAATGATGGAGAATGGGCCGAAGAACGGGGTTAGTCATAGGGGCATATCCTTGGCGCGGTTGAGGGAAAGGCGATGTTCTCGCCAGGCAATATAAAGGCCACTGGCAACAATGATGGGCGCGCCGATCCATGTCGTGGCGGGCGGAATATGGCTCCACACAAGATAGCCCGCTAGGGTCGACCAGAGCAAAGTCACATAGTCCATCGCGACCGTCACTGAGATAGGCGCCATCCGCAGCGAAGAGGTGAGGGCAATCTGCCCAACACCGCCGAGCGTGCCCACTGCGAAGAGGTAGAGCCACCCCTTGAGGTCATGCGCTTGGCCATAAATGAAGAGCATCGGCAGCATCACGAAGAAGGAGATGGTCGAGAAGTAAAAGACAGTCGTCGCGGGGCTTTCGGTCTTGCCCATCGAACGAATGAGCAAACTGTTGCAGCCAATCATGAAGGCGGAGGATAGCCCCACGATCACGCCCAGCATCGGAATATGGCCATCCCCCGGCTGGATGACGATGATGACGCCAATGAAGCCCGCGATGACCGCGCCCCAGCGGTGCCATCCGGTTGGCTCTTTCAGGATCAACGCTGACAGGATCGTCGCGAATATGGGCACAGTGAAGCCCAAGGTCGTTGCCTCGGCCAGCGGCAACATGATGTAGCTGGAGAAAGTCAGAGCCATCGCGAATAGGCCCATCAGGGATCGGGTGAGGTGCAGCCCGGGATGTTGGGTTTTGAAGGCGGAGAAGCCTGCCGTCCAGAAGATGAAGATGAGCACAACCGGAATGGCAAAGGCCTGCCTCCAGAACATGAGTTCCGGCGTTGCAATGCCTTCGTCGCTGGCAAGCTTGATGAAGACGGTCATCAAAGACAGGCAGGTGGCCGAAAAGAGGCGGAGCCCCAGCGCTGCCATCCGCCGATCAGGGCGGGGGTCCAAGGCTTGTTCATGCGAAGGAGGGCTTGCGTCACTCACATCCACCGCCATAGGGAGAGTTCACACGCGATCAACCCGATTGCGCCCCAAATGAAAGCCTATCCCAATGTCTTCCCGTGCATTGTGCCTTTTGCTGATGACTGCGCTTGCAACCCCCGGCTGCGCTGAACCGTCTAAACCCGCCAAGGGTGGAGCTGCTGTTGCGGGCTGCACGGTGAAGACCGCGTCTGGCCTTGGCTATCAAATGCTGACCGAAGGCAAGGGCGAGGTTCCCGGCGACGCGGACGAAGTCACGGTGAGCTACAAAGGCACTTTGGCGACGACGGGCGCGATTTTCGATCAGAATGAAAGCGCAAGCTTTCCCGTTTCCGGCGTGATCCCCGGATTTGCGGAAGGTCTGAAGCTGGTCAAACCCGGCGGGCGTATTCGCCTCTGCATTCCCGCAGCGCTTGGCTATGGCGATCAGGCGGCTGGTGATATTCCAGCCAACAGCGATTTGGTGTTTGAAGTGGGCTTGCAGTCGGTTGCGCGCGTAACGCCGCCAAAGCCGCTCGCGGCAGCAGAGAAGGTCTGCCCGGTGAAAACCAAGTCCGGCCTCAGCTATGCAGTCATCACGATGGGCAGCGGCCCAAAGCCCGATGATGGCAGCGTCGTTCTGGTCAATTATGAAGGCTTTTTGGCAAGCGATGGATCGCGTTTTGATGCCAATAATCGTGCGCCTATCCCTGTCGCTGATGTCGTTCCCGGCTTTTCGGAAGGGCTGAAAGTGATGCAAAAAGGCGGCTCTTATCGCCTCTGCATCCCTGCAGCGCTTGGATATGGTGCGAAAGCCACGGGGCCGATCCCCGCGAACAGCGATTTGATTTTCCGCGTCGACCTTCTCGACTTCCGCTCCATGGCGGACGTTCAAGCGCAACAGCGGCCCGCCGCTCGGCCCTGATGCTAAACCGTCGGCATATGATCCTTGGAGCAGCGGCGTTGAGTTCAGCCGTAGGGTTGCGGGCAGGGGAGCCGAAACGGATCATCATCGTCGGCGCAGGCATGGCGGGGCTGGCTGCGGGCCGGGCGCTGACCGATGCTGGGCATCGCGTGAGTGTGCTTGAAGCGAGAGACCGCATCGGTGGACGCGTCTGGACCGAACGGCGGCGCGGCGTCGCCTATGATATGGGCGCAAGCTGGATCCACGGCGTGAAGGGCAATCCACTGACCAAGCTCGCCGACAAAGCCGGTGTGAAGCGGGTCGCGACGGATTATGAGTCTTCTACTGCCTTTTTCGCCAAGGGCGACAAAGCGGGTGATGCTTGGTGGACTGACTATGACAAAGCCGAAACTTTGGTGCGCTCGGCATTGGCTTCAGCAAAGTCAGGGGAATCCATTCAATCTGCGGTCAGTCGATATTTGGTCGGCAAAGCAGCTTCCCCGGCCATTGCCTCGGCCATTGAATTTTACATCAATTCAACCATCGAACATGAAATCGCGGGCGATTGGGCTACGGCCGATGCCCGCACTTACGACGATGCAGACGAATATGGCGGAGGCGATGTGTTGTTCCCCGACGGCTATGATATCCTGCCTGCCTATCTGACGAGGGGCTTGGACATCCGCTTAAGCCAGCCCGTCAAATCGATCCGCGTTGAGGGCAGGGCAGTCACCGTTGAAACCAGCCGAGGCCATGAACGCGCAGATGGCGTCATACTCACCGTGCCGCTGGGCGTTTTGAAATCCGGGGCCATCAAGCTCGATCCCTTGCCCTCCACCGCCCTGCAATCGGCGATTGATGGGTTGGGCATGGGGACGCTCAACAAGCTGTGGCTGCGCTTTCCCAAGGCCTTTTGGCCGACGAACGTTGATTGGATCGAACGCATCGGCGGCCCGCGTGGCGAATGGGTGGAATGGGTCAGCGCGTCTCGCTTTGCGGGCGCGCCCGTGCTGGTCGGCTTCAACGCTGCGGCTTACGGCGAGGCGATTGAAGGTGAAAGCGATAAGGCGCTGGTCGCGAGTGCAATGGCCGCGCTCAAGGGCATGTTTGGCTCAAGCATCCCCGATCCCATCGAAGCTATGCCAACCCGCTGGAAGAGCGATCCCTTTGCGCTTGGGGCTTACAGCTTCAATGCTGTTGGCACGTCGCGGGAAACACGATCGGCCTTCCACCCCATCCATGCCGAACGAATTGCCTTTGCAGGGGAAGCGACATCAGTTGCTCATTATCAAACGGTGCATGGTGCCTATCAAAGCGGACTCGATGCCGCGAAGCGCCTGGTCGTTGCACTCCGCTAAGCGCGGCTTGCCCGAACGTCATAGTCTCCGCTAAGGCCCCCACATGAAACACGCTCTTTCCGTCACTCGCGCCCAAAATTTCGCTGCTTGGTATCAAGAGGTTATTTCCGAAGCTGACTTGGCCGAGGAATCCGGCGTCCGCGGCTGCATGGTCATTCGCCCTTGGGGCTATGGCATGTGGGAACGCATCCAGAAGTTGATGGATGCTGAGATCAAAGCTGCGGGCGTTGATAATTGCTATTTCCCGCTTTTCATTCCGCTCTCATTCTTTGAGAAAGAAGCGGACCATGTTGATGGTTTTGCTAAAGAAATGGCGGTCGTTACGCATCATCGCTTGGTCGCGGATGGCAAAGGCAAGCTGATCCCTGACCCTGAGTCCAAGCTGGAGGAGCCGCTGGTTGTGCGCCCGACGTCTGAGACGGTCATCGGCGCTGCCATGTCTCGCTGGGTGCAAAGCTGGCGCGATTTGCCGCTGATGGTCAATCAATGGGCCAATGTCGTTCGCTGGGAAATGCGGACGCGGATGTTCCTGCGCACAAGCGAATTCCTCTGGCAGGAAGGGCATACCGCCCATGCCGATAAGGCCGATGCCATGGCGGAAACCATGCGCGCGCTTGAAATGTATCGTGCATTCTCGGTCAATGTGCTCGCCATGCCCGTTGTCGCGGGCGAAAAGCCTGAGAATGAGCGATTCCCCGGTGCGGTCGCGACTTACAGCATCGAAGCGATGATGCAGGATGGCAAAGCGCTGCAAGCAGGCACATCCCATTACCTGGGCACTGGTTTTGCCGAGGCTTCCGGCATCCGATATCAGGATAAGGAAGGCGGCATCCAATATGCGCATACGACCAGCTGGGGCGTTTCGACGCG
>DLOX01000194.1 GCA_002478575.1 Sphingomonadales bacterium UBA7473 | reverse complement strand
CTAAGCGCTTCGGCCAGATCGAAGCTATAAAAAAAGGCCCGGATCGCTCCGGGCCTTTTTTATTTGTCCTGAAGACCTGATCAGGCCTTCTTTTTCTTTTCTGACCAGATGTTCTGGTAGCTCATCCAAGCCAGCCATGTGAAGGCGAGGAGGAAGATGAACACAGCAAGACCGGTTTGCTTGCGGACTTCAAGCTTCGGCTCTGCCGTCCATGTCAGGAAGGCCGAGACGTCTTTCGCCATTTGATCGACCGTCGCTTTGGGGGCGCCCTCACCATAAGTGACTTGATCATTGGCAATAATCGGTGGAGCCATCGCGATGTTCAAGTTCGCGAAATAGGGATTATAGTGCAGCGTGCTGCCCTTCTTAATCTCTGAATCGGGGAATTGCTTTACCAGTTCGGCAGGTTGCTTGGCGACATAGCCTGTCAACAATGAGTAGACATAATCAGGGCCATTGTGCCGCGCCTTGGTAATCAGCGAAAGATCTGGCGGCAACGCGTTGTTGTTGGCTGCACGAGCCGCTGTATCATTAGCGAAATTCGAAGGGATCTTGTCCGCAGGGATTGATTTGCGTGTCGCGGGTTCACCTGTTTCAGGGTTTACCGTTGGCGTTTCAATCGCCCATTCCGTTGCAATCGTCTTAACTTGGCCCTCGGTGTAACCAATGTTCTGAAGATCGCGGAAAGAGACCAGCTTAAGCCCGTGACAAGCCGCACAAACTTCTTTGTAAACCTGGAAGCCGCGCTGAAGTTGAGCCTGATCAAATTTGCCAAGTGGGCCATTGAAGGACCAGTCAACATGGCGAGGATGCTTGTGGAAAACCTTTTCTGCCGTTTTGGCTGTCGGTTCGGTCACAAGCACAATTGCTCCACGGATACCCGAATAAACGAGCATGCCTGCGAAGAAGAGGCCTACGAGAAAGGCAATGGGACGTACCATCTTATACTATTCCTTACTCTGCGGGCTGCAACGCAGGCGATGAGCCTGTGGCAGATGGAGTTGAAGTGCCAAGCACCGCTTCAGTGATCGAATTGGGCAGCGGCAGCGTTTTCTCGATGCGCGACACAATCGGCAAAATGATCAAGAAATGGGCGAAGTAATAAGCCGAAGCGATTTGGCTGAGGATCACATAAGGCTCTTCGGCAGGCGCGCCACCGCAGATGCCAAGCACGATGATGCAAGGGATCAGGCCGAACCAGAAGAATTTCTTGAACAGCGGACGATAGTTGCCAGACCGAACTGGCGACGTGTCAATCCACGGCAAGAACAAGAGCAAGAGGATTGATGCGAACATCGCAAGCACCCCGAGCAGCTTGGCTGGCACGAAGAAGAAATCAAACGTAAAGGCGCGCAAGATCGCGTAGAATGGCCAGAAATACCATTCTGGGACGATATGGGCCGGCGTCGACAGCGGGTTAGCTGGGATATAGTTATCCGCATGGCCAAGCAGGTTTGGTGCGTAGAACAACAACCCTGCAAAGACCAACAGGAAGATGCCCAATCCGAAGCCATCCTTTGCAGTATAGTAAGGATGGAAAGGAACGGTGTCCTGCTCGCTCTTCACGCTCACGCCAGTTGGGTTGGACGACCCTGGAATGTGGAGCGCCCAAACGTGCAGGATGACAACACCCAGGATCACGAAGGGCAGAACGAAGTGCAGTGAGAAGAAGCGGTTCAAGGTTGCATTGTCTGGCGCGAACCCGCCGAGAAGCCATGTTTGAATGGGTTCACCCACCAAAGGAATGGCGCCAAACAGACCCGTAATCACCTTGGCACCCCAGAAGCTCATTTGGCCCCAAGGAAGCACATAGCCCATGAAAGCAGTGGCCATCATCAACAAGAAAATGACAAGGCCAAGCAGCCAAACGACTTCCCTTGGCGGCTTATATGATCCGTAATAAAGGCCGCGGAAAATGTGGAAATAGACAACGATGAAGAACATCGAAGCGCCATTCATGTGTGCATAGCGGATCAACCAGCCAGCATTCACATCGCGCATGATATGCTCAACGGAGTCGAAAGCGACCAAGCCATTGGCGGCATAATGCATGGCCAGAACAATGCCGGTGATGATTTGGATCATCAGTGCAGCACCCGCCAATACGCCAAAGTTCCAGAAATAATTCAGGTTGCGAGGAACAGGGTAACCTGCACCAATGGCGTTATAAACGAGGCGCGGAAGCGGCAGCTTCTCATCCATGTAACGCATGAATGGGTGCTGCGGCTGATATTCTTTTGCCCAAGGGAAGCTCATTTTGGTTCTCCTTAGCCGATCTTCACGACAGTGTCGGATGTGAATGCATATTCGGGCACCACCAAATTGGTCGGCGCTGGGCCTTTGCGGATGCGGCCAGCGGTATCATAGTGAGAGCCATGGCAGGGGCAGAAATAGCCATCATATTCGCCCTTCACTTCCCCATCAGCGGCACCGAGTGGAACGCAGCCAAGATGGGTGCAAACCCCCATCGTAATGAGATAATTTTCTTTGCCGGGCTGCGTGCGTTCCGCCAATGTTTGTGGCTCGCGGAGCGAAGCCACGTCAACTTTGTTGGCAGCCTCTATTTCCTCTGGTTTGAGGTGACGAATGAACAGCGGCTGTTTACGAAACTCAGTTTTGATCGCTGACCCTACAGCAATCGCCGACACATCAACTTCAATCGATGCGAGGGCCAAAACATCTGCGGAAGGGTTCATCTGGTTGATCAACGGAAGCGCAATTGCTCCTGCGCCGACACCAGCGAAACTCACAGCTGCGATGTTGATAAAATCACGCCGCCGCACAGGTTCCCCCATCGCGGCAGTAACGGTGTTGGTATCTTCAACGGTTGCCATTGCTGACTAAGCCTCAATTTTTCAGTTGAAGGCAATTACAAACTGTATTGGAGTCCGAGTTTTCGGTTCCCCCACTTCGGCTTGCGCTTACCCCTCATCGCCGCATTGAACGGGCGATTGTCGGGCCTGATAACAATGTTGCCATAAGATGCAACCGACGAAATGACAGGAGTTGAGTGCATTTCACACAATCTCTAGAGGGGCGAGATGCGCCTTGCCCTTTTTCAGCCCGAAATACCCGGAAACGTCGGCGCCATCTTGCGCCTTTCTGCCTGTTTTGATTTGACCGTTGACGTCATAGAGCCATGCGGATTCGTCTTTTCAGACAAGCGACTCAAACGTGCTGGCATGGATTATGCCGATCAGGTGAGCATAGAGCGGCATGCGGATTGGGATTCCTTCATCAACAACCGTCAAACACGAGTCATTCTTTTATCATCAAAAGCGCAAACGCATCTTTATGATTTCAAATTTGAACCAGAGGATACGCTTTTAATGGGGCAGGAAAGTGCGGGGGTTCCCGATTTCGTGCGCTCGCGGGTCAGCGATCAAGTCAGAATTCCGCTAAAGCCTGGTCTCAGGTCCTTGAATGTTTCAGTGGCAGCAGGCATCGCCATCAGCGAAGCGTTGCGCCAAACCGGAGGTCTGCCAGCATGATTGTTTTGGACGAAGAACAGGCGGCCGCTCGCGCTTGGTTTGAAACACTTAGAGACCGTATCTGCGCCGAGTTTGAGACGATTGAGCGCGAAGCGGGAAGCGATGCTTGCTTTGGCTACACGCCTTGGAACCGTGATGATGATCCGGAAGCCAAAGGCGGCGGCGGCGTCCAAGGGTTGATGAAAGGCAAGGTCTTCGAGAAAGTCGGCGTCAACGTCTCGACAGTAGGCGGAGAATTCTCAGGCGAGTTTGCAAAGACGATCCATGGCGCGGCAGAAAACCCTAGCTTTTTCGCCACAGGAATCAGCCTTGTCGCTCATATGGCCAATCCCCATGTGCCCGCCGTCCATATGAACACGCGCTTCCTCGTCACGCAGAAGCGCTGGTTTGGCGGAGGGGCTGACCTGAACCCTCCCCTGCCCTATGAAGAAGATACGCGGGATTTCCACGCGGCTTTCAAAAAGGCCTGCGATGAGAATGAAGCTGGGGACTATCCAAGGTTCAAGAAATGGGCCGATGATTATTTCTGGATCCCTCATCGCAAAGTTCACCGGGGCGTCGGCGGCATCTTCTATGATCATTTGGAAGGCGATTTTCAGGCCAATTTCGCATTAACGCGGTCGGTCGGAGAGGCGTTCTTGTCTGTCTTCCCCACATTGGTTCGCCGCCGAATGGGAATGACCTTCACCGATGCGGACACGGTCCAGCAATTGGAATGGCGCGGTCGCTATGCCGAATTCAACCTTGTTCATGATCGCGGCACTTTGTTTGGCCTGAAGACCGGAGGAAATATCGACGCGATCCTGATGAGCCTACCACCGGTGGCGACATGGGCTTAACACCGGTCCCAAAGGGCCAACTGGCGACGATCGTAACGTCGCTTGAGATGCGAGAGCGCCCAAGGCCCGCTCCCCTGCCTGCATCACCTTTTCAACTGAAGCGGTGGGAACGGCCGACAGCTGAGACCTATCGCACGCTTTTTCGTCGGGTTGGCGGGCCATGGCTATGGTTCTCCCGACTCGCGATGAATGAAGAGCAACTTTTGGCGATCATTCACGATGAAGCAGTCAAGATTTGGGCTGTGCTTGATCGCCAAGGCATTGAAGTTGGGCTGCTGGAATTGGATTTTCGAACATCCGGTCAATGTGAGATTGGCTATTTCGGTCTGGTTCCTGAACTCACTGGCAAAGGCGCAGGTCGTTGGCTGATGGCGCATTGCTTGGCACAGGCTTGGGCTAAGGATGTTGAACGGGTCTGGGTGCATACTTGCACCCTCGATTCTCCGGCAGCGCTTGGTTTTTATCGGAGATCAGGCTTCACTCCCTTTGAGCAGGCAATTGAGACCTTTGAAGATCCGCGCTTGTTAGGCCTATTGCCTGAAGACTCAGCGCCGCACATCCCTTTGATCCGATAGCTTCTGGTACAATAAGGCAGCGAAGACAGTCGCGACGACCATCGGGCCAGCTGCGAAAGATCCAGTGATGAGCGAGACGAGAGCAGGGCCACCACTGATCTGGCCGAAGAGCTGGGATAATCCGGATACGACTAAAGATCCAAACAGCCCGCCCAGAATTTGGCTCGCTTGAAACACAAAAATGAACAGCAAGGCGATGGTTGCGAAAAAGAATGACCGACCCCGCGTCAAAGAAAGCGCGTGGACAATGCCCCGGAGTCCTGAGAAGCGATCGTCCATCAATCCAGCCCAAGCCAAATAGAGTTTCGCAAACAAAATGAGCATCAAGATCACCATTGGCATGACCAATATCATTGAAGCGGTCGGCCCTGCTGGCGTTTGCTGAACGATGCTCAATCCGTTCAGCTGACCCGCGATCACGAAGGGGATCATGAGCGCCAAGATGACAAACAAGGCGATTATAAATAGCAAAATCAACGATGGAAGCTTAGCAAGAGCCTTGGCCATTTGCTGCCCTACGGACGATCCCGGCGTCAGTAAAAGTCCGGAAACGGAGAGATATCCGATCTGAGACAATATCATCCCGCCCAACATCATGAGAACCCAAGGCGCTGTCCAACCACCGCTGGCCATGGCCTGACCGAATGCAAAGATCGACAAAGCTTGGCCCAGTCCAAAAGTCGCAAAAGCGACCGGCCATAAGAGCGCGCTATGGGCCAGGATGAATTTGCGAGTTTCAACTAGGATTGGATTGATCAGCGAGAACATGGGCACTTCCTGTTGCTTGATTTGGCCCCCTACCCGCTCCCGTCTGTGATAGAAAGCCCAACAGCGACAGGCGCAAAAGCTTGCTCAGAAGAGCGTCTCCAAGCTATTGATCCTAAGATGGCAGCAAGCAAGACTCTCCTCATTCCAGAAATTCGGACCTTGCCGGGCCTATCTGATTATCAGCGCACGCTAGACGCTATGGAAGCATTGGCGGGCGATATAGCTGAAGGAACCGGCGCTGAAGAAATCTGGTTGCTAGAGCACCCTCCCCTTTACACCGCCGGCACGAGCGCAGCCGAAGCAGAGCTCCTTCAACCGCGCTTTCCAGTCCACAAAGCCGGTCGAGGCGGGCGATATACATATCATGGTCCGGGCCAACGGGTCGGCTATGTCATGCTCAACCTCAATGAACGCGGGAAAGATGTTCGGCATTTCGTCCATTCGCTCGAAGGTTGGATCATCGACACTTTGGCCGACCTCGGGGTCAAAAGCTGGCGCGCAGATGGGCGTGTCGGCATTTGGACGGAAGTCAGAGGCCAAGAAGCAAAGATCGGCGCGATTGGCGTCCGCGTTCGGAAATGGGTGACCTTTCATGGTTTCTCGGTCAATATTTCGCCGGATTTGAGCCATTTCGCGGGAATAGTGCCCTGCGGATTGCCGGAATTTCCCGTGACAAGTTTTGCTGATCTAGGGCTCTCTCATTCCATACAAGATTTCGACAATGCCCTGATGTGCAGATTCAGTGCATTTCTAGATCGGTTGCAGTGCAACGCGGAAGATGGTGCGTCATAACGCTTGAGGCGCAGGAAGCGAGCGCCTAAATGTCTACCAAGCGTTGGGTGATTAGGCAATTTTGCCCCATCCAATGGCTTTATCACTCAAGGAGATTTTACATGCGCAAGATCGTTTCTTTCTCGCTCGTTGCTGCTTCCGCACTCGTTCTGGCTGCTTGCGGTCAAACCGAAACCGCAACAGCTGACAATGCTGCTGCACCAGAAGTCAACGCTGCTGATGCCATGGAAGGCACCACCAACGACGCCATGACCAACACCGACGCTGCTGCTGGCGCCGAAACCAACATGGCTGCTGACGCAAATGCTGCTGCAAACGCAACGGATGCCGCTGCAAATGCAGCTGGCAACGCCGCTGGCAATGCTGCAAACGCCGCAACCAACGCGATGTAATCTTCACCCAATCGGGTAAGATGAAGTTTGGGGCCGTCCGGGAGACCGGGCGGCCCTTTTCTTATCATCAATCGTAGGTTAATCGCCGGTCCGGCAGCAGAAGGACCATGACGAGTATGCTTAAATATGTTGCGGGGTTTTTGGCTCTATCCCTTACCACACCGGCCACTGCTCAAATCTATTTCAAGCCAATTGATCTTTCGGGACCACCGCTGCTCGCTCCAGAGACGGGCTATGGAGTCCCAATGCCGAAAGCCACGCCAGCGGAGCAAAAAGCCGCTTTGATTTGGAACTTAAGATCTGGCCTCAACGTTGCCGCACTACAATGTGGATTTGAGCCTGCTCTTCGAACATTGGAAAATTACAATGCGATGCTCACCAATCATCGGGATGAGCTTCAGTCTGCTTTCAACACCTTGTCCACCTATTTCAAACGGACGAACAAAACGCCAAAGGCCGGCCAGACAGCGCTCGATGTCTATGGCACTCGGACCTATTCAAGCTTTTCAGCCGTCGGTGGCCAGTTGAATTTCTGCAACGCCGCTGGAAGGATCAGCAACTCAGCTCTGTTCGCTCCCCGTGGTCAATTGGGCACACTCGCGCAAGAGCGCCTTCGTGAGCTGTATGATGGCGTGAAGAGCCGCGCTGGCGAACAACAATTCGGCCGGGCAGTCGTCTACTACACACCACTTTATCCGAGTCTTGACGCACGCTGCTGGAAGAAAAACAAATATGTTTCTTCCTGCGGCGTCCGCCCCTTCTTTTGATCGCTTATTTCCCGATCATCAGAAGCGGTAGGATTGATCCATAATTGTCAGTCCATGGTTCAAAACCAGGCCGTGCAACCAACGCTCCCCAATTGTTAGGCCCTGTTTCAGCCTTTAAGCGTTGAATGGTGCGCGCATCAGGAGAGAGAGCGACCCAGACTGACGATGAAGCTTGAGACTTTCGATCCTCATCGGACGCCGTGTAGTTTCGAATGGCGGTGGTCCATCCGTCGCTGGCAGCTGCAGCAAGAACCGGGCGAAGGTCCAAATAGCGATTGGAAATATGGACCATAAGCAGCCCCTGACTGGTCAGATTGGCCCGATAAGTTGCAAAGGCTTCCTTCGTCAAAAGGTGCATCGGCACTGAATCAGACGAGAATGCGTCGATGACCAGCAGATCCGTCTGGCCTTTTGGCTCTGCAGCGAGAACCAATCTAGCATCACCAATTGCAACAGGTACGTCGGGATTGCAGCGTGAAAGGAAGGTGAACTTCTTTGGGTCTCTCGCCAAGTCAACAATGACCGGATCTATTTCGTAATAGCGCCAGCTTTGCCCTGGCTGCGCGTAGCAGGATAAAGTTCCTGCCCCCAGACCCACAACGCCAATGGTGGCATCATTGCCAAATAGTTTTGGGGCCGCTTGCATTGCCAAGCCAACCCCGCCCTTTGGGGCATAATAGGTAGTGGGCGTTTTCTCTTTGCCGGGCACGATGACCTGCGTGCCATGAACCGTTGTGCCATGGATTAGCAGTTTAACTTCATCGTTCCGGGTTCCGATCGAATAGACCCCGAAAAAGCTCCTCGTCATATCCCCTGCCCGCATCGACATAGCGACGCGATCCCAGCCGTTGATGCTAAGCAGTGTTGCGCAGACCAAAGCGGGAAACAAAATGGAGTGACCGAAGGTCAGAGCTGCGACAGAGACAAGTGCAACACCTGCTATGAGCGTGATCGGCAGACCCGTCGCGTCGCCCATTGGACCAATCGCTGCGATTGAAATGAAGAGCAGTGCGATTAACCCCCAGCGTGTGGCCCGCGCGGATTGCTCTCTATTCGCCCAAAACCGTTCCATGAATCCGAAAATTGGTTTGTGTGCAATAAGCACCGAAGCAAGCACCAGCAGGATCGGATGCTCATAGGTCCAATCAAAAATGAGTGGAGCGACCAAAGCGCAGAATAATCCACCCAACATTCCACCAAAAGACATAGCCAAGTAAAAGCGTGTCAAATGATCAACCTCCGGCCGCAAATCAAACATGCGGGCGTGCAAGGCGACAGAGATAACAAAGAGACTCGATAGGATGAGCGCCGCAATGACGAATGGATAGGCCGTCGCGTCGACAAAGGTCGCGCAGGCCGCAAAGAGCACAAAGAAAGGCGCGATCCTTGTAAGCATATCTGCGAGCGTGCGATTTTCAGCGAAAGCGATGCTAAAGCTCAAGAGGTACAGCCCGAGCGGCAAAACCCACATTAATGGCATTGCAACAATATCAGTCGTGAGGTGAAGGCTCGTCGACAGCATCAAACCCGAAGGAATAGCAGCAAGCAATATCCATTTGCCGATAACGCGCCAACCTGGAGCGGGCGTGGTTGGGGCCGTCTGCGTCCATCCAGCAGCAGGAGAAGAAGGCCGCAATTGCAGGCTACAAATCAAAACCAAGAGGGCCAGCAAAGCATAACCGGCGGTCCAAACCCAACTCTGCTCGGTGACTTGAAACGTCGGTTCGACCAGAAGCGGATAGGCGATCAACCCACCAAAGCTGCCGAGATTGGATGCAGAGTAAAGCGGGTAAGGATCACCTCCACCCGAAACGCTATACCACCGCTGCATCAGCGGCGCTTGGGCAGCAACGACGAAGAACAACGGCCCAATTGAGCTCAACAGCAGCCATGGCACCCAAAAATAGGGGCTACCATCAGCTGGCGGGTTGGCATCGCTTAGCCCAATCGGAAGCATGATCGCGGCAAGGGCAAAGAGAGCTAGGTGAAGCATAGCCTGTTTACGCGGGGCCAATCGGCCAATCATATGAGCGTAAGCATAACCGGCCAGCAGCAAGGTCTGATAGACCAGCATTGCCGAGTTCCAGACCGCAGGCGCTCCACCCAGCCGAGGCAAGGCCATGCGCGCGATCATCGGCTGCACTAGAAACAGGAGCAGCGATCCCATGCAGATCGTCAGAAGGAACAACGCCTTATGATAGGGTTTTGGTCGATTTTCCATTGCTGCGACGCTGGTCACATGCTTCTCCCTGTGAAACTTACAATCGCGCTTACCCTAAGGGTCTTATCACGTGGTTAACGTCGCGTTAGCCAATCTTCTCGGGAAATGCTGTAAGTGACATGGGGCTTTAGCGGGCTGTCTTCTGCGACCTTGGGATGATCGAAGTCCAAATCAAAGTGCCGAGACATGCCAAGACGTTCCATCAGGCCAAATGAACGAGGGTTTTGCTTGCTGGTTATCGCCCAAATTCTGTCGAGGTCATGATGTTCAAAACCCCAAGTCAAAGCGGCCGCAGCCCCCTCTTTCGCATAGCCCTTACCCCAATGATCAAAAGCAAGCCGCCATCCCACTTCGGTTTTGCCTGCAATTGGAAGGCCTTCATATCCAACAATCAGCCCACACCAGCCAATTGGTCCATGCTCAATCGCTTCTAATGCCCAAGCTGTATATCCATGCTGAACTTCAATCGCGCTTATTCTCTCGATAAGGTCTTCCGTTTGCTCAACGGTCATAACAGGACCAAGCGTCGCCATGACCCGTTCATCGGCGCACATCTTTGCAAACCAATCGATGTCGTCATCTCGCCAGCTACGCAGAACTAGTCTCTCGGTTTCAAGCCGAAACTCAGCCATTCATCAGCCTCGCAGCATGCAGCGCGTGATAAGTCAGCACGCCGGAACACCCCGCCCGCTTGAAGCTCATCAGCGTTTCAAGCACCAGCTTGTCCCGATCCCCTGCCCCTGCCGCGACGGCAGCCTCAATCATCGCATATTCGCCAGACACTTGATAAGCAAACACAGGCACATGGAATTGAGCCTTTACTCGGGCGATGATGTCCAAATAAGGGAGACCGGGCTTTACCATCACGCTATCCGCGCCCTCAGCCAAATCCATCGCCACTTCGCGCAACGCCTCCTCAGCATTGGCCGGGTCCATCTGGTAACTTTTCTTGTCACCTTTTAGCAATCCGGCAGCCCCAACGGCATCACGGAACGGCCCGTAGAAGGCGCTCGCATATTTGGCGGCGTAAGACATGATCTGAACATTATGATGCCCCTCGGCCTCCAGCGCCGCTCGGATAGCGCCAATCCGACCATCCATCATGTCGGAAGGCGCAATCACATCCGCCCCTGCTCGCGCTTGGTTCAATGCCTGTTGGACCAAAACGTCCACCGTAGCATCATTCAACACATAGCCAGCGCCATCGACAATTCCATCATGGCCATGCGCGGTATAGGGATCGAGGGCGACGTCGGTCAGGATACCAATATCAGGGACAGCGTCTTTTATGGCTCTGGTCGCCTGGCACATGAGATTGTCCGGGTTCAAAGCCTCTTTGCCATCGGCACTGCGCAAGTTGGCAGGAGTATTTGGGAACAGGGCAATGCAGCTTATCCCTGCAGCCTTAGCTTCCTTCGCTCGGTCAACGATTTGGGCCACAGACCAACGCGAAACGCCCGGAAGCGTTGATATCGGTTCTTCACTTTCTCCCGCCGTGATAAACAAGGGCCAGATCAAATCCGCAGGCGTCAAAACCGTTTCTGCATGAAGCGCTCTGCTCCAAGCTGAACTGCGCGAACGACGAAGACGAGTGGCTGGATAGGATTGATGCTGCATTAGTGCTCCCTAACCAAAGACAGGCTGCTGCAAAAGCCGTTAGCGCGATTTTAGCAATAGAGGTATAGGGCTGCACCATGGTGGGGAGAACCAGGCACGCTATTGAACCACAGGTTCAGTCGGAGATGAAGATCGTCCGCGCTGATCCCGTTGCTTTGCCTCCTGATGTGGCGTGGCAAGATCTTGCCAAGAATGCCAGCGAGCCCAATCCCTTCTTTGAACATTGGTTCCTTCGCCCTGCCCTTGCCAGTCTTGATCAAGGCAAATCGGTCTGGCTGGCCATCCAAAGCCAAGGCAGCTTGATCACGGGCCTATTTCCGCTTGCCATTCGAGATCATTATGGGCGGATGCCTGCCCCTCATATGGGAAATTGGGCCCATTATCAGTGCTTCATGGGGACGCCACTCATTCGAACAGGATGGGAGCAGGCTTTTTGGTTCGACTTGATCAACGCCCTTGATCAATCCAGTTGGGCCCCGGGATTCTTGAGTGTCGCTGGATTGGAACTGGATGGACCTGTCTACAAAGGACTTTGTGCCGCCGCAGAGCAGCTTCGCCGCCCGTCGCCGATCGTGCATCATGCTCAGCGTGCGATACTGGCCAGCAGTCTCAATCCCGAAGCATATCTGGAAACCCATGTCAGGGCCAAGAAGCGCAAGGAATGGAGACGGCTTCACAATCGCTTGGCTGAGATGGGAGAAGTAACTTTCACCGCACTGTCTTCGGACGATCAACTGCAGGATCGGTGCAATTCCTTCTTGGCCCTAGAAGCTGCGGGCTGGAAAGGCGAACGCGGTGCGGCTCTGAACAACGACCCAACGACAAAGTGCTTCTTCTTGGACATGATGGGAGGCGCATGGGCTGCAGGTAGGCTAGACTTCCAGCGGCTTGACTTGGACGGTCGTCCAATTGCGATGCTGATCAACTTCATCACTCCGCCCGGCAGTTGGTCCTTCAAGATCGCTTATGATGAAGAACTTGCGCGCTTTTCTCCTGGCGTGATGATTGAGCTTCGAAATTTGCAGTCGGTGCTGAACGATGATCGAATACACTGGATGGATAGTTGCGCGGTTGAAAATCATCCCATGATTGACAGTCTATGGGCCGAACGCCGCTCCATTGTTCAAGTCTCGGTGCCGTTGAGTGGAGCGCGGAGAATGGCGACTTACCATCTGTGTCGTGCAGCAGAGACAAGTTTCGCTGCGATCAAATCTATTCGAAAAGGACAAGGGGCATGACCAAACCGGTTTTCCCTCCAGAAGCGCAGAATGAGCTGAGCGGCCTCTATCCCGAAAAGCACGGACCGATCAGCCATAACCTGCTGGAACATCCTTTGCTCAGTCTTGAGGCTCTCGTCACTTTGGCGCAGTCGCTGCCTGATGCCAGCGTCGAATATAATCCCGGCAATCTGCCGATCGGGATCGATCCTGATGATGTCCCTTCCCCTCTGCTCAGCATTGAGGACACAATCCGATCCATCGAAGATAGTGGATCATGGATGGTGCTAAAGCGGATCGAACAGCACCCTGAATATGCGCGATTGCTTGGCGACACGTTGGCAGAGATTGAACCATTGGTGCGCCAAAGGACTGGCGGCATGCTTGGCCAAGAAGGCTTCATCTTCGTCTCATCGCCCGGTTCGGTGACTCCGTTTCACTTTGACCCTGAGCATAACATCCTCCTCCAGATCAGGGGTGAAAAGACCATGACGGTCTTCCCAGCCGATGATGAAGCGATTGTCGCTCCTCAGGCTCATGAGGCCTTCCACATCGGGCAGCATCATCGCAATCAGGTTTGGCGCGAAGAATTTGCAGCAAAGGGCGAGGCGATCAGACTGACGCCTGGAGAAGCCATCTATGTGCCCGTGAAGGCGCCTCATTGGGTTCAAAACGGCGGTTCAGTCTCCATCTCGCTTTCGATCACCTGGCGGTCTGAATGGAGTTATGAAGAGGCGGACGCACGCGGCTTCAATCGTGTGGCACGGCGGCTTGGAATGCGCCCCGCCAGTCCGGCACGATATCCGGCCAGGAACCGAGGCAAGTCCTTGGCCTATCGCGCGTTGCGGCGGCTGAACCTCGATCGCTAAACACGCTTGTTATGTGTTTGGGCTGGCGATAGCATCAACAAAACAGAAATCGGATCGCGCCGCTAAACCCTCTGATCAAACAGGAGCGATTCGCCATGGCAAAGCTATTTTCTGTCGCCTCATGGAATGTTGAGCATTTTAAAGGAGATGGTGCAGATTCTCCCCGTGTACAACGCGTCGTTGATTTTCTTGCTGAACAAAAGCCCGACATTTTTGCGCTGTTCGAAGTTGAAGGCAAAACCGTTTTCGACACTCTCGTTGAGAAGATGCCGGGCTATTTCTTTCAAATTACGGAAGGAGTTCAAACTCAAGAAATCCTAGTCGGTGTAAAGCGGACGATCACGCCACTCATCACCCAGCGAACCGAATATCGATCTGGCACGACGCACATGCGACCAGGTCAGCTCGTTTCTTTCAAGATCGGCGACGAGAAATATGCCATCCTCTTCCTGCATCTTGCCAGCGGTGTCGATCCGCGAGGGATGGGCCTTCGTGATGATATGGTGATGCGCGCCATCGACTTTAAGAAGACACTAGACAAGGCCGCTGCGGAAGGAAAACGCGCGAATTATATCTTCTTAGGCGATCTCAACTCCATGGGGTTGGAATATCCGAACCATAATATTCCAAGTACAAGCGAATTGGCCAAGTGGGATAAGGAGGCCAAGAAGAAGAAATATGCGATGCGCCGTTTGGCAAAGACGCATCACAATAGCTGGTCAAACGGCAGTCAGTCCTCAATCCCAGATTCAGCCTTGGACCACGCCTATGCAGCTGACCACCTAACCTTCAAAAGCTTTGCCATAGACGGCGGTGGCTCGGCGGACGTGGCCGTTCGAGGCTGGGTTGATAAGTCGAGCGCGCAAGACAAGGACCGCTGGATCAAAGACTTTAGTGACCATAGCCTGATCTATTTCGAGGTTCACAGCGCCCCTTAACCCAAAGCGGCCAAAGCGCCCTTCAGTCGCTCAACCTCCGCAGCCTTTTCGGCATGGTCGGCCCTTGCCTTCTCAACGGCTTCTGGCTTCGCTTTTTCGACAAAGGCCGGATTGTTGAGGCGACCTGCCAGAGAGTCTCGTTCTTTCGAGATGGCTTCGATCGATTTGGTTAGGCGTGCCCGTTCCGCTTCGAGATCGATTGTTCCTTCCAAACCGATGACCAAAGTCCCAAGCGGCACAGCGACGCGGACCGCAGCTCCGACAGGTGGTGCATCTGGATAGATGATGTCTATGCGGCCCACGCGGCTGATCAGTGCTGTTGAGCCTTCCAGGTATTTTCCGATGATCGGCGCATTGTCAGCGACATGAGCGGTTAACCGAAGGCCGGGTGCGATCCCCGCCTCGTTGCGAGCGCCCCGCACAGCAGATACGGTATCGACCACCCAGCGGATTTCATCGCGGGCGTCAAAATCAATCACTGCCTTTGGTTCTGGCCATTGCGCGTGGATGAGCAAAGTGCCGCCGCGTTCGCCCATCGCATGCCATAATTCTTCGGTGATGAAGGGCATGAACGGGTGGAGCATCACCAAAATCTGATCAAAGACCCAGCCAGCAACAGCCTTGGTCTCATCATCAATCTGGCCTTTGATCAGCTCCAAATACCAATCGCAGAAGGTGCCCCACGCGAAATGGTAGATTGTGTCTGCCATTCCGTCGAAGCGAAATTCTTCAAAGGCTTTGTTGAGTTTCGTGAGCGTCTCAACAACTTCGCCAATGATCCAGCGATTAACCGCATGGTTCGCCTTTGGAGCTTCGACTGTTGCAGATGCGCCAATACCATTGGCTTGGCAGAAACGTGCAGCGTTCCAAAGCTTAGTCCCGAAATTGCGATAGCCCTCTACCCGGGCTTGATCCATCTTGATGTCGCGGCCTTGGCTTTCCATCGCCGCCATGAAGAAGCGCAGGGCATCGGCACCATATTGGTCAATCAAACCCAATGGATCGACTGTATTCCCCTTTGATTTGGACATTTTTGAGCCATCTGCGGCGCGGACAAGCCCATGGAGGTAAAGCGTCTTCCAAGGCGCTTCCTTCATGAAATGCAGGCCCTGCATCGCCATGCGGGCATCCCAGAAGAAGAGGATGTCAAAACCGGACACGAGCACGTCATTTGGGTAATGGCGGGAGAGCAGTTCGCCCTCTTCCGGCCAACCTAGCGTAGCGAAGGGCCAGAGTGCGGACGAGAACCATGTGTCGAGGACGTCTTCATCTTGAGAGAGTGAAACAGCTGCCCCCGCAAGGGCTTGAGCCGCTGCTTCATCCTCGGCGACATACACCTGACCATCATCGCCATACCAAGCTGGGATCCGATGCCCCCACCAAAGCTGACGAGACACGCACCATGGCTGGATATTCTCCATCCAGTTGAAGTAAGTCTTCTCCCAAGACTTAGGCACAACATCAATTGCGCCAGACCGAACGGCTTCAATTGCAGGTTCGGCAAGCGTCTTGGCATCCACATACCATTGATCGGTCAACATCGGCTCAATCACGACATTTGATCGATCACCAAAAGGCTGCATGATGATCTTGTCTTCAACTTTGATCATCAATCCATCGGCATCAATGTCTGCAATAACTTTCTTACGGGCTTCGTACCGATCAAGCCCACGATAAACGTCGGGGACTAAATTCAGAGCATCAACTTCAGCAGCTGAGGCACCGTTACCCAATGCCTTCGCTTGCTGGGCCGCCTCAGCATAAGGTGCACCATCGCTTCGCATCGCGGCGACTTCGTCCATCAGGCGATACATGGGAATGCCGTTGCGCTGGGCGACGCCATAGTCATTCTGATCATGCGCACCCGTAATTTTCACCGCGCCGGAGCCGAAATCTGGGTCTGGATAGTCATCGGTGATGATCGGGATCAGGCGACGATGCTCCTTCGGTCCCACTGGGATTTCACAGAGCTTGCCTACAATTGGCTTGTAACGCTCATCACTTGGATGAACCGCAACCGCTCCGTCGCCCAGCATCGTTTCGGGCCGTGTCGTTGCGATAGAGATATAGTCGCGCTCTTCCTCAAGGATGATCGCACCATCGGCATCTCGCTCGACATAGGTGTAGGTCTCGCCGCCCGCGAGTGGATATTTGAAGTGCCACATATGGCCCTGCACTTCGCGGGTATCGACTTCAAGATCAGAGATCGCGGTCTTCAGCTTTGGATCCCAATTCACCAGCCTTTTGTCGCGATAGAGCAGGCCTTGATTGTAGAGATCTACAAACACCTTGATCACGGCTTTGGTGAAATGCGGATCCATCGTGAATTGTTCGCGAGACCAATCCATGGAACAGCCAAGCCGCCGCAGCTGGCGCGTGATCGTGCCGCCGCTTTCGGCCTTCCACTCCCAGACTTTATCGACAAATTCCTCGCGGCTATAATTGGTGCGCTTGTCTTGCCGCTCCTCCAATTGCCGTTCGACGACCATTTGCGTGGCGATACCGGCATGGTCCGTGCCAACCACCCACAGCGCATCTTTGCCCTGCATACGAGCATGTCGGATCAATATATCTTGAAGCGTGTTATCAAGCGCATGGCCGATGTGGAGGCTACCCGTTACATTGGGCGGCGGGTTGACGATCGTATAAGGTTCCGCATCAGGCCGGTTCGGCCGAAACGCGCCTGTTTCTTCCCAATGCCTATACCATTTGGCTTCGATAGCGGCGGGATCAAAGGTTTTTGCCAGAGGGCTTGAATGTTCAGTCATGATAAGGCCTTAAACGAGCGGTCCGCCCGAGGCCAATCCGCAATGTCAGTAGTTTTTAGAGCGAGCGCCCACTGATCCGAGCGACTTCTTGTGCGACGATCCGTTCCACCACTTCAGGCAGATGTGCATCGAGCCAATCTTTGAGCATCGGTTTAAGCATTTCGCGAACCAAACCTTCAAGGCTATCGGTGCCAGCGACTTCAGGCTTCACTGTCATGCGAGACAATGAGGAAAGTGCCGAGCGGCTTGCTTCAGCAGCAGCAGAAGAAATGATAGGATCCGATGAAACAACTGCTGCTGCAGGCGCGGGCTCAGGCGCTTCCGCCTCAACATTGAGCTCAAGTACATCTTGTTCTTGCGTTTCAATCACTTCCCCAAGCTCATTCACAGCTTTAGGTGAGAAGGACTGGGGCAAAGGAGGCAAGTCTTTCACCGGTTCACTCCGCGCACGTGCTGGCGACAGCTTGCGATCAGTATCATCTGCGATGATCTTCTTAATGGAAGCCAAAATATCTTCCATCGAAGGTTCGCTGCTGATGTCCGCCATGTTCATTGCCCCGAATTTACCCGAATTGCTCGCGTTAAGGCTTTATTGAGGGATTTTGGGCTGTCGTGTCAACCGTTCGCGTTGATGTTGCAGCGGGTTTCGCATCATCATCCCAATCCCAAATCTTGTTGCGGACGCGATCATAGTTGACCTGTGGGTCATAGAACGTGCCGCCATCGAGGCCCAAATCCCGGGCTTCAGCTTTGCCCATGGCTGAAAGAAGTGCAAATCCGGCCACATAAGCGTTGCGCTGCGCTGTCACCAACTGGACGCGGCTGTTTAGAAGTTCCTGCTCTGCATTTAAAATGTCGAGGATGGAGCGATTGCCGACGCTATTCTCTGCTTTCACGCCTTCAAGTGACAAGGCATTGGCCGAAACGGCCTTTTCAGAAGAGGCAATAACAGCATTGGCCGCACGCCAGCTCGCATAAGCTGATCGGGTTTGAGCGACAATGGCGCGTTCGACTTCAATCACTTGCTCAAGCGACTGGTTGGACCGTGCCTGAGCCTGACGAACCTGCGCAGACGGACCGCCGCCTTGGAACAAGGGAATAGTCGCTTGAATGCCTGCTGTGATCGTTGACTGACTTTGGTTGACCGCAACCGCGGGGTTGCTGCTCACCTGAGTGTTGAGAAAGTTTGT
>DLOX01000212.1 GCA_002478575.1 Sphingomonadales bacterium UBA7473 | reverse complement strand
CCAGCCAATCGCTGCCCTTGACCGTGTCATACATATGCCAGGTCCAGTGATCGGGCGAGTTATTGCACAGGCTCGCCGCGATCCCGCCTTGCGCCGCCACAGTATGGCTGCGGGTGGGGAAGACTTTGGTAATGCACGCGGTTTTCAAGCCCGCTTCGGCCGAGCCCATGGTCGCGCGAAGGCCAGAGCCGCCTGCGCCGACGACAACCGTGTCATAGGTGTGATCGATGATCTTATAACTAGGAGTTGAGTTAGATTCTGGCATCAGGCGGGTGCCCCTGTGAATGCGATTTTGAAAATGGAAAAGAGCGCATAGGCGCCCATGCCGAAGGTCCAGACATGAAGCAGACCCAGCGTGAAGATGCGCATGCCACCATGGACATAATCTTCAATCACCACCTGCAGCCCCAGCCGGAAATGCCAAAAGACATTGATGATGAGCAAAGCCATGGGAACGGCCGCCCAAGGCGACGCCAGCCATGCGACCATCGCGGCATGATCCGCCACGGGCAAGCGCACCATCGAAATGATGAACCACAGCACCAGCAAGATATTGCCCACGGCTGTAACCCGCTGTTGCCACCAATGATGCGATCCGCTTTTTGCTGAACCTAGGCCGCGAACCCGGCCCAATCCTGTGCCGCTGCCCATCAGATCATCCCCCAAAAAATGAAGAGCCAAAGCCCTGCGGTCAGCAACACGGGCGCGATGATTGATCCCCAGGCCCACATGCGGTTGGTCACCAGCTCAAAGCCCGCGCCAGCATCCATCACAAAGTGGCGAAGACCTGCACAGAGATGAAGGAAGAAAGCAAAGCTCAACCCCACCGCAACCACATAGCCGAACCAGCCGGTCGCAAGGTCCATGAAATCCTTATAGGCCTCCGGACCAGAGGCGAGCGCGACCAGCCACAGCGTCAGCGCAAGAACGCCGACCGTCGCCAGGCCAACGCCCATCATGCGGTTGAGGATAGAGACCGTCATATGCGGCCCCCATTTCCAGATGGTGAGATGCGGCGATAAAGGCCGCGCGGTGTTTCGCGCCATGGCGGTCCCCCAAAAAACAGTCCAAATTTCTCGGCGACCTTTAGCGCAAAGCGTGCTTCAAGCAACAGGGCAGGAGCGGCTTTGTCTGCACTATTTAGGTTAGGCTGTCATTTGTGCGAGGTCTAGACCTAAGATTGATATTTTGGCGCGGCTGTGGAAGGTGCGGCTCATGACCGAAAGCTGGAAACTCTCCTTCCCCTGCACCCGCCTTGAGGCTGAAGCGCTGAACGAGGATGTCGCGGAACTGGCGTTGATGGAGCCTGCGCCTGTGCTCATGACCGAAGAGCCAGACGAGAGCCGCCCGACCGAATGGATGATCCATGCCTATTTCGAAGGGCGGCCAAGCAAAGACGCAGTGGCGACAATCCAATCGCTCATCCCCAGCGCGGCCAAGGCCAAGCCGATCCTTGAACGGCTCCCCGATGAAGATTGGGTGACGACGAGCCAGCAAGGGATCGCGCCAGTCAGCGCCGGGCGTTTCTATGTGCACACCTCCACCAACAAAGGCGATGTGCCGCCGGGTGCCAAGACCTTCCTGATCGAGGCAAGCCAAGCCTTTGGCACTGGTGGGCATCACACGACCGAAGGGTGTCTCTGGGTGCTGGATCAGCTCCACCGCGCCGGGCATCGCTTTCATAATGTGGCGGATATTGGCACGGGCACGGGCCTCCTCGCTTTTGCCGCGCTTCATCTTTGGCCCCGCACCTTTGCCTTGGCCTCTGACATTGATCCGGTGAGCATCGATGTCGCCGAGGACAACGCGAAGGCCAATGGCGTGGCGCTTGGGCGATCAAAAGGCCAGCTAGTGCTGTGTGCTGCGCCCGGCACCGATCACGCTCTCATCCGCCGCCGCGCGCCTTATGATCTCCTCATCGCCAACATCTTGGCCGGTCCCTTGATCGAGCTTGCCCCTTCTTTTGCGAGCGTGATGGCAGAGGGAGGCACGCTGATCCTGGCAGGTTTGCTGGACCATCAGGCCGAAACCGTCGCGTCCGCCTATCGCGGCTTTGGCTTTCGCTTGGCCGCCCAACGAGACAATGGCGATTGGCCCTGCCTCACCCTCATCAAACGCCCCCGCCACGGCCACCGCCGCCCCATCCGCGCGACGGGCCGGACGAGCCAAGCACCTGGGGATTTTGGGACTTGGTAAGCCGAGCGCCCTTCATTTGGACAAGCAAACAGCCGATCAATCCGGCTGGCTTCATGGCGCATTTCATGGGTGCGCTGCGACGCGACGATGGCAAGAATCGCTGGTTCCTGTTTCGCCGTGTCGTGCATCTGGATTCTGTTCCGGCGGAAGCCCCAACCCGCATCACTGTCGACGGACGATACCAATTGTTCGTGAATGAGGCGCGAGTCGCTCGCGGGCCGGTGCGTTGCTCTCCCCTAGATCAGAAATATGATGAGGTAGACATTGCTCCTCATCTTCGGCGCGGTGCTAATGTGATCGGCGCGATCATCCATGTCTTCGGCCAAGACAAAAGCTGGTACGAGGCGGTCCAAGGCCTGTGGCAGCCAAGCTTTGGCGATGGAGCTTTTTGGTTGGACAGCCCGGTCGTCTCGACCGATCTCGATTGGCGCTGCATCCAGTGCGACGCGTGGGACCAGACAACGCCCGAGGCCAATCATGGCCTTCCGAATATCGAAAATTTTGACGCGCAGCGCTTTCCCTCCGATTGGCTCGCTCCAAACTTTAACGACAGCGGCTGGGACAAAGTCCATATCTTGGAAACAGGCGGAGGCGGCCCCGAAGCCCCGTTCGGCGGATTGAAGACAACGCCCTTCCCGCATCTGTTGCCCAGTGGCATCCCGCCCTTGGCTGAGGAATTTGTCGCCCCAGAAACCCTCATTTGGAAAAAGGGCGTCATCTGCCAGCCCAACCTGCCGATCACCAAGCGGGCCTATGAAGAAGAATTGACAGGCGATCCGGCAGACCCACGAGCCAATGGCATCGCAATGCTGTTTCGCTTTGACCGCCTGCAAACTGGCTACCCCTGTTTTGAATTGAGCGCGGCGGGTGGTGAAGAAATTGAAATTGCCGTCAGCGAGCAAGTTCCCGGCGAATGGGAAGACGGCTTTGATCCCGCAACGGCCCGGATTACACGTAAGCCGATGCTGGGCAATGACGCGCATGTCTGCCGCTACATCGCGAGACCGGGCAAGCAACGCTTCGAGCGGTTCAGCTGGGCCGCCGTGCGCTGGATGCAAGTGACGGTGCGGGGTGCTAAGCCAAATTTTGCGTTCGATAAGATCGGCCTTGTCCAAACCCATTATCCTGTGACCGAAGTCGGCAGCTTCAGCTCATCTGATCCTTTGCTCAATCAGCTTTGGTCAACGGGCGCTTACACGCTTAAGCTCTGCATGCATGACGGGTGGGAGGATTGCCCAAGCCGGGAACAGCGCCAATGGTTGGGCGATGCAACGGTTGAACAATTGGTTGGCCAAGTCGCCTTCGGGCCAAGCGTCAATGCGCTCAACGCCAAATATCTGAAGGATGCCGCCGCCAGCCAGCGGCCCGATGGCCTG
>DLOX01000131.1 GCA_002478575.1 Sphingomonadales bacterium UBA7473 | reverse complement strand
CACCAAGACACCAAGGCTCCAAGAAAAGGACCTAAGGTGACAAAGTTCCACAGCAAATTGAAACTTTTCTGTCACCTTATGTTACCTTGTGTGGCTTTCACAGCGACACCCAGCCCGACATTGCGGCCCAACTCCGCCCGCGTCTGAGATGCGATCAGCCGACCATCGATCCCATGCTTAATGTCAACGGCGCCACCCAGCCTTAGAGTCAGCGTCGTAACCCCATTCACTGCCCGATCCATCATCGCATCGAACAAGCGCATGCGGCCAATAGAAACCGCCTTATCCCAAGCCCGCGCAAAGCTCCCCGCATCAGGCCGTGCTCGCAAAGCATAAGCCGATTTCCGAGACATGCGCACCATCCGCGCCGCAGCCTCAACCGATCCCGTCACCGCCAAAGCCTCAACAAAGCACCGCTGCCGGGGTTCAGTCCAACCATCATGCCGCACGCGTTGGAGGGGCACCGGTGTGAAGTCCGGGGCGTAGCTGTATGTGGTATCGGGGAAGGCCGTGTTACTCATTCCGATTTTAGAACAAAAATAGTCCTACTGGTCAAGAGGGAAATTTATTGGCTTTTCGAAAATTCAAATTTGTGTGTTCAATCGACCATAAAAAGCAGGTCGACGTCGAACTCTCGACGCGCGTCCTCAAACACATCAGCAACCCCGGAAAACAAGATAATAAAATCAGCTGAAAGAGCGGCCGTGTTGCGGACAGTGACATGAAAGGGCGGCTCAACCTCGTTAATACCGCCAGATAGGCTATCGTATAGCGCATTGAGATTATGGCCGTGCCAATCAGGCGCGCCAAGCTCAGGCAGCAGCGCCAAATAGAAGTCGTCTAGATTTCGCCATTCGGATGCATCAAGAGTGATAATCTTCATGGCATAAAGTTACTCTTGCAATTCAAGGTTCGCAATCGGAGTGGAGTCCGGCCAGCTTGGTTTTTGAATGTCCCCATTCAGCCCCCATTTATCCTCCACATGCCATCACCCTCCTACCCAAGGAGGCCACCATGCGCATCATCCTCGCCGCAGCTTTGCTGTTCACCGTCACACAGCCCGCCCTTGCCCAATCGCGCAATCCGCAGATTGACTATCCGGGCTTTGCCAAGCTGACCGAAACAACAGCGCCAGAACGTGAGAAACGCCTTCTCTCCTTCAAGGATTTTGAAGCCTTGGCAAAGAAGCGCGGCGCATTGATCCTTGATGCCCGATCAAAAGACGCGTTTCGCGAAGGGCATATCAAAGGCGCAGTAAACCTGCCGCTGACGGACTTTACCGCCGAAAGCTTGGCCGCCGTGATCGGCAAGAATGAAAAGCGGCCAATCCTCATTTATTGCAACAATAATTTCAGCAACCACCGCCGCCCCGTGCCCCTAAAATCAGCGCCACTTGCGCTCAATATTCAGACCTTCATCAATCTCGTCGGCTATGGCTATGCCAATGTCTGGGAATTGGATGATGTGGTGGATTTCAACGATCCGCGCGTGAAATGGGTTGCGCAGCAATCATAAGCGGTTAGCCTCCGCCTTGGGCACAAACCCGGGGGAGAGACATCATGTTCATAGGGCATTTCGCACCAGCCTTGGTCGCCGCCACGCATAAGGATGCGCCAAGCCTGCCAGTGCTGTTCATTGGCGCGCAACTGGTGGATTGGGCCTTCTTCGGCTTCGTGCTCTTGGGGATTGAGCAATTCCGGCTGGTCCCGGGATTCAGCGAAGTTTCTTCGATGGATCTGTTTCACATGCCATATACGCATAGCCTAGTCGGCAGTGCTGCCTTTGCGGCGGGTTTTGGGGCTTTGCTCTTTGCGATCACACGTAATCGGATGACCGCGATCATCGGCGCGGCTGTGGTTCTGTCTCACTGGTTTCTCGATCTGCTCGTTCATATGCCAGACCTCACAATCGCGGGCGGAGAGCCAAAACTTGGCTTTGGCCTTTGGGATCATGCGATCATCGTTATGCCGTTGGAACTGGGCATTACCTTGGCGGCACTTCATATTTACGCGATGAAGACCGGCGGCTGGAGGGTTCCTATCGCTGGCCTTGGCGTGATCCTGCTGGCCCTCCAAGCAACCGATTGGCTTGGCGAAAAGCCCGCCGAGGTTGGGCCCAGCATGATCTTCCTTGCTTGGTTTGGTTATGCGGTGGCGACGCTTGCAGCTTGGTGGGCAGCGCGAGGATCGTCAAATGTGAGCAAAGCTAATTTGGCTTAACTCTGAACCGAAGTGCAGTTGGCGTCGCGGGAAGAGACGTCTTTGCGCTTCGAAAATTTTGATATTGGCCATAGTTGAACCAGACCTCATAGCTTTTGCCAACCTCGGCTGAGCAATTGAGAGTGAAGGTCCGTTTATCGCTAGATTGGATTGGCCGTCCCCCACATTTTGGAAAAGCGGGATTAGGACCAGTCGCAAATGAAAAGCTATTTGATTTCATTGGCTCGCTATAGGTAACGGACAATGAAAATCGGCCAGAAGCAATTTCGGAACCCATCGCGGGTTGAGTCGCAACAACGCGCGGCGGAACCGGCGCGGTTTTTGCTGTCAAAGCCATGCCTGCGGTTACCGTTGCAAATATCCCTATCGCCAACCCCATCATCGTCCAATTCCTTTCTGTGAGAGATGCCATATCATCTGACACAAGTGAATCGAGCGGCGTCACCCCAAATTCCTTGTATCCAATCGTTTTGGGCTGATCGCGTTCCGCCATCATTCGGCGCGCTGCTTCACGGCTGCTTGTTGCGCCAAGCTTCACCCTTGCATTCCGAAGTCGCTCATTCACCGTATGAACCGAAAGACCAAGGACCTTCGCAATGGACTTTGCTTCATGCCCTTCGCTCAGCAGTTCCAAAATCTCAATTTCACGCGAAGTAAGACCATTTGGAGGTTTGCTCATTCCTGCAGCTATGCTTTTGCTGGGAGCAATTGACAAGGCTTTGGCGCAAAGGACTAGCGGCAAAGAAAGCCGCCCGCTAAGGCGCGGGGCATGTCTGAGATCACGCTCCAAATCGTCGCCGAACATGGCTTGTCTGAAGAAGAATATGAGCGGGTGCTCCACGCCATGGGGCGGGAACCGAACCTGACGGAGCTCGGCATTTTTTCTGTCATGTGGTCAGAGCATTGCTCTTACAAATCATCGCGGATTCACTTGAAGAAGCTGCCGACCGAAGCGCCTTGGGTAATCTGTGGCCCCGGCGAAAATGCAGGCGTAATCGATATTGGCGACGGCCAAGCCGCGATTTTCAAAATGGAATCGCATAATCACCCCAGCTATATTGAGCCCTATCAGGGTGCCGCGACAGGTGTCGGCGGCATCTTGCGCGATGTGTTCACCATGGGTGCGCGGCCGATTGCGAATATGAACGCGCTCCGTTTCGGGCGGCCTGACCACCCCAAGATGAAGCATCTCATCTCTGGCGTGGTGCGCGGCATTGGCGGCTACGGCAATTGCGTAGGCGTGCCGACCGTTGGCGGCGAAGTGAATTTCCACCCGGCCTATGATGGCAATATTCTCGTCAACGCAATGACCGTGGGCATCGCCGATACGGACAAGATTTTCTATTCCGCCGCAACCGGCCTTGGCAATTCGATCGTCTATGTCGGGTCGAAAACGGGCCGCGACGGCATCCATGGCGCGACGATGGCAAGCGCGGACTTTGGTGAGGATAGCGAGGAAAAGCGCCCCACTGTTCAAGTCGGCGATCCCTTCACCGAAAAGCTGTTGATTGAAGCTTGCCTTGAACTGATGGCGACCGACGCGATTGTCGCGATTCAGGATATGGGCGCAGCAGGGCTCACCAGCTCTAGCGTTGAAATGGCCTCCAAGGGCGGGTGCGGCATCCGGCTCAACATGAATGCCGTGCCGCAGCGCGAGGAAGGCATGACGCCGTATGAGATGATGCTGAGCGAATCTCAGGAACGGATGCTGATGGTTTTGAAGCCCGGTCGCGAAGCCGAGGCCGAGGCGATGTTCCGCAAATGGGAATTGGATTTCGCGGTCATCGGTGAAGTGACTGATACCGGCCATATGGTGCTCGAATGGAATGGCGATGTGGTGGCGGATATCCCGCTTGCGCCACTCGCCGATGATGCGCCGCTTTATGATCGGCCGGCGCTCAGCCTTGAGGAGTATAAGGCCTGGGCGCAAGTGAAGCCGCTGGGCGATATTCCCGAAAGCACCGATATTGCAGCGGATTTGTTGAAGCTGATCGCTTCGCCTGACATTGCCTCTCGCCGTTGGATTTGGGAGCAGTATGACAATAAAGTGGGCGGAGACACGATGCAGCCTCCCGGCGGAGACGCGGCCGTCGTCCGCATCCATGGCACAGATAAAGCCATCGCCATCACCACCGATTGCACACCGCGCTATGTCTATGCCGATCCCTATGAAGGCGGAAAACAAGCCATTGCAGAGGCCTATCGGAACCTCAGCGCAGTCGGCGCGACGCCTTTGGCCGTCACCAATTGCCTGAACTTCGCCAATCCGCAGCGGCCTGAGATTATGGCACAAATCGTCGAGAGTCTCCGCGGCATGGCCGACGCGTGCCGCGCCCTCGATTTCCCCATCGTGAGCGGGAATGTGTCGCTCTACAACGAGAGCAAAGCCACCGGTGGCGGGTCTGCGATCCTGCCGACGCCTGCCATTGGCGGGGTGGGCCTCATGCAGGATTGGCGGAAGGCTGTGGGGATTGGGTTTAAGGAAGCCGGTGATGCAATCTTGGTCGTTGGCGCGACTGGCGGCGACATTGGCCAGTCCATCTGGCTCAAAGAGCTATATGGAGAAGAAGCAGGCGCCCCTCCTTCGGTCGACCTATACGAAGAGCGAGAAAACGCATCCTTCGTACAAGTATTGATTGAGTCTGGTCTTGCAAATGCCGTTCACGATGTTTCGGACGGGGGCGCTATTGTCGCTATTGCCGAAATGGCTTTGGCGGGTAAAGTTGGAGCAGATTTGGTTTCATGCCCATTTGACCGCCTCAGTGATTGGTTTGCTGAAGATCAAGCTCGCTATATTGTCACTACCGATGACATCGCCAACGTTCTTCATTCGGCCCATTTAGCCGCGATCCCTTGCACTCTCTTAGGCTATGTGGGTGGCGACGCGATAACGTTCACCGGAATGAGAGGAGTCCCCCTCGCCGACCTCCGCGCCGCGCATGAGGGCTTCTTTCCCGCGCTGATGGATGGATGACAATCCGCATCGGCATTGGGGGTTGGTCCTTTGAGCCTTGGCGCGGCACCTTTTATCCTGCGGGCCTCCCGCAGAAACGCGAGCTTGAATTTGCCGGGCAGCATCTGACGGCCATTGAGATTAACTCGACCTTCTATGGTCGGCAGAAACCCGAAAGCTTCGCCAATTGGGCAAAAGCCGTGCCCGATGGTTTTCAGTTCAGCGTCAAGGCGTCTCGTTATGCGGTCAACCGCAAGCAGCTGGCCGAGGGCGCGGAGTCCATCGAGAAGTTCCTGACGCAAGGCTTTACAGAACTGGGGGATCGGCTTGGCCCAATCCTCTGGCAGTTTGCCGCGACTAAGGCATTCGACCGCTATGATTTCGCGCGCTTCCTCGATTTGCTGCCCGAGACTCAAGATGGCGTACCGCTCCGCCACGCGCTTGAACCGCGCCACGAAAGCTTCCGCGATCCAGAATTTTACGCGCTGGCCCGCGCTCGAAATATGGCGATCGTCTTTGCCGATAGCGATGTTTACCCCGCGATTGACGAACCCACCGCCGATTTCACCTATGCGCGGTTGCAACGCACGCAGGATGATGTGCCAACAGGCTATGACGATACCGCTCTGGACGATTGGGCGGCGAAAGCGCAAAGTTGGGCCAAAAGAGACCGCGATGCATTCATCTTCTTCATTGCGGGCGCCAAGGTCCGCAATCCAGCGGCGGCACGGGCATTGATTGAGCGGCTGAAATAATGCCCGAGGGCTATTCCGGCACTCCA
>DLOX01000242.1:10974-11186 GCA_002478575.1 Sphingomonadales bacterium UBA7473 | reverse complement strand
TTCGTCGGCGGCAAAGCGCGTGTTTGATATTGGCGCCAGCCTGACTCTATTGATCTTGTCTGCGCCCGTCGTGGCTTTGACAGCAATTGCGATCAAGTTGGAAAGCAGAGGTCCTGCCTTTTACCGGCAGACCCGCGTTGGCCTGTTTAACGAGCCCTTCAGCCTCATCAAGCTCCGGTCCATGCGCCAAGATGCCGAAGTGGCAGGCGCGG
>DLOX01000242.1:0-10898 GCA_002478575.1 Sphingomonadales bacterium UBA7473 | reverse complement strand
GTGGGCTCAGGAGAATGATCCGCGTGTCACGCGCATTGGCCGTATCATTCGCACGACCCGTATCGATGAGCTGCCCCAGGCTTGGAATGTATTGCGCGGTGACATGAGCTTCGTGGGGCCGCGTCCTGAGCGGCCGGAATTTGTTGCTGACCTTGAAAAGAAACTCAAATATTTTGCCGAGCGCCACATGGTGAAGCCTGGGATTACGGGCTGGGCGCAGATCAACTATCCCTATGGCGCTAGCCTTGAGGATAGCCGGCACAAGCTCGAATATGATCTTTATTATGCCAAAAACTATACGCCCTTCCTTGACGTTTTGATCCTGTTGCAAACGCTCCGCGTTGTGCTTTGGCCGGATGGTGCGCGATGATCCATTTGCTTGCGCAATGGAGTAATGCACTTGCGGCTGCATTGTTCGCGGCCTTAGCGTTGTGGCAGGCCCGGAGGGATATATCTTCGCCCGGGAACAAAGCTCTTTTTGCTGCTTTCGTCATAACGGCGGCGACGGCTCTGATCGCGGCCATGTTGCCGCCGGATCGAGGCGCAACTGCGTTGACGTCTGGAGACGTTACGCTTGCCCAAGTGCGCCATTTGGGATGGCTCGGTTTTCTCTACCTCCTGTGGAGAACGGGGGGGCGGTCTGAACGGTCAGTAACCGTTGGCTTTCTTTATTTGGTCGTGGCGACCTTGTTCATGCTTCTTGCAATGGCACCAATGTTGGCTGTGCCCATGCAGACCAACGAAGGCTTCCTCTTGCCCTTCGTTCTGGTCAATGCGTTGCTCCATATTCTCTCGATTGTGGGCGCTCTGGTATTGGTCCACAATCTCTATAGCGCAGGATCAGCGGACGCGCGGGATACGATGCGCTTGCCGCTGATCGGCATTGCCGCAATCTGGATCTATGATCTCAATCTTTACACCATCGCTTACTTATCGCGCAGTTGGCCAACGGAGCTGTTTGCTTTGCAAGGGCTGGCACTGGCGCTAAGCGCTCCCCTTTTTGCATTCTCCATCATGCAGAACCGGAACTTCAGCTTCAGCCTTTCGCGCTCAGCCACCTTTCAATCGGTCAGCCTGTTCACGATTGGGGGCTATTTGGTTGGGATGGTGCTCATTTCTGCGGCACTTGAGTTCATCGGCGGTGAACAAGCGCGGATCGTTCAGATTGGATTTGTGTTCGCCGCGACGATGATCGCCTTGGTGCTTGCTCCCTCTCCTCGTTTTCGGGCTTGGTTCCGCGTCAAAGTGGCGAAGCATTTCTTTCAACATCGCTATGACTATCGGTCCGAATGGTTGCGTTTCACGGATATATTGGGCCAGCCGGGCGACGATGCGCAGGCGCTGAATGTTCGGGTTGTGCAAGCCATTGCTGATATCGTCGAAAGCCCATCGGGTGTTTTGCTTGTTCCCAACCAACACGGGGCTTTGCTGCCGAAGGCTGAGTGGAACTGGCCGCTCGCGTCACCACCACCGATGGCTGGCGCTTCAACATTGACGACGCATCTAGAACTTTCGGGTCGCGTGATTGACTGCGACAAGCTTCGCCAATCCAACATCAATGTCGATCATGAGGATGAGCTTGACCTCATCCCCGAGTGGATTCTGAATGAGGATCAGATTTGGAGCCTTGTGCCCCTCCTTCACTTCGGTCGTTTGGCTGGGGTGATTGTGCTAACTCGCCCCTATCTCAGCCGCACCTTGGATTGGGAAGATTTTGATCTGCTTCGGACTGCTGGCCGTCAAGTCGCGAGCTATTTGGCGGAAGCGCGGGGACAGGATGAGTTGGCCGAAGCGAGGCGCTTTGATGAATTTAATCGCCGATTTGCTTTCATTATGCATGATATCAAGAACCTCGTGAGTCAGCTGACTTTGCTTACCCGCAATGCAGAGCGGCATGCCGACAATCCTGACTTTCGCGCCGATATGATTGAGACGCTGAAGAATTCCACGGCGCGGATGAATGCGCTTCTTGCACGGCTTTCCCAACATAATAAGGGCCGTAGAGAAGAGCCCTCAGCAATGTTGATTGCCGATGTTGCTCGGCGCGTCGTAGCCGCCAAAAAAAGCGCTCATCCTGTTGTGACGACAGGAGACTTTTCTGTTCGCGCCATTGCTGATCCGGCGCGGCTGGAACAAGCACTGCTTCATCTTGTTCAAAATGCCATTGAGGCATCTGCTCCATTAGAACCCGTGACGATCCGCCTGCAACAGTGGTGCAACGAAGCGTTAATTGAAGTGATAGACAGAGGCGTTGGCATGTCTGCATCCTTCATCCACGATCAATTGTTCAAACCCTTTACGTCAACCAAAGAAGGGGGCTTTGGCATCGGAACCTTTGAGGCGCGGGCAGAAATCCTCTCGATGGGCGGAACCCTCGACGTGCATAGCGAAGAAGGGATGGGCACGACCTTTTCCATCAGCCTGCCAATCGCGAGTGAACACTCAAGTAGCGTAATAGAAGCGAGGGAGCTCGCCGCATGAGCCAGAATAGCAAACCGAAATTGTTGATCGTTGAAGATGATGAAGGGCTGCAGCGCCAATTGCGCTGGGCTTACGAGGATTATGAGGTCATCGCTGCAACGGATCGTACCCAAGCGATTGAGTTGCTGCGCCTGCATGAGCCGTCAGTCGTTACCCTTGATCTTGGTTTGCCGCCTGATCCGGATGGCGTGACAGAAGGTTTTGCGACGCTGGAAGCGATTGCGGCGCTGAAGCCCGATACGAAGATCATCGTTGCCTCTGGTCATGGCGCTCGGGAAAGTGCGATGCGTGCCATCGCCGCTGGGGCTTTCGATTTTTACCAAAAGCCCGTTGATATTGATGAGCTTGGCCTGATCGTTCGACGGGCTTTTCATGTCCAGGCGCTGGAGGCGGAAAATGCGCGCCTTGCAGCGCTTCCTGCAGGCGAAGCGCGGAGCCTGGGTGGCCTGATCACGGCCGCTCCGGAAATGATCAAAGTCACGCGCACAGTGGAGCGCGTAGCCAATGCCGATGTGTCAGTGATGCTGCTGGGCGCAAGTGGTACGGGCAAGGAGCTGCTTGCTCGGGCGGTTCATGATTCGAGCCGCCGTGCGAAGGGCGCTTTTATTGCAATCAATTGTGCCGCAATTCCGGAAAATTTGCTCGAGTCTGAACTCTTCGGTCATGAAAAGGGGGCCTTTACCGGCGCAATCAAAACGACGCCCGGCAAGATTGAAATGGCCGAAGGTGGCACACTCTTTCTTGACGAGGTTGGTGACATCCCGCTTCCGCTTCAAGTGAAGTTGCTCCGATTCTTGCAGGAACGCGTGATCGAACGCATCGGTGGCCGATCGTCCATCGCCGTCGACACAAGAGTGGTCTGCGCGACCCATCAGCATCTCGAAACAATGATCGCCGATGGTCGTTTTCGCGAAGATCTTTACTATCGCCTTGCCGAACTCGTTGTGAACATTCCTTCGCTGGCTGAGCGGCCGGGGGACGCGGCTTTGCTTGCCAAGCATTTCATTGGTCGCTTTGCGCCTACTATGAACCCAGCGATCAAGGGGCTTTCACCTGATGCTCTATCCGCCATTGATCGGTGGAGCTGGCCAGGCAATGTGCGTGAGCTGGAGAATCGCATGAAGCGAGCGGTCATTATGGCTGAGGGCAAGCTGGTGACGGCCGCTGATCTTGACCTGCCGGGTAGCGCGCAAGCCGAGGATGATGAGATTGATATCATCAACCTGAAGGCAGTCCGCGAACAAGCAGACCGCGTTGCCATCCGCCGTGCCATTGCGCGGACAGAAGGCAATATCTCCAACGCCGCCAAGCTTCTGGGGATCAGCCGCCCCACGCTTTACGACCTGCTAAAGCAGCATGGGATGCAAGTCGGATGATGAAGCCTTTGCGGCTCGCGATCGGTTTTTTGATCGCGCTCGGAGCGGCCTTGCCTGCCCAAGCCGCTGATCGGGAAGAGGCGGAAGAGCTGCTCGTCGCGGGCGTTAACAGCTTGCGCAGCGGCAATGGGGCTGCGGCAAAGATCAAGCTTCTCAATGCGATCAAAGCCGATCCGGAATGGGCCTTGGCGCATGCGGTGCAAGCCGCCATTCTGTTGTCGCTGGGCGATGGCTATGGGGCAGAGGCAGAGCTTAATCGTGCCGCTGAACTAAAGATTGACCCACGCACGGTCCTGCATTTGCGGGCCCATGCGTTGCTGCTGAAGGGCGAGGCGCCGGGTGCTTTGAAGTTGGCGCAAGACAATGGCGTGCCGAAGAAGTTCGCGGGCTATGCGGCTCGCGTTCGGGCCATGGCCTTCGAAAAAATGGGGGACTTTACAGCGGCGGGTCGGGAATATGACACTGCCATCGCGGCCAATCCCAAGTCGGTGGAGACCTGGGCAAAAGTCGCTGACTATCGTTATGCCATGGGCAATGTGTCCGGAGCAATTGAAGGCACGGTCGAGGCGCTGAAGCTCAATCCTCGCCGCGTGCAATCCTTGCGCCAAATGGGGGTGATGGTGCGCGGCCAATATGGGCTCGTTGCGTCATTGCCGTGGTTCCGCGCGGCACTGGACCGGGATCCCGGCAATTTGGACTTGATGCGCGAGTTTGCAGCCACCTTGGGCGATGCGGGGCAAACGGTCGAGATGCTTGAGGTCACGCGGCGGATGATTGAGGCGGATCCGAAGAATCCACACGCTTTCTTCATGCAAGCGGTGCTCGCGGCCCGCGCTAAGAATTTCGAGCTCGCCCGCGCTTTGCTCTACCGGACCGAAGGGAAGCTTGCCGACGTGCCAGCCTTCATGCTCGTCAACGCTGGTGTCGAACTCCAGCTTGGCAATGCCGACTTGGCGATTGCGCAGCTTGAAGATCTGGTCGGCCAACAGCCCTATAATCTGGGCGCCCGGCGACTTTGGGCAGCAGCTTTGCTTCGGGGTGATGATCCGCGCGCGACCGTCGATGCCTTGCGGACTTTTGCCCTTCGAACCGATGCTGATAGTTATACCTTGTCGGTTATTGGCCGCGCCTATGAACAGATTGGCGATCTATCAGCAGCCTATGATTTCCTATCGCGTGCGAATGAACCTCTGCGGGGCGTCGCTGGGATTTTCGATATTCGCGGCGATTTGGGCCGCATGTCAAAGGCGTCTCAGGGGCCTTCCGATAATGCTGACATCGCGGTTCCGTTCATCAACCGCTTAGTCAATGAAGGGCAGGGTGCGTCGGCCCTGGGGGCGGCAGAATCCTTGAGGGGGCGAAATTCAGGCGCTTTCCAAGCGCATGTCTTGGTCGGAGACGTCCTCATCGCCAATGGCAATCCAGCGGCAGCGACAAATGCTTATCGGGATGCAGCGCGGATCAATTTCGGCGAGGGCGTGGCGCTTCGGTTGTTCGATTCTTTGATGCTGATGGGGGATGGCAAAGGTGCACTTCAAGTGCTTGACCTTTTCCTCACCCAAAACCCCCGCAACGTGAATGCGCAAATGCTTGCAGCAGATCATCTGAACGGGACCAAGCAATGGCAAGCTGCCATCGGTCGGTTGGAAGCGTTGCAGACGCAGTTAGGCACCCATGATGCGGCCGTCCAATCGAGCCTTGGCTGGGCCTGGTTCAACCAAGGCGAAAAGCAAAAGGCCGTCGATCATGCGGCGCTGGCTTATGCACTGGCTCCGGCCAATCCAGCGGTCACCAACGGCTATGGCTGGATCTTGTTCAAGACGGGTAGCAATAAGGCGCAGGGCCTTTCGTTGCTCAAAAAAGCTGTCGCTACTGTTCCCGAACATCCCATGCTCCGCCTTCAATTAGGCGAAGCGCTGATCGAAATGAACCGCAAAGCAGAAGCGAAGCCCCACCTGCAGGTCGCGGCTGAAACCGAGGGCTTTGGCGATGCGGGTAAAGCAAGGAAGCTGTTGGCGGGCTTATAGCTGCGCCTTTCAACCGCTCACGCTGAGCCTGACGAAGCGCGTTAGGGCTTGGAGCTCATGACGAGCAATGCTTCGTCAAGCTCAGCATGAGCGGTTTCTTTGAAATTCCTCCTGTCCTACACAGTATGTCATGACCGACGCCCTTATCCGCATTGCCGATGCGCTTGACCGCCTTTCACCGTTGCCTGAACGCCCGGCGCCCGACGGCGAAGCGGCCTATCGTTGGGAAAGCGAAACCCTCCACGCCGTCTTGCATTTCGCGCCCATTGCCCTTGATCTGCTCACCGGTATCGACCCACAGAAAGATGCGCTTTTGACTAACGGTCGGCGGCTCGCCAAGGGCCATGCTGCGCATGATGTGCTGCTGTGGGGTGCTCGGGGGAGCGGCAAGTCGGCGCTGGTTAAGTCCTCGGTTGCCGCGCTTCAGGCTGAAGGACGGGCAATTTGTCTGGTTGAAATATCGCCGTCAGAGCTTGGCAGTCTCGGCGGCCTCTTCGATTTGCTTGCCACTCGCTCAACTCCAGCGATCTGCTTCATTGACGATCTGGCCTTTGATGGACCAGACGATGCCGCACGGCAATTGCGGTCCGTGCTGGAAGGTGGAGCCCGCGCTCGCCCGGCGCATGTCCGGCTCTATGTGACATCCAACCGCCGCCATATCGTTGAACGGTCGATGGCGGAGCAAGCCGACCCCATTAATCCGCGGGACGTTGCGGATGACCGGCTGGCCCTGGCGGATCGTTTCGGGTTAAGCCTTGGCTTTCATGTGTGCACGCAAGAAGAGTATCTGGCGATGGTCTCGGGCTATGCCGCGCATCTGGGTGTGGCGTTCGAACCACAAGATGCGCTCACCTGGTCAACCCAGCGGGGAGCACGGTCTGGCCGCGTCGCTTGGCACTACGCGGTGGAGCTTGCGGGGCGTGCGGGGAAAAGCCTTACTGCGTCTCCAGCATCTCGCCTGTGATCGCATATCCATCATTCAGCCAATCGACAATTTCTGCGGCGGCTGGATGATCAAAGGTGGCGTAGCGGGCTTTCAGCATCTCGCGCCGTTCGCCCAACCTGTCGAGCCCCGAATCATGCAGGCTGAGTATGTCCGCCTGTAACCGCGCCCCCAGCTCCGTCCCACAGACTTGGATCGCGGCCTCCAAGAAAGCCGCACCATATCGATACTCGCTGCCCCGCGCATAGACCATGGGCAAGGTCAGCGCTGGGATGCAGCCAAGGATCGGTTGGCTCGCCGGATTGATCGCGTGATGGCTGACATATTCGCCCATATCGGATGGTCGCCCCGAAAAGCCCCGCAAATGCAAATGTTGGGACATACGCGGGCCGTCATTGACTGGATAATTGTCCCAGAGTGCAACCTTACGGCCTAAAGCGCCTGCCACGTCCGCCAAATGGCCAAGGCTATATTCGCGCGAACAGACTTCTTCACCCGTCCAATAGACCGGGATCGCTGGATCAAGCCGTCGCCCAAGCGTGCCGAGATAATCAAACGGCCGCTCGCCAAAGACGCGATCCAACACCGGATCATCGCTATAATAGCTGGGGCACATGAAGAGGTTGCTTGCGTCTGTATGTTCCGCCGCAAAGGCAACAATATCGGCCTGCTGCTCTGCCAAATCGGGGAAGTCGCCACGCATATCATCAAACAGGATAGCGAGGTGATCGAGGCCAACAGCGCTTAATTGCTTGACTTTCGCGGCCAATAAGGCCCGGTTCTCATCCGAGAAATCCAGATGCAGCGCATAGGGTGTGAGGCCCACCCCGAATGCGACACCAAGGGCGCGACAATGATCGGCAAAGGCAGCCATCTGATCCAGCTCTTCGCGCTCGAAGGGCACCATCCATTGCTTGCGGAGCTTGGTTTCCGCCTTGGGCGCATAGTGGAAGAAGCGATAACCTGCAGGTGCCAGCGTGCTGATCACGGCAGCGCGATCCTTCCAGCTCCAGCTCCGCCCGAAAAAGCCTTCGATGATGCCAAGCTCTGGCAGGTCCTCGTGTGTCGCGTCACTCATCACGTCTCTGTTCACAGAAGGGCGCAGGATTGACAAGTCTCTCAATGCGATGGAGGGTTTCGCGATGTTTCTTCGCCAACAGACTCATGCGCGGTTTGCAGCCCCTTTGCTGGCGGCGTTGGCGCTCCAAGGCTGCGCGATCATTCCACATGCTGGGCAGAGCAGCACCGGGGCCGCCCCCGTATCAGGCAACTTCCGTTTGGCCGCCACCGATCAGCCGACCGAAGACGAAGCCATGGCCCGCAAGGAGGTCGTGCGCTTGCTCAAGAACCGAGGCCTAACCGAAAGCGATCAGGCAGAGCGTGAAGTTGAAGTGACCTTGTCGCGGCGTCCCACGACACTAGCCATCGCCGCCTCAGCCGACGGGCCAAAACCCGAAGAGGGCGGCACCATCGACGCTAAAACCCGCGTCCAGCATATCTTGCCGCTGTGCAAAGATGCCGTGATCCGCCTCTCTGTTGCGATGATCGATGTCGCGACTGGAAGCGTCCTCTACCGTGCTCAAGCCGAAGATCGGACCTGTCGCAAAGTGTCTCGCGGGCTGGTGCAAGAACTAGGAGCACGGGCGCTGAGCGGGGGGTGACCTACCCCTCCTCCGCCAACCGCTTCAACTCATATAGCCGCTCAAGCGCATCCCTTGGGGTAAGGCTATCGACATCGAGCGCCGACAAGGCGTCGCGCAGGGTATCTCGTTCTTCCTCCGGTGGGGCGGCGGCGAACAAGGGCAAGTCATCCAGACCCGCCGCCAGGCCGCCGGTCGCATCGCGGCCTGCTTCCAATTTTGCGAGCACTGCTTTCGCCCTTGCCAGCACGGCAGGGGGCAGGCCTGCGAGCCTTCCCACGGCAATGCCGTAGCTGCGGTCGGCGGGGCCTCTGGCAAGTTCGTGGAGCAGCACGAGATCGCCCTTATATTCGCGCGCGCGGACATGATGGAGCGACAGGGCAGGGAGCTTTTCGGCGAGGCGTGTCAGCTCATGATAATGGGTCGCGAACAGGCAGCGGCATTGGTTCACTTCATGAACCGCTTCGACCACCGCCCAAGCAATCGCCAAGCCATCATAGGTGGATGTGCCGCGACCGACCTCGTCCAAGATGATGAAGCTCTGACGAGTGGCTTGCGCAAGGATGGCTGCGGTCTCGACCATCTCGACCATGAAGGTTGATCGCCCCCGCGCCAGATTATCTGACGCGCCGACCCGGCTGAACAAGCGGTCGACAATGCCAAGCGTCGCGGATTGGGCAGGGACATAGCAGCCCGCCTGCGCCAGCACCGCGATCAAGGCATTCTGCCTCAAGAAGGTCGACTTACCGCCCATATTCGGCCCAGTGACCAGCCAAAGCCGAGAAACAGGCTCCAGCGAAAGATCATTGGCCACGAACCGCCCACCAGATTGGCCAAGCGCTGCCTCAACCACAGGATGGCGCCCGCCCGCGACATCGAACCGCGCGTCAGCCACAAAGCGGGGGCGGCACCATCCGCCTTCGATAGATCGTTCGGCGAGAGCAGAGGCGACATCAAGCCGCGCCAAGGCATCGGCCGTCGCGGCAATCTCCCGCGCCCGGGCCATCGCCATTTCGGTGAGGGCTTCCAAATGCGCTGCTTCTGCGGCGAGGGCATGGGCCCCAGCTTGGACAACTTTCAAGGCAAGTTCATGCAAGTCCGCTGCGTTGAAGCGCACCACGCCTGCCAGTGTTTGCCGATGCGTGAAGCCTGAATCCGCGGCCATCAACGCATCGGCATTTTTCGCGGAAACCTCGATATGATATCCGAGCACATTATTATGCTTGATCTTGAGCGCTGCAATGCCGGTTTGGTCGCGATATTTGGCCTCAAGGCTCGCCATCGCCCGTCTGCCATCGCTGCCGAGGAGGCGCAGATCATCGAGCGCCGCGTCATAGCCCTCCGCAATCGCTCCGCCTGCGCCTGCATCAATCGGCGGCATCGGAACAAGGGCGCGGACCAGCTCATCGACCAGAGCGCCATGACCATCCATCGCAGGAAGGATTTGGAGGAGAAGCGCGGGTAGTTCTGGCAGGCGGGCCAAGCGCTCTCGCATCATCCGCGCTTGATCCAGCCCATCGCGAAGCTGCCCCAAATCGCGCGGGCTGCCTCTTCCGGCGGCGATCCGCCCAAGGGCGCGTGCGACATCGGGGAGGGCTTTCAGCGTCCCCCGCATGCGTTCCCGCTCGGCCTGATGATCGACAAACCAACCGATCAGATCAAGCCGCGCCATGATCGCCGCTTGATCCATCAGGGGAGCCGACAAGTCCGCCGCTAGCATTCGCGCACCGCCCCCGGTGACGGTGCGGTCTACGGCATCGAGCAAGGACCCACTGCGCTGTCCTGTGGCGGAGCGGACTAGCTCAAGGCTTTCCCGCGTTGCGGCATCAATCGCCATATGATCAGCGGCAGAGCGTTTCTGCGGTGGTTCCAAGAAAGGCAGCGTGCCTTTGCCAACATGATCGAGATAAGCGAGTAGCCCTGCGCAAGCCGCGAGTTCGGCACGCCCAAATCCGCCAAAGCCATCGAGAGTGGAAACGCCGAACAGGGATTTCAGCTGCCGTTCGCCTGCGTCGGATGCGAAGTCCTGCTTGGGGCGAGTCTGCGCTTCGGCCAAGTCAGCGCCTTCAGGCACCACAATCTCAGCTGCGCCAAGCCGTGCCAGTTCTGCATCCAGGCCTATTTCACTAACGGAGCCAATCTCAAACCGCCCGGTCGACACATCCGCTGCCGCAAAGCCAATCTCATCTGCACCTTTGAACAAAGCCACCAACCAATTGGCCGCCCGCGATTCAAGCAGCGCTTCTTCGGTCAGCGTTCCCGCCGTCACCACGCGAACAATACCGCGTGCCACAATCGATTTGCCGCCCCGCGCTTTGGCCGCCGCTGGCGATTCGGTTTGTTCGGCAATCGCCACTCGGTGCCCGGCGCGGATCAACCGCGCGAGATAGGCTTCGGCCGCATGCACAGGCACGCCGCACATCGGGATCGG
>DLOX01000018.1 GCA_002478575.1 Sphingomonadales bacterium UBA7473 | reverse complement strand
CCAGCGCCCGGATTTTGGATGCGGGGCATATCTCAGAGCCGGTTGATCTCATCGTTTGCGATGCAAGCTTCATCGGCTTGGCAAAGGTGCTTGAACGGCCGATCGGCTTTGCCAAGCCTGACGCTCGATTGATGGCGCTGATCAAGCCGCAGTTTGAAGCAGGTCGAGACGAAGTGGGGAAGGGTGGTGTTGTGCGTGACCCCGCTGTCCATGCCCGGGTCTGTGATGATGTTCGGGAATGGCTGGTTGCATTGGGATGGTCTGTTCAAGGCATTGTCGAAAGCCCGATCACGGGCCCCGAAGGCAATGTCGAATTCCTGATCGCGGCCCACCGCACATCTTGACGGACGAGTTGCAAGCTGCAACCGGACCGCATGGTGTTCAGACAAGCCCTATCGCTGTTGGCCATTGCCAGCAGCTTGCCTGCATATGCGCAGCGCACCACCGCCAATGCGGTGACGCAGGCTGACGATGCATTTGGCCGGGCCGTGGGCAATGACCGGATCGGCATCTACTCGTCTGAAGAGGTGCGCGGTTTCAATCCGGTTGAGGCAGGCAATGTGCGGATTGAAGGCCTCTACTATGACCAGCAGGGGATCGCCTCTAACCGAATGGTGGACAGTAGCTCAATACGGGTAGGCTATGGCGCGCGCGGATTTCCATTTCCGTCGCCGACCGGTATTGTTGATCTCAAGCTAGAGAAATATGAAGGCAAGCGCATCTATAGCGCTGAGCTGGAAATGGACACTGACGGCAACAGCACAGGATCGCTGCAGCTGAAAATCCCATTGATCAAGGATAAGCTGGGACTTTCGGTGGGGCAGGGCTTCCGCATCGCGCGATTGCCCCATGTGCGCTATGGGAATTTTAACAGCCAGTCTTTGTTTCTTGGCTGGACACCGCGCGCCGATGCCGAAGTGACGGCCTATATCAGCCGCTTCAAATTTGCCCGGGCGAGCCAATCGCCTTTCATATTTCCGGCAACGCCCAATATCCCTGCGCGCATTCCGCGTAAAACACTGCTTGGCCAGCCTTGGGCACGCAACAGCTTTCACACCATCAATGCTGGCCTGATCAGCAAAATTGGTATTGGGGAATGGCGTGTTGATGCCGGGCTTTTCCGGTCTCAGCGTACGGATGATCGGTTCTTTGCGGACCTCTTGCTTGGTGCACAGCCCGATGGCAGTGTCACTAATCGCTTGATTGTGGCGGACGAGGATAATTTTGCGGGTTCTACATCGGGGGAGGTGCGGATCACGCGGCGTTGGTCCGGAGAGACGCTGCGTCACAGCCTCATCGCTTCGATTCGTGGCCGAGATCAGAAGCGGGAGTTTGGCGGGCAGCAGCGCGTGTCGCTTGGCGTTAGCCGCATCGATGTCGAAGATGATCGCGCCCGACCCAATTTCACTTTTGGTGCGAATGATGTGTCCGCCGTGAAGCAAATCACGCTCGGCCTGGGCTATGAGCTTCAGATTAAGAACCGCGGTTCACTGAGCATCGCCGCGCAGAAGGCGGATTATCGCAAGACAGTCGATTTCGCGAATGCCGCGCTCGCAGACGCGATCACCAAGGATAAGCCGCTGCTGCTCAATGCCAATGCGTCGATCAATCTGTTGCCGGGGCTCATTGCCTATGGTGGCTATGTGCGGGGCTTGGAGGAAAGCGCTGTTGCACCTGACATTGCGATAAACCGCAGCGAAGCGCCACCAGCTCTTCGCACGCGCCAGATAGATGCAGGCCTTCGCTATGCGATCACTGACAAACTCGCTCTGATTGCAGGGGTGTTCGATATCAAGAAGCCCTATTTCAATGTCGATAGCACACAGCGTTTTCGTCAGCTGGGTGGAGTGCGCAATCGCGGGATTGAGCTTTCACTCTCAGGCACTTTGGCCAAGGGTTTGACCATTGTTGCCGGCGCCCTGATCATCGATCCCAAGATCAGCGGGCCTGATGTGGAAGCGGGCTTGATCGGTGAGCGACCAGTGGGGTCGTTCAAACGACGTGCCGTGGCCAATCTCGATTGGCGACCCGCCGGGCAAGAGGCTTGGTCCTTCGATTTGGCACTTGAAGCCATCTCGCCTGAGACCGCGAATATCGCCAACAGCTTTAGCGGCACGGCGCGGGAAACGGTTGGCATCGGTACGCGTTATCGTTTCAAGTTCGGGCGAGCGAATATGCTATTGCGAGGCCTCGTGACCAATCTCTTCAATGATTATGGCTGGCGGGTAAGCAGCAGTGGAGGATTTTCGTTCAGTCCGGCCCGGGCCATATCGTTGAGTCTTGCCGCAGATATTTAGCGCGCTAGGGTGATCTTGTTAGAAATGAGGAAATGATGGGCGAAATCGCTTCACAGCAACAGTTGCGGATGTCCTTTTTCCGGATCGCCTTGGTCACGGTGCCAGGCCTGCTTTTCTTGGGGTTTCTATCGGGCAATAGCGTGAGCGCTGGCAGCGACAATCGCTGGTTCGAAGCGCTGCAGAAACCAGAGCTTTTTCCGCCTTATTGGGTCTTTCCTGCGGTGTGGAGTGTGCTCTACATCATGCTGGGCATCGTGCTTGCCATGGTGATCCATGCTCGTGGGGCTAAGGGGCGACCAATGGCGCTTGGCCTGTTCGCGGTTCAGTTTCTGGTGAACCTGGCTTGGACGCCGCTCTTCTTTGGGGCGCACCAAGTTTCTTTGGCGCTGATTCTGATCCTCGTTCTGCTCATTCTGGCGGTTGCGACGACCTTTGCCGTCGGCAAGATCAGGAAAGCTGCGGCTTGGCTGATGGTGCCTTATCTGGTCTGGATTTTCGCCGCATCCATCCTCAATTTCCAGATGGATAGTATGAACCCGGATGCTGAACTGTTCGTGCCGCCGACGCCAGCGGCCGAAATATTGCTCTAACGATCCGGTAGATTGTCAAGCACCAGCCGAATTTCGTGCAGCACGCGATTGGTGATCTGAAGTTCCTCGAAGGGAATTTCAGCGACCAATTGCTCAAAGTCAGGGCCCATCCGGTCCAGCTCAGCTGACTGCGCCGCGCGGCCGGCGTCGGTTACAAAGACCATGGCGTCGGTGGCTCGGATACCGGGAACAACGCTTACATAGCCAAGCTTTTCGAGCTGCTCAACTTGCACGGCAACCCGCTCTTCACCCTCTTGAAAAGCCCAAGCGATCCCTGCAACAGAATCGGGTGTTGGCCGATTGCGGATGAAATAGTTGATAATCCCAAAATGGGCAGCCTCCAGCCCATCGGGAAAAGTTCGCTCAATCCGCGTTCGTACCAAATGTTCAACAATGGCGACCTCTGTGAACAGGCCAAGCAATGTCTCACGAAGATCAGGCATAGGATATGGACTTTACCGGATAGGGCAGTTCGGATCGAGGCGCATATCAAGATAGCGATCAACCGATCCCATCATCTCTGTCATTTCATTTTCAAAGAAATGGTTGGCGCCTTTGATTTCATCATGGTGGATGGTGATGTGCCGCTGCGTCCGCAGCTTGTCGACAAGCTTCTGCACGGCGATCGGTGTCACCACTTCGTCCGCCGTTCCTTGCACCAAAATGCCGGATGACGGGCAAGGAGCCAAGAAGCTGAAGTCATACATATTGGCTGGAGGCGCAATCGAGATGAAACCACGAATTTCCGGGCGACGCATCAACAGCTGCATGCCGATCAGCGCACCAAAGCTATAGCCCGCAACCCAAGTCTGCTGCGCTTCAGGGTGAAAAGACTGCACCCAATCCAAAGCCGATGCGGCATCAGAGAGTTCGCCAATGCCATTGTCAAAGGTTCCCTGAGACTTGCCAACGCCACGGAAGTTGAAGCGCAAGGTCGCAAAGCCGCGCTTCACAAAGGTCTGATAGAGAGCCTGTGTGATGCGATTGTTCATCGTTCCCCCGGCTTGCGGGTGAGGATGCAAGATCATGGCAACGGGCGCACGGGGACGTGGACCGGGGTTGAAACGACCTTCGAGGCGGCCTTCTGGGCCGGGTATGATGACTTCAGGCATGGGTCTCGCAAGATTAGCAAAATGTGGATGGGTGAAGGCGGTTGCCGTTGCACCGGAACTGCGGCCTATATAGGGATGATTGCGGGTTTCGCAATCTTTTGGATAATCGATTGAATCAACGGCTTTATCTTGATCATGCGGCCACAACGCCGATGCTGGCGACCGCAAAAGCTGCATGGATGGAAGCCGCTGAGCAATGGGCCAATGCATCATCGCCGCATGCTGAGGGTAGAGCTGCGCGCGCCATGCTCGAAAATGCGCGGGAACGGATCAAGGCTGCGCTTGGCTGGGATGGGCATCTGATCTTCACCAGCGGCGCAAGTGAGGCTTTAAGAATCGCGATGGTGCGCACGGCGGCGGACGCTACGCTGGTCGGCGCAACAGAGCATGTTGTGGTTCATCGCGCTGCACCCAAAGCCTATTTCTTGCCGGTTCTGCCTGATGGCACCGTTGCCCCTGATGCGCTTGAGGGGCGACTTGGCGCTTTGGGCGCGCGGCAACCGTTGGTCGTCATCCAGCATGCCAATAATGAAACGGGGATTATCCAAGCGGTGGAAACGCTGGGCGAACGCGTCCGCGCTGCGGGCGGACTGTTCCTCTGCGATTGTGCGCAGACGGCCGGGAAAACCAACCTCCCCGATGCCGATATGATTTCTATCTCCGCCCATAAGATGGGTGGTCCGCCGGGGATGGGGGCTTTGTTGGTCAAGGATCTCACGGCAATCGCACCCATCGGTGGCCAAGAACAGGGATATCGGACAGGCACCGAAGACGTACCCGGTGCTATGGCATTCGCCGCCGCAGCAGAGGCCAATCGTGGCTGGGTAGAGCGGGCAAGCGATTTAAGAGCCCATTTGGATGGCGCGATTGAAGCCGCCGGCGGTCAAGTCGTCGCGCGTTCGTCTCCCCGTATCGCGACAATTGCCTCTTATCGCATGCCGGGGCTTGCCGCATCGGCCCAGTTGATTCAATTCGATATGGCAGGGGTTGCAGTTTCAGCCGGAAGTGCCTGTTCATCAGGTACTCTTAAATCAAGCCATGTGTTGGCAGCGATGGGCTGGGACGAGAAGGAAGCGAACGAAGTGGTACGCGTAAGTTTTGGCCCCGAAACCAGCAGGGCAGATGTATATCGGTTCCTTGATGTGTGGAAACGCATCAAGCCGTGACTGTTTATCTCGACTATCAAGCAACAACCCCGCTCGCGCCGGAAGTGCGCGGGGCCATGCTCCCTTGGATTACGGAGAAATTCGGCAATCCCCATTCAACCCATAAGCTCGGCCGAGAAGCGGCAGCCATGGTGGAGGTCGCGAGAGAAGCCGTTTCTGCATTGCTGCCGCCAGGCGGGAAGCTCTATTTTACGAGCGGCGCGACTGAAGCGATCAACTGGGCGATGCGTTGTACGCGGGCTGGGGGCTTGATGGTTTCCCCTACCGAACATGCCGCTGTTCTCGATACGGCCGAATGGCTGAAAGCTAAGAAGCGTTCGTTGCGGTTTTTAACGCTTGATGATCATGGCTTGCCCAATGCGAAGCAGGAGATTCCAGGCACTGTTGCTTTGGTTGCCGCTATGCTTGTGAACAATGAGATTGGGGCCATAGCGCCGGTCGCGAAACTGGCAAAGCAGGCCCAAGCGGCAGGAGCATTGTTCTTGTGCGATGCCGTGCAGGGCTTTGGACGAATCCCGGTACCCAGTGGCCCTGACTTGATTGCGATCAGCGCGCATAAGATTCACGGCCCCAAAGGCATTGGCGCGCTTTGGGTGAAGAATGGCGTGGAGATTGAGCCGTTGCTACTGGGCGGAGGCCAAGAGGGCGGGCTGCGCTCGGGAACTTTGTCGCCTGCGCTTTGCGTGGGTTTTGGAACAGCGGCCACAATTGCCCGTCAACGAATGGAAGCTGATGCCGACCATGTGAAATTGCTTTTCGATGAAGCCATGGCCCTTATCCCGCGCGGTTGGGAGCTGAACGGGCCTTCTTCTTCAGATCGCTACAAAGGCAATCTCAATTTGCGCTGTGAAGGCGTCGATGCAGCACGGTTGATGTCCGATGTCCGCGGCGTTGCCTTTTCGGCCGGGTCTGCTTGTGCCAGTGGTTCCGGGCGGCCCAGCCATGTGCTCCGTGCGTTGGGCTTGAGTGACGTTGAGGCACGGTCATCGATCCGGATCGGCTTTGGCCGATACACAACCCGATCAGAATTGCGCGAAGGCCTTCGTTTAATCTTTGCAGCAGCAGCGAGTCAGTCTAGCTTGGCGGCATGATCAAGGTTCAGTTTTTGAATGCCGCTGGGGAGCCAATTTCCCAAGTTTCTGCGCAGGCAGGCGATTGTCTGTTGGACATTGCGCAGAATGACGGCCAGCCGCTGGAAGGGACATGTGAGGGGCAGATGGCTTGTTCGACTTGCCATGTGATCGTCGCAGCGGATTGGTTCCCGAAACTCCCCAAGGCAAGCGAGGAAGAAGAGGATATGCTGGACCTCGCGGCCTCTGCGACGCGCTACAGCCGCTTGGCCTGCCAGATCAGTTTGACGGACGCGATGGATGGGCTGACGGTGAAGATCCCGGGTGAGGTCAGGAATATGCAGGGGCGTTGAACGAGTCCGCGCTAAAGCGCAGCAGCTCAAAACTAAAACTGCGAGTCATTCCGGGCTTGACCCGGAATCCATGCCTCCATG
>DLOX01000250.1 GCA_002478575.1 Sphingomonadales bacterium UBA7473 | reverse complement strand
TGGATATAGCTGATTTCCTTCAGCTTCAGTGCCCCTTCCAGCGCGAGCGGGTAATCCGGCCCGCGCCCCAGATAAAGCACATCGCGGGCAGGCGCGATCAGATGCGCCATCGCAGCAATATCATCATCATGGGCAAGCGCAGCGTTGATGGCCGCAGGCGCCTCTGTCAGATGAGCCACAACCTCTTGCTCCTCCGCACGCGTCATCCGGCCCTTCACCACCGCCAAATGGGCCGCGAGCGCCGCCAGAACCGCAAGCTGGCAGGCAAAGGCCTTGGTGGATGCTACGCCAATTTCCGGCCCGGCATGGGTGGGGAGCAGAAGGTCTGCCTCCCGCGCCATGCTACTGGTCGGCACATTGACGACGACCGCGATCTTCTGGCCCTGTGCCTTTGCATGGCGTAGCGCGGCCAGGGTATCCGCCGTTTCCCCCGATTGCGAGATGAAGAGCGCCAAGCCGCCTTCTTCCAACACCGGATCGCGATAGCGAAACTCAGACGCGAAATCCAAATCGACGGGTACGCGCGCGAATTGCTCAAACCAATATTTGGCGACCATCCCGGCATAATAACTGGTGCCGCAGGCCACGATGGTGACGCGGCGAATGGTCGACAAGTCAAAATCCATCTGCGGCAAGGCGACTTGCTGTTCCAGCGGGCGGATATAGCTGCTGAGCGTTTGCGCAACCACAGTCGGCTGTTCAAAAATCTCTTTCTGCATGAAGTGGCGATATTGACCCTTTTCAATCGCCGCCGCTGACACGCCCGACGTCGTCACTTCGCGAGTGACGGGGTTGTTATCCCTGTCAAAAATCTCTGCCTTGCCCGCCGTGACAATCACCCAATCGCCTTCATCCAGATAAGCGATCTTTTGGGTGAGGGGTGCCAAGGCCAGTGCATCTGACCCCAGAAAAGTCTCGCCCTCCCCATAGCCCACGACGAGCGGTGAGCCGAGCCGGGCCCCGATCAGCATGTCTGAGTTTGAGCGGAAGGCAATCGCAAGGGCAAAGGCCCCGCGCAGACGCGGCAAGACGGCCTTCACGGCATCCGCTGGCGAAAGGCCCGCTTCGACCTGCTCACTGACCAGATGGGCCACAACTTCAGTGTCGGTTTCGCTTTCAAAGCGCCGACCCCGTGCCGTCAACTCATCGCGCAGCGGTTTGAAATTCTCGATAATACCATTGTGAACCAGCGCGACTTCGTTGGTCGCATGCGGGTGCGCGTTGGAGGTTGTCGGCGCGCCATGCGTCGCCCAGCGGGTATGGGCGATGCCGATGTTTCCGGGCGCGGGATTGCCGGCTAGTTCCTTCACCAAATTGCCAAGCTTGCCCTCGGCACGACGGCGGATCAGCTGGCCATCGAGTACGGTGCACACGCCCGCAGAATCATAGCCGCGATATTCCATCCGCTTCAGCCCATCGACCAAGCGATCCGCGACAGTAGATTTGCCCACAATACCAATAATTCCGCACATTATTTTGTTTCCCAATTCGCTTTGTATGGCACTCTGATGCCCGGCATTTCGGCCGGGAAGTCCTTCGTATTTCGTGTGACAAGTATGCGACCTGACACCTGCGCCGATGCAAGAATGATCGCATCGGGCGATTTAAGAGATTTGCGCTGATGCCGCAGCGCGGCGGCCCGTCTGCCAATCTCTTCGTCTATTTCACTCATTGCAAATAGCCGAAGAAACTCCTCAGTCTCGGTCGACGCATCGTCAGGGACCCCGGACATGACTTCAATCCAGGTCATCCGGCTGATCCACGCGCGCGTGACGCCACGGAGCTCCGCCCACGCAACAGGCCGATTGTGCAGCATATCAATCACGATGTTGGTGTCGAAAAAGCGCTCACTCACGCGGCACTGCGTTTCTTTTTGGGTGGGGCGATATCAGTCACATCCGGCCACTCGCCGCGCAATTGCCGCTCATAGTCGAGACCATCGACGGTTGAACCATGCCGTTCCCAAAGGCCGAAATATTTCTCAAAGCCCTCTTTGCCGCATACTTCCAAATAATTGGAAACAGCTTCGCGCAACACAGCCGCACGCGACTTGCCTTCGCGCTTTGCGATTTCATCCAGCTTGCGAACATCGTCCGCCGGAACATCTACAAGGAATCTACCCATAATGATATATTGATATCATATCATGATATCATGTCAAGGTTCACTTCAATTGTGCGGGCACACACCGATACTCTCTCTCAAAATTGACCTTCTTCAAACCTGCAATTGCCGTCTGGCATTCGCCATAGTCATCGACATAGCCGAAGATCAAACCTGTCCGCTCCCACTCGCCGGACAGGATTTGCATTTCGATCCAATAGTCTGTGCTGCGGCCAACGGAGTTTCCTTGAACGTGCTTTTCTAGCGACTTTTGGCCTTCGACTTCAATGCGATCACTACCGCAGCTTGTAGATGCAAGTGCAACTGATACTGCAATTATACATCTCATGATGTTGCTGCCAATTCGCACTATTCTTTTGCCCCCTTCCTATCAATCGGCAGCGTGGTCACCCTCATCCGATTGGTGTCGATTGTCACAAGTGCGCCGATCTCCAGCTGCTTGGCTGCTAATCGGACTGCGTCTATGACAACGGAACCGACCTTCTCAACGCGACAATCATCTGCCCTGATTTGAACGACACTGGGCGCATCACCGCCGGTCGCTGCCAAGATAGAACCGAAGTCGAGATCATTGGTCAGGATCACATAATCATGCGCTTTGGCATGGGCCATGATCTCAGGGTCCCCCGCATTTGGGGCACCCACCTCAGACCAATGAGATGCTGCGAAGCCGGAGAGTTCGAGCAAGCCGACCCACTTTGGCGACAAGTTCATATCGACCAGAATATGCATCAGCTGGCGAGCTTGATTTCCCGTTCTTCAACCCGCCAAGCGGCATAGCGCAACGCTTGAAGCACATCGTCACGTTCCAAATAGGGATAGTCGATCAGCAATTCTTCGACACTTTGGCCAGCGCCTATTTGACCGACAATCATGCCAACAGTCACGCGGATATCGCGAATGCACGGTCGACCGCCCATTTGATCAGGGCGCATTGTTATGCGGTCAAGCTGGTCCATTGGCAATTCCTTTGGTCGAAAGATAAATCAAATGAAGTGGAAAATCTAACCCTTCTTCTTCCGCATCGCGTCATGGAACCGATCTGCCCAGCCGGGTTTCACCAACTGCTCAGCCCGGACCAAGCGCAATTCCCCATCGGCCACATCGCGGCTGACAGCACTGCCCGCCGCGACAATGGCGTCACGGCCGATCTTTACCGGAGCCACAAGCGCCGAGTTGCTGCCGATGAAGGCCCCTTCGCCGATGACGGTCTTATATTTGAAATAGCCATCATAGTTGCAGGTGATCGTCCCTGCCCCAATGTTGGCCTTTGCGCCGACATCTGCATCGCCAATGTAGCTCAGATGATTGGCCTTGGCGCCTTTGCCCAAACGCGCTTTTTTGACCTCGACGAAATTGCCGACCTTGGCTTTCTCTTCAAGCACCGCGCCGGGGCGGAGCCGCGCATAGGGGCCGACTTCGCATCCTGTCGCAATTGAGGCCCCCTCGATATGGCTGAACGCGCGGATGGTTGCGCCATCGGATATGCTGACGCCTGGCCCAAAAAACACATTGGGCTCGATTAAGACATCGCGACCAATTACTGTGTCATGGGCGAACCACACCGTCTCTGGCGCGATCAGAGTCGCCCCATCATCCATCGCCTGCACGCGCCGCCGCGCCTGCCAAGCGCCTTCCATTTCCGCCAGCTGCGCGCGGCTGTTGATCCCCGCCACATCAAACGGATCGGTCGTCACTGCAACACAAGTCCGGCCATCGGCATTGGCAATGTTGACGATATCGGTCAGATAATATTCCTTCTGAGCATTGTCATCCGTCACCCGCGCGAGCAGCGCGAACAGGTCTGCCGCCTTCACCGCCATCAGGCCGGAGTTCGAAAGCTTCACCGCTTTTTCAGCATCCGTCGCATCCTTTTGCTCGACCATTTTGACGATGCGACCATCTTCAACGATTACGCGGCCATAGCCCGTTGGGTCTTCCGGTTCGAAGGCGAGCACCACAACCGCAGGCGCATCCACCGCGTTCAATCGGTCGATCATGGCCTGCATGGTTGCTGTCGGCACAAAGGGCACATCACCATAAAGGATCAAGACATCGCCGTTAAAGCCGGTCAGCGCCCCTTCCGCCATTTGCACGGCATGGCCTGTGCCAAGCTGCGGCTCTTGCACCGCCAGATCAGCGCTGCCCGCCAAAGCCGCCTCAAGCTGCTCTTTGCCGCTTCCAACCACAACGACCTTCTTCGCCGGCTCAAGCGCATCGACGCTTGCCATCAAGTGCATCAGCATCGGCCGCCCAGCGATGGGGTGAAGCACTTTGTGCAGATCGGATTTCATACGAGTGCCCTTGCCCGCGGCAAGGATGATGGCGGCGATCGGTGTCTGTGTCATGGTGATCCCTTTGCCACCAAAATGTTGCAGTTTCTACAATGACGGAGGAGGTGAAGGGTAATGTCCCCACTTCTGTCGTCCCGGACTTGATCCGGGACCCATGCCTCGCTGCCTCATCCTACTCGCTGGCTGGAAATC
>DLOX01000168.1:4504-7074 GCA_002478575.1 Sphingomonadales bacterium UBA7473 | reverse complement strand
AGATCCAGCGTGAACTCTTGGAGCGCCGCGAGGTCTTCTTCGGCCAATTCATCAATATGGTGGCGCAGCGCAATCTTGCCGAAGGCGACGTGCCGCGCCTCGTCCTTGATTACCAGATCCAGCATCGACTTCAGCAAGGGGCAGCTTGTGGTGGAACGCATGTCGAGGAAGGTCGCCAGGGCCATTCCCTCGACGACAATCTGCATGCCAACAAGCTGGGCCAGCCAGAGATGGTGACCGACGATCTTTTCGAGCACACGGCGCATTGAAGCGGATGGCGGATGAACTTCGCCTAGGCGATCAGCATAGCGGCTGAAAACGGCGAGATGGCGCGCCTCATCAGCAGTCTGGCTTGCGGCGGCCTGCTTCATTTCGATGCTGGGCAGCAATCGGACAAGGTTGGCTGAAACCATCAGCGCGCCTTGCTCCCCGTGCATCAGCTGGCTGAAGGTGAGCGCACCCATACCAGCCAGAAGGGCATCGCTTTGGGAAGACGACAATCGCGAGAGCAATCCCGGCGATACCATGGCATTGCCAATTGTCCGACCGACTTTGACTGGATCAATGTCGATCTTCCAGTCGAGATCTTCTCCTGCCTGCCATTGTCCCGACATAGATTTGTCATACAATTTGGCAATCCGATTATCGGCGACAGAATATTCCCAACTCCACGTTGGTGATGCTATTTTGTTCTCAATGTTGCTCAATGGTCAAGTAACCAATCGTAACGACGATTTCGATCCCCGTGAACATATTGACTCAACGTAGAATCATCAATACATTTATTTCGTCATCAAAAGATGACAGCGGGTTCTCATACAGGTTGAGTCCCTGCAATTTTTCATGTTGCCAAATGGAGGGTCTCAATGTCCGCACTTCAAACTGATTTCATTGAAGCAATGAAAAAGATCCGCAGTGATCCGAAGATGAGCCATGATTTCATGCAAGACCCCCATGGCACGCTGGCTTCGCTTGGTGTGCATGTCGGCAAGAGCGCCAGCCTCGCAGCGGGTGCGCCAACGGCTGCCTCTGTTTGCGTCGGGGCCTGCGTCTGCGTTGGCTGATTTTGCTTGAAGCCAGATGGCGGAGGGCTGAGGTCATCTCACCTCCGCCACCATCTTGCATTTTCGTGTTGTGCTGCGAGCCTTAAGCGGCGCGCAGCTTATGGGCTAATCCTTTGGATTGGATGGGGCGAGGCATGTCGGCAATTCTAGACGCGCGTATTGAGCAGCATGGTGACCTTTTGCTGGTTTCGAACCCCAAGGTCGGTGCGCTTACTACCATGACGGAAACCGATCTGGCCGCGCTGCATTTGTTCGATGTGTCGGGTGGCTCGCTAGATGCCCTTTCGGGTTACTTTGCTGGTTGCGGCGTCGCCTCGCCAGATAGCCATGCCAAGATATTTCATGATCGCGTTGTCCGCGACGGATGGACCCGGACGGCTTATCCTAACGCCGAAGGTCCGGCCCTTTTGTCTGCCTATGTAACGATCACACGCGAATGCAATCTCGCTTGCCCGTATTGTTATCAGGGTCTGTCAAAACGGCGTGGTCGACATATGTCGATCGAGCAAATCACCGAACTGTTTGACAAGATCGCAAGGGTCAATCCCGATTGCTACTTGATCATGACTGGCGGCGAGCCGCTGATGCACCCTGACATTTATGAGATCTTTGATCTTATTGACGCGTCGCAGTTCCGTCTGACCCTGCTCACCAATGGCATCTATATTGATGCAAAGATGGCTGAACGGATTGCGCGGATGAAGCGGGTCGATGTGGTTCAGATTAGCCTTGATGGAATGACCGAAGATATTTCGGCGCTGTCACGTGGAAAGGGCGCACTTTCCCAGATCCGTGCGGGCATCGACGAGGCAATCAAGGCGAAGTTGCCATGGGTGTTGGCGCCAACACTTCACGATCGCAATCTGCATCAGATCAACGAGATGGCAATTTTTGCCGTCGAAAATGGCGGCTACATCAAGCCCAATAATCTTCGCTCATTCCCCAAAGATAATGAGAAGATGAAAGAGGGGGCGTCCGAGTTTCTTGAGCAACTCGATCTGTCAGAACGCAATCTGATGCGCGCGGCGCGCGATATGGATGCGATGCTGGTCGAAAGATATGGCAAGGAACGCATTCGCCAGCTGAAAGAACGCTACTTGCGCTACAGCAAGTGTTCGGTTGACGATCACAACGCCAAGGGCCTGTGCGGGGTCGGCTGGTCGTTGCTTGATATTGACTGGAACGGCGATGTTTTCCCATGTCATCTGGGCAAGACGCCCGAGTTGAAATTGGGCAATATCTTCGGCGTCGAATTCGCAGATATCTTCCAAGAAGCCCGCGACCGCGGCATTCGGACAAAATCCAATGAGATCGAAGGGTGCAGCTCTTGCAACTTCGTGTCGCGATGCGCTGGGGGTTGCCGCATGGGCGCATATTATTCGACTGGCAGCTTCGAAAAGAGCGACAATCTTTGCAACTACAATTATCAGGGCAATCTGCGGCGCGCACTGGGGCAGATTGAAGAGATCGGCGGTCAGCTTTACGAGCCGTCGTAGTGGCCGTGAC
>DLOX01000168.1:2684-4361 GCA_002478575.1 Sphingomonadales bacterium UBA7473 | reverse complement strand
TTGCTGACACGGCTGCGCCAACTCGAACAGACCGTGCCGCATAGCTCCGACCCGACCGATTTTCTCGATCTCGCTGAGACACGCTTCAAACTGAACTGCCTGACCGGGACTCTTCGTGGGTTGATGGCGAAGACCTATGCTGACCGGGCGTGGCCACCGTTGGGCAGCGAGGCACCCCGATTTGCCGATCGGATCGACGGAGCATCATGGTGTTGCGCGCGCGCAATGGTTCCGCTCACCCCCGATAGTCTCTTGTTCGTTCACGGCCCTGTTACGGTTTGGCATGCTGCAGCCTTGGCGGAGACGCTGCTTAATCCCGACGACAGGCTGATATCGCTCGTCAAATGTGCTTTCCACAATGAGCTGACGTTTGAACCCAAGATTATGGTGTGGGACGATCAGCTTGGCCGGCCGCCGCAAGATTTCGCTCGCGACAATATCGCGGCGAGTGGTGGCTTCCTCACCGAACGCGGCCGCTCGTTCTCTTTTGCGGCGGTGCCCGATCCCGGTCACGTGCCTCAGGCCCGGGCAGGGTGGCATCCGATGACGAAGGCGCTTATCGCGAGCGGGCAAGCAGGCGAGCGGGTGGCCGAGCCAGACTCGATACGTCAGCCACTTGGCCCAAGCTTATGGCCCGCCGCTGCTTCGGTTACCCGGCCGTCCGATGTGCTGCTTGCCAAGGCAGAGACGTTCTTGGCCGCCACAACGCAGAACATGGTGGTTGGCGACCGCCTCATGCTCCTCGTGCGCGGTTCCAATTTCACCGTTGATGAGAGCTTTGGTGCCTGGCTGGCGAGCGATCCCGAACTGCAGTTCGAGTTCGACTGGAACCGGCAAAAGCCGATCCCCGGACGCGGCAGCTTCGTGCCGTTTCGCTATCGCATCTTGCCTGCCAGTCCCGATTGGCAGCGCAGCATGTTTGTTTGCCTCGATAGCCATCTGGGGTTGTAGCATGTCAGCCACCGTCACCGGACTACAGGCGCTGATGCTGTCTGCAGATCCTGAGGCCGATCTTCGCGCAGCTTATCTGGCAAAGATCGCAGCCGCTCGATTGAACCCGCCGGTGCCCAGAACTGACGAGCATATGCGGGTGTTGCTGGTGGGCTATAGCGGCGCGTGCAACACTGGCGCTGATTTGCGCACCGGAGAGATTATCCGCCACTTGCGCAGTGGCATCGGGGATGACCAGCTTGAGCTAGGCATCCTGATTGTCGGTCCGCAGGCCTTGCCCGACTGGGGGCCGATCACCAAGGAACACATTGCTGGTTTCGCACCCGATGCGGTATTCGAATTGTGCTCACGATACGACGCTGTGGTCGTCTGTGAGGGATCTGTATTCACATCGACCTTTTCCGATAGTCTTGCGACGATGCTGACGGCTTTTCTTGGCATGGCCTCTGCCTTGGACAAGCCAGCCGTTGCCTGGGGAGCTGAGGCGGACTGCATGTCTCCCGCCGTCGAACGCTTCGTCCGGGAGGCCGCGCCAGGAGCCTTGCTGGTTGCGCGCAATGCAGCATCGGCACAGCGGCTGAGTGCGCTGGGCCTGAAGGTCGAAAAGGGGACCGACACCGGCTGGACTTTTGACGATGCAACGGGCGACGCCGCGACTGCACAGCTGAGCGCTTTGGGTTGGGACGGTTCAGCGCCGATTGTGGTTATCGCTCCGACAAACCCGTT
>DLOX01000168.1:2320-2520 GCA_002478575.1 Sphingomonadales bacterium UBA7473 | reverse complement strand
TCGCAATCAGAACAGCGCTGCTCCGACTTCCTCCAGGACCTCGCCGAAGCGATCACTGCGCATGTTGCTGCCCATATGCCACATGCCTTTTGCCTTATCGTCGGGATGGAAGTGAATGACCGCAGCGCCTGCGAACAGTTGGCGGGCTTGATCGGTGCTCCTGCAATCATCGCAGGCGATACGCCACCCGAAATGTTGGT
>DLOX01000168.1:1986-2192 GCA_002478575.1 Sphingomonadales bacterium UBA7473 | reverse complement strand
CTGGCCTATGATCAACGCGTTACGGCTCTGATGGCGGAAGCAGGCTTGCCGGAGTTGGCGCTCGATGTGCAGGAACCAGACTTGCAGCCACGCCTGATCGCTGCGCTGGACCGTGTCAGCCGCGATGACACAATCGGCACAAGGCTCTCGGCATTTGCGGAACGACAACGCCATGTTCAAATTGCCATGGCGCATCGCATCACAGA
>DLOX01000168.1:0-1819 GCA_002478575.1 Sphingomonadales bacterium UBA7473 | reverse complement strand
CGGTTCATTCTTTGCCCGGGCGGACGCAACGGCTTGCTGGCCATGACGCTGCACAGATCACCCGGGGCAGAGACCATTTTCCATATCGACGAGCGGAGCGCCGCCTTTGTTGCACTTGGGTTGATCCTTGCCGACGGCCATCCGACCGCGGTCTGCACGACATCAGGTTCCGCCGCTGTCAACTTGCTGCCGGCGATGGCTGAAGCTGCGGCGCGAGGATTGCCGCTGGTTCTGCTGACGTGCGACCGCCCGGTTGGCGGACGCTTGCCAGGGGAACCGCAAACAGTCGAGCAAGCGGCTCTTTGTGCGCCATTGGCGCGATCGCAACTGCTGCTTCCTGATCCGCTTGACGGAACAATGGATTTGTCCGGGCTTGGCGATGCTGTGGCCGCAGCGCTCGCATCGGGGTGCTGGGCAACTCCGCCGGGGCCCGTCCATCTCAATATTCCTCAATGGGGGGACTATTGCGCCACGGAAGACGATCCGTGCGATGCCGCAGCAATAAAGCCTCCCCCTCGCATCGCCGCGCGCTCAGCCACAGCGACGATGGCCGATGTGGAACGGGCTGTGGCTCAGTGTACTGTTGGTCAGCCGCTGCGAGGTGTGGTGCTGGCAGGGCATGACCAGCCACTCCCCGTCGACATAATTCGCGATTTTCTTGAGGCGACCGGTTTTCCGATCATCGCCGACATCGGCAGCGGACTTCGGTGTCACGATCTGCCGGGAATGATGACGACGGCTGATGCCTTGGCCGAAGCTGGCGTGTTAGATACCAAAGGCATTGACTGCCTTATCCGTCTGGGTGGTGCGCCCGTCAGTCCAGGACTAACGCGTGCTTTCAAGCGATTTGACGGGCCGACAATCTGCATCGGTCGCAATGACCCGGGTCCGGATTTTCTGACACCGAAGGCTGTGGGATTGCTGCCGCCCGATCCACCTGCGATGGCCGTACTGGCTGAACGACTGGGCCAGGCACCGGTCGAATGGTGCAGCGAATGGGCCGCAATCGAACTGCTTGCCGGTAGCGCACGCTCGATCGCAACCGACGCCGCTGAATGGGGGGAAATAGCCGCGGCTAGCCAGGTTTTTCGGGCCCGCGGATTTGGCTTGCTCCACTGCGCCAACTCGCTGTCGGTGCGCTATGCTGGTCTACTCCTTGGCCAAGGCCAAGGGCCGGTGCGCACTTTCACAGCGCGCGGGACCAATGGCACGGATGGAACATTGGGCCTGTTGCTGGGAGAAGCAATCGGGTGCCAAGCACCGATGTTGGCGCTGATCGGGGATCAGGCCTTCGTGCATGATCTCGCCGCTCTCTCCAATCCACTCTGGAATCAATTGCGCGGGGCGATCTGCGTGATGAACAACGCCGGCGGCGGGATTTTCGATCTTACGGCCGCGCGCAAGGTCGCGGATTATGGTGCGACCATGCGCAATCCGCCGGCGATCGATTTTTCGAGCATCGCGCGAGCCTTCGGATTCGCGTATCGCCTTTGTGGCGATCGCGAAACATTGGCGGCCGCCTTGGCCGAGGCACCGCAGGCTGGCGCTCCTGTGTTGGTCGAAATCAGCGTGCCGCCTTTGACGACCCTACGCGATTTGCCGTTGCTGGTCACAGCAATGGGGCGGAGTGCCCTGGCGGCTTCTAGTGCACTTTCTGGCCATGTTGGCCCATCCTGATCGCGCCGGGAAATTTGCTGGACAGGAACGGTGCGCAGCAGGGGTTGATGGCCCCTGCAAGCGACATAATGACGCCACCGAGCTTCCCGTTTGATAGGCCCAAAAGTGCCGAACCCAATCTCGTGTGTCAGGGCGCGCAATA
>DLOX01000215.1 GCA_002478575.1 Sphingomonadales bacterium UBA7473 | reverse complement strand
AGTCACCGTCTGCAAAAGGCTGATTGCTGTCAGTTGGTTTCGTAGCACCAATGTCTGCTGCTACCGGCAACAGTCATTGAGCGGTTGGCCAGCTTGTAAGATAGGCCATGAACAAGCCAGACCCAAAGGTCAGGGCAACACCCAGACCCCTTCGTATCGCCTACGTGTTAGAGGACGGTGTCGATGCGCATTGCTGGCTCGATGCGATATTCGCCGACTGTTTTGGTCGCGATGGTGGACGTCAGTCGCTTGTCGTGCCATTGGTGAACGGAGCCATCTCCAGGCCATTTCAGACATGGCTTCGCCTGCTTGATCCGGACTTTGTCCTGCTGCTGACGTACGATAACGCTTCCTTAGTGCCAGGATTGATGGCACTTCTAGCCGATACAACGCTGCTCGAACGGAAACGAGACCGTGCCACGCCTGAGCAACATCCACGGGTGGATCTCGAACGGCTATCTGGCCTCACATCACTATCTTGGCTGCCGTTCCTTAAGGCCGTATCTGGTCTCCATAGCGCGGCACCATCTCACATTCTGGATCGCTACCCAGCCTGGAATGACGATGGCCTCATAAAGGACAACTTCGGCACCCTTTTTGGCAGCGTGAACCCCTTCCCGCTGCATCAGCAGATCGGTGTGCGCGGCATGATGTTGACCCCTGAAAACCCGCCGGATAACCGCTGGCACTTTTGCTCCCTGGAGGGGGATGAGGTTTACGATTCCTATACAGTTCTGGAGAGTCTTGGGAATCGTGGCGGCATAGCGACGCTCGGTCAACTCTCGAATCTTCGTGGCCAACCGCACAGACCAGAACACCGTTGGACCGAAGGCTTCTGCCTCGTTGTCGGGGATACGCTCGAAGACCGCATTGCGAGTTGGAATGCGGGTCTGCTCTTCGATGATGCACGCAGTCAGCGCTACAAAACTCTGCGCATTCCAGCCGAAGCAGTCGTCAGCATCGAAAAGGTCGACAAGATCGGCGCGTTTCTAAAGGCCGGTAATTGGTTGGGGAGCCGCAACGGCCCAGCGCGGGTGTTCGTACGTTCCCGTTCGCTCGACGCGTCAACCCTTGAGGGATTTGTTAAGCGCTTGCAAGAATCGTCACACTCGATCGTCACCTTTGATCCTATTACCTCGATCGACGACTGTTGCCCGCCCGACGCTGAGCGGGTCTGGGGTGCCTTGCCTAGCATGACCGATGGCACGCCTATAGTAGAGACTGCAATTGCCGGTCCCAAAGTGGCAGTCAGTGTTCCCCAGCCTTTACAGCTCGCGTATTGTGCAGGCCTGCATCCGATCTTCACCCAAGGGACTTGGTACATCGACTTGTCCGTCGACCGGTTGCACGACATTGGCCGCTTCAGCAACGTACGCGAAGCCTGGGCGCTGCCTAAGCGGCGGCAATTGCTGCGTTACTTCTCCGGCGAGAATGGCGCTCGCATTCGAGCAGGCGGAGGACTGGCAGTGCCGGTCACTATTGAGACTCGCACGGTCGAAATCAAGCAACCCGACGACAGCAATGTCTTCCAGAGCATCATCACTGAGAACTCACGCTTTGACTATGGCGACCTGCGCGACTTACACGTCAAGGCGGCACTCTACCGCTACACCAAGCCCTCCGATAAAGGTAGCTACCTTCAAGGTTTGATTGGGATGTTTGGTTCACTGAGCGACATCGAGCACACAATGGAGACGCACTTCTGGCGTGCGCAGTTCGGAAAAATGGCCGCGCCGGCGCAAAGTCAGCATGACGAGGTCATTAGAGACATTCAACAGCGCATGCACGCGGCCGACGGAAGGCTTGTCATCGAAGACGACGCTGGATGGCAGAAACTAGCGCAGCGAATCGTACAAAAGGCAAGCAGGCTAAGAGTTCCTCGACTTCGAACGCGCTACTCGGATCTCCTGAACGACTGGACCGAAGAGCTTACCGCTGCGATCGAGAAGGACCCCAATCTGAAACAACGCCAGGACGAGATCCTGGGTGAGCGCGAGGATGACCTCAAGAGGTCCTTGAGCTTCTTCTTCGAACGTGGTGTGATGTATCGCGGCCACGAATGGAGTTGTAGGGAGTGTCGGCATAGAAACTGGGTCGGGGTCGAAGCGTTGAAAGACGTGATGTCGTGCGATGTATGTGGTCGAGAGCATCAACTTCCGATTGATGTCGCGCTCGACTTTCGGATGAACGAATTCTTCGCCACCTGCCTTCGCGAACACGACACGATCTCAGTTGCGTGGGCGATCAGCGCCCTGAGACAACAGGCCAAGCAATCTTTCATGTTTGCCCCGCAGACGGCACTCTATCGGGATTACCCAGAGAATCAGGCCCAGCGAATCGACCGTGAGGTCGACATACTTTGCATCATGGATGGACGACTTGTGATCGGCGAGGTCAAGGCTCGCTCTGAACTGATCACTAAATCGGATATCACGGACTTAGCTGCGGTAGCCCAAGAATTGGGCGCCGACTTAGCCGTTCTGGCTGCTGTAAAGGGACAACCCGTGGCCATGGAAGCGAAAGTTGCGGAGCTTCGCGCCTTGCTCCCGGCGGGCATCAACGCCGAATTTCTGCTTTCGGATTGGAGCGATGAGCCGTCGAGCTTCCTTTGAATGCACTGTGCGAGTGTTGGTTGTGTCCGAATTTTTTGTAAAGGGTGCGGACGTCAGTTTGTGGAGAGACGCTCCGATGACCGCTTCCTGGATCAGACCGTGATCTCAAGGCGGGGCAGCAACTGACAGCAATCGCTGCATAGCAGCCATCTTCA
>DLOX01000232.1:2074-6664 GCA_002478575.1 Sphingomonadales bacterium UBA7473 | reverse complement strand
CTGCGCCGCTTCAAGCGCTTCACCGACGACGCCGTCACCCTGACCCAGCTCAAGGGACAGCCGGTGGTGCTGATCGTGGCGCCGCTCTCGGGTCACTACGCCACGCTGCTGCGCGGCACCGTCGAGCGGATGCTGCCCTTTGCCGATGTCTACATCACCGATTGGCGCGATGCGAAGACGGTGCCAATGGCGGCCGGCAGCTTCGATCTGGATGACTATGTCGACTATCTGATCGAGTTTATGGACGCGATTGGCCCCGGCGCGCATATGCTTGCCGTCTGCCAGCCTTCGGTGCCTTGCTATGCTGCTGCGTGCATCATGTCTGAGGACAACCACCCTGCCCGTCCCAAAACGCTCACCATGATGGGTGGCCCTGTTGATACCCGCAAAGCGCCGACAGCGGTGAATACGCTCGCTCAAGAGCGGCCCTATGCTTGGTTCAAGAATAGCGTGATCGCGCGCGTTCCAGACATTTATCCTGGCGCTGGCCGCCCCGTTTATCCCGGTTTCCTGCAGCTTTCGGGCTTCATGAGCATGAACCTTGGCAATCATATGATGAGCCATTGGGAAATGTTCAAACATTTGGTCGCCGGCGACGATAGCTCAGCAGAGGCAACTAAGGATTTTTATGACGAGTATCGCTCTGTCTGCGACATGACGGCAGAATTCTATCTGCAAACCATTGATGTTGTGTTCCAGCGCCACTTGCTCCCCAAGGGAGAAATGATGCATCGCGGCCGTCGCGTCGATCCCGCTGCGATCAAAGATATTGGCATCCTCGCGATCGAAGGCGAGCGCGACGATATTTCAGGTATTGGCCAAACCAAGGCCGCGCTCGAAATCGCGACCAGCTTGCCTGACACGCATAAGCGATATCATTTGGCCGCAGGTGCGGGTCACTATGGTATTTTCAACGGCAGCAAATGGCGCGATCAAATTGCGCCCGTCGTCGAAGAATGGATTTTGGCACACAACTGATCGAGGCCTAGACTAGCTGAGCTGCTTCCACCCGCTCACCCTGAGCTTGAAGGAGGGTCGTAAAAGAAGGGCTTCGTCAGGCTCAGCCTGAGCGCTTCCTCCATACTGAGGAAGCCCGAAAACCCCTGCCGCCGTTCGGGGTCAGTCACGGCAGGGGTTGAACCACCGGTTCTTCTGTTGAACGCTCAGGCGGGGAATTTCCTTCGCTTGCCTTTGCTCTTTTTTCCGCGCGACGGCGTTTCATCTCTTCAATGAGCATTTGTCGCTCTTCCGGGGATAGGCTGTCGAGATAGGCCTGAAGCTTGCCGGCACCTAGCTGTTCTGCATTGAGACGCGGCGGCAGAGACGGAAGGCCCTTTTCTGCCCTTAGCTTTTCCAGATATGCGCGCCGCTCTTCCTTCGGCAAGGCTTGAACCGCTGCCCTTTCTTCGGGCGTCATCCAGCGGGGTACGGGACGATCTGGCTGCGGCATCCTTTTCGTTTGCGGACGCGCAAGGGCTGTGCCGCGCTCAGTGCGTATCGCATTCACCCGTTCAAACAGAGCCCTCCGCTCTTCTGGAGACAGTTTTCCCAGCCGCTCCAACATCTCCGGCGTTAGTTTAGGTGGGCGCGGCGGAAGTCCAGCTTCCCGCCTGCGCTGGTCATGTTGATCGAGGCGATCTGCGATACGTTCCGCCATAGCGCCGACTTGAAGCTCGCGTCGGTTGATCAAGTCGGGTGCGGGCTCAACGGGCGCCGTATCAACTTTCGGCATGGCAACGGGAGCAGGCGCGGTTTTCGGTGATAGTGGGTCGGCTTCAACGATCTTTTGTTTAGCTGGAGACACTGTTTCGACGATTGAGCCAACCACCGGTACATTGCGGATCGGAACGCCAAACAAAGTCGTCGCGGCGGCTACGCTGACCGCCCCTGCCCCGGCGACACTCAGCAACGCGATCCCGGCCCGTTTCCAAAGCCGGGAACGGACGCGAAGTTGAGCGCGTTCCGGCAATGGTGGCACTTCTGTCGGCAGGCTCGCCAGCAATCGGTCGGCAAAGTCCATAGACATGGCCGGCGCAGCAGCACCATCCAGCCTTGCCTTCTCAAGCGGAGTGAAGAAATCGGTCATGCCGCTTCCTCCTGCAAATGGCTGAGGTTCGTCCGCAAGGCAGTGCGAGCGCGAAGCAGCAACGACTCAAACGCTTTGACGTTCATCTCCATCACCGCTGCCGCATCCAGATTGGGAAGCTCTTCGTAATAAGTGAGAATGATGGCTGCCCGTTGGCGATCAGGAAGCGCGGCAACGGCCTCAGCCGCACTGCTCACCCGTTCAGCCGCCAGCATTTGCGCGTCGGCCAAGGGGGTTTCATCCTCGGTCTCGGGCACTTCCTCGTCGCTGGAGAAGCGCCGCCGACGAAGCTTATCGAGGCACATATTGGTCGCCACGCGCACCAGCCAGCCTGGCACGCCGCCTCGCACGCTTTGCCATTCGCTGGCCTTCGCCCACAGTCTCAAAAAGGCTTCTTGCGCCACATCTTCTGCCTCTGCTTGATCCCCCAACATGCGCCAAGCGAGCCGATAGGGCCGCTCCTGATATCGCTCCACAAGCAGGCGAAACGCCGATTGGTCACGCGCCGCAGCGCGCGCCATCAACGCATCATCCTGTTCGTTCAGCCCCGCTGAGGGATGCATAAACCTGTCACTTTGTTGACCCCATATTGGGTGGTGAACGATTGAGGCTGCGAAACCCTTCGTTCTAAGCGGGCGTTTGTTCCTTTGCCTCTTCAACGCCAAACAATTGTTTCAGCACGCGCTTGGCAAGCAAAAGCAGCAGGATCGCCCCAACGGCCATTGCAATAGCAACAACAATGGCAAGCGGCGGATTGGAAAGCGCCAGAAAGAGCAAGCCGCCGCTGACCACATCTTCACCCGTCGAAACCGCAATATTGCTGAAGGGTTCGGGACTGGCATTGACGATGGCCCGCGTTCCCGCTTTCGCTCCGTGACTGGCAAGCGCCGCGCCTCCTCCCAAGAGCAAGCTAACCACTTGCCAAGTCGGATCTGAGGCATCGACAATCGCAAGCGCCAGCAAAGCGCCGCCAATCGGCCGGATCGCCGTGTGGACCGCATCCCACATCGAATCGAGCCAAGCGACTTTGTCGGCGAAAAATTCAGCCAAGCCACCGGCTGCTGCTGCACCAATCACCCATGGGTTGGCCAGAACATCCAGCGAAGCCAAGTTGGTTGGCAAATCAATCCAGCCAAGCCGCATCGCAAGGCCTGTTGCAAAAACGCACAGATACATGCGCCATCCGGCCAACAAACTCACGCTGCCAGCAACGCCCAATAGTTCGATGATGCCCATGATCCTAACCCTCCCTACTCAAACTCATAAGGAAGCTGCCACGCCTCTTCCCATTGCGCAATGTCCTGCGTAAGCAGGCGGCATGGATGAGGATCTTGATTTCGGGGATGTACCCCCTGCTATGCCAGCGGCAACGCTGGTTTTATTTCGCGATAGAATGGGCGAAGCGCCTGAGATTTTGATGGTCGAACGGTCAAAAGGCATGCGCTTTGCCGGTGGAGCGATTGTATTCCCCGGGGGACGGGTGGATGATGATGATCATATTGTCGCATCTTTGCATGACCATGATCTTGACGCGGATTGCGCAGCGGCCCGCGTCGCAGCCATTCGCGAGACGATTGAAGAAAGCGGCATTCCGATTGGGATTGTCGGCGATGTTTCCGATGACTGGCTAGAGGTCACCCGCGCGGCACTTCATGCGCAACAGCCCTTCAGCACGCTTTTGGCAGAAGCAGGCATCTCGCTTGATCTCCAGGCCTTAATCCCCTTTGCCCGTTGGCGCCCCAAGCACAAAGAAGCCCGGGTGTTTGATACACGCTTCTACATCGCCAAAGCACCAGACGATTTGCCCGAGGAAGTGGTTGACGCGACGGAGAATGTCCGCACCTTTTGGGAAAGTGCAGCGGGTGCAATCCAGCTGGAGAAAGAAGGCAAGGTCAAGGTCATTTTCCCGACAATGCGCAACTTGGAACGGCTCGCACAGTTTGACAATTATGCCGCTGCAGAGGCGCATTCTCTAGCGATTCCGGTGCAAATGATCTCGCCGCACATGGAAAAGCGTGACGATGGACTCTATCTCTGCATCCCAACCGATGCTGGATATCCGATCACGTCTGAGCGGCTGGATCAGGCCGTCACCGCTTTCCCAATGAAAGCAGGGTAGCGTAAAGCAATGGCTGCGGCGGCAGGCAAGAAGCGTTTTCGGATCGGCCGCTTTATCGGCAAGGCCATCCTCTATTTCCTCGTTGGGTCTGTGCTTTGGGTGCTGATCTATCGCTTCGTTCCGCCCCCGGTGACCGCAACAATGCTCGGCGACGCTTTTGCGGGACGCGGGATCACCAAAGACTGGATGAGCCTGTCTGAGATGGATCCTGACATGGCGCGGGCCGCCATTGCTGGCGAAGATGGGAAATTCTGCAGCCACAATGGCTTTGACGCTGAAGCCATCCGCACCGCAATCCGCCGTAACGCAAGTGGTGGCCGCATCCGCGGCGGTTCCACGATCAGCCAGCAAACCGCAAAAAATGCCTTCTTGTGGCAAGGCGGTG
>DLOX01000232.1:0-2040 GCA_002478575.1 Sphingomonadales bacterium UBA7473 | reverse complement strand
AGGCGGTGGCTATTTCCGGAAAGGGCTGGAGGCTTGGTTTACGCTGCTGATTGAAACCCTTTGGGGAAAGCGCCGAATCATGGAGGTTTATTTGAATATCGCAGAGACTGGTATCGGGACCTATGGGGCCAATGCCGGTGCCGAACGCTATTTCAAGAAAGATGCTTCTTCACTTTCTGCCACTGAAGCAGCCCGGATCGCAGCCGTTCTTCCGCTGCCCAAGGCGCGAGAAGCAGTAACACCCGGTGGCTTCACTCGACGTTATGGCAACAGCATCGCTGCCCGCGTGGCGGTTGTGAAGAGAGATGGCTTGGACAATTGCTTGGGCTTTTGAAAAGGACTAATCCTGCTGGCAGGTCTTAATCTGCCGCGGACCGGGACGTTTGCCGCTGGCTTCAAAGACCGCCAAATAGCCACCAATTTGCGGCATGTCGTGAAACTCGATCTGCTTATAGCCAACTTCGGCTAGCTCGCACTTCAAAAGCGCTGGCGGTGTGCCATGTTCATGGGTCTTGCGTTTCGCATCAACAATGATCACACGCCCGCCCACCCGAAGCGCGGGGCGCAACCGCCAGAGAAACTCAAATGGTGCTTCAATTTCATGATACATGCGCACCATGAAAATACGGTCAAAGCTGTTCGCAGGCAGCTTTGGATCAGCGGGACCACCCAGCTTCACACTCACATTATCAAGATTCTCGCGAGTTGCGCGCTCAGCCAGCTTGTCGCGGACCGCAGGAACCACATCTTGGGCCAAAACCCGCCCTGCTTCGCCGACCCGCTGAGAAAGGCGGATCGTATAATATCCCTCACCAGCGCCAATATCAGCGACCGTCATGCCCGGCGTAATTCCGGCCAAATCCATGACCGTGTCAGCTTCTTCAACACGGTCGCGCGCTTCTTCGGTTGACCAGCGACTTGAAACGATAGGGGCAACCGGGCGTGCAGCCTTTGGAAATTCCGTGCTGGCGACTTCAACATCGCCAACTGACGGCGTTTGAGATGGCATGACGTCACACGCAGCAACCGCCAACCCTAATATTCCAAAGGCGAGCAGCTTCATTCGATATCCTCAACCACCACCTTCTCGCCGGTTACGCGCTGCGACAAAGCGGCCGCCATGAAGCGGTCTAAGGCGCCATCCAATACATCGGATGGAGCCGTTGAAATAACGCCTGTGCGCAGATCTTTCACCAATTGATAGGGCTGCAACACATAGGATCGGATTTGATGCCCCCAGCCAATATCGGTCTTGGTGGCATTGACCGCATTTGCTTCGGCTTCTCGCCGTTGAAGCTCTTGCTCATAAAGCCTAGCCTTCAGCTGGTTCATCGCTTCCGCGCGGTTCTTATGCTGCGATCGCTGGTTCTGGCAGGCGACAACAATGCCGGTTGGAACGTGCGTGATCCGAACCGCACTATCCGTGGTGTTCACATGCTGACCACCAGCGCCTGATGCGCGATATGTATCGATCCGCAAATCGCTTTCATTGATCTCAACGTCGATATTATCATCGACAACAGGGTAAACCCAAACGCTTGAAAAGCTCGTGTGCCGACGGGCATTGCTATCATAGGGGCTGATCCGCACGAGTCGATGAACGCCGCTTTCGGTTTTCGCATAACCATAAGCATTTTCGCCTTTGATCATGATCGTGGCAGACTTGATCCCGGCCTGCTCCCCGCCATGATAGTCGACAACTTCGACCTTCATTTTGCGCCGTTCGGCCCAGCGCGTGTACATGCGCAGCAGCATTTCGGCCCAGTCCTGGCTTTCGGTGCCGCCTGCCCCTGCGTTGATCTCGATATAAGTGTCATTGCCATCGGCTTCCCCGGCGAGGAGGGCTGCAACTTTGTCGGTCTCCGTCCGCTCAGCCAATTTGCCAAGGCTGGCGACTGCTTCATTCTCAAGATCAACATCGCCTTCCATTTCGGCAAGTTCGATTAGCTCGACAGTGTCATCCCGCTCCTTGGCAATGGCGCGGGTCGCAGAAATGGCATCGTCAAGCCGACGCCGTTCCCGCATCACTTCTTGAGCAGC
>DLOX01000277.1 GCA_002478575.1 Sphingomonadales bacterium UBA7473 | reverse complement strand
GAGCTTGACGAAGCCCGCTTGAGCACTTGCAATATGGCTAGGTGCATCTTCCCACTATTCGCCCTAGTCTACTCAGCCTCACCCACCAGCAGCTTATCAATCTTCCGGCCATCCAGATCGAGTATCTCAAACCGATAGCCTTGCTCAACAAAGCTTTCCCCCACGCCCGGGATGCGCTTCATGATATCGAGGGCGAGTCCAGCCACAGTTGCATAGTCGCGATCCTCAGGCAGCGTCAGGCCAAGACGATCAGCCAGCGCATCGGCGGGCATCCAGCCAGAGATCAGCAAGCTGCCATCGGCACGTTCAACCAAGGCGGGCTCATCACCTTCATCCTGATCAGAGACGAAATCGCCAGCTATCGCGGCCAGCAAATCGGCCGGGGTCACAATTCCTTCGAAATGCCCATATTCATCATGGACAAGCGCGATTGGTACTTCTGCGCTTCGCAAAGCGGCCAAAGCATCCATCGCGTCCACCTGGTCAGGCACAATCGGCGCGTCGCGCATCAAGGCGCGAAGATCGAGCGGCTGCTTCTTCAAAAGCGCCGTCACGACATCCCGCGCCTGCACTACGCCGATAATCTCATCGACTGAGCCGTCTGCGACCAGCACTCGGTTGTGTGGGCTTTCAGTCATCTGGCGCTTCACTTCAGCGGCGGAGGCATTGACGTCGATCCAGTCAATTTCCATCCGCGGTGTCATCACTTCGCGCACCGGGCGATCCGCCAGCCGCACAACGCCCGAGATAATGGCGCGCTCGCTTTCTTCGATCACGCCAGATTTGCTGGCCTCTGCCACGATCAGATGCAGCTCTTCTGCCGTCACATGGCTTTCGGATTCGCGCTTCAGCCGCAGTATTCGGAAGATCAAAGCGCTGGTCCGGTCGAGCAGCCACACGAAGGGCGCAGTCAATCGAGACAGTGCCTGCATCGGCAAAGCCACCAAAGCCGCGATGGGTTCTGGCGAGCGCAGTGCAAATTGCTTGGGGACCAACTCACCCACCACCAAAGACAAGAAGGTAACGACCGTGATGACAAGCGCGATCCCGATGGTGTGGGCAAGCCCCGTCTCCACGCCCAAGGCCGCGATCCTGTCCCCCATCGGTCCGCCCAGACTGGCGCCTGAATAGGCCCCTGCGATCACGCCAATCAGCGTGATTCCAATCTGCACGGTGGAGAGAAATCGCCCAGGATCAGCCGCCAATGCTATCGCCGTCTCCGCGCCTTTGCTCCCTTTGCGAGCCAAAGCCTCCAGCCGAGGTTTGCGCGCAGACACAATCGCCATTTCAGACATGGCAAAGAGGCCATTGAGCGCAATCAGCGCCAAGATGATGAAGACATCGCTCCACGGAAAGGGCGCGATCAAAGCGCTATGGGCAGGATCGGGCATGGTCGATACTGATATGCCCGAATTGCATCAGCAGAGCAACGGGCGTTGAAACCAGCCGCTCTTCATCAGCTGATCTGATACTCCCGGCAAATCATGGGGTGCAGGCTGTCTGGTGCAAGCAGATTGGGCTCATCGGCCTTGAGGCGGACATTGGCTTCGCTTTTGGAAAGAGCGCGAATTTCGTCCCAAGAGGCAAACCAGCTTTCGGCAATGCCATCGCAGGCCCGCGGCAGAGCTTCAAAATCGGGATGGACATGGTTTTGAATATAGGCGTTCATATGGGGGAGCTCGCCGTTGATCGCGGCATGCGGGCCGCTCCAATAGGCGCTAAAGGCCGCGTAAGACAGATCGTCCCGCTTGTGCAGCGGATTGACGATCTTGAATAGCTCTGGATCAGGCGCTGGCGGCACCTTTGGCGCGACGGGGTTGATTTCATGGACAATGAGGGAGCCGCTTGCGCTGACATCCGCAAAGTTCGCTTGATCTGCGACCATCCGGTGATAGGCATCGCTGCCTTGCGCCGCGGCCAAAGCATCCGCACCGCCCCACCAAATATTCGTCAGGCCATCCCAAACCGTCTCCGCCCTGTGATAGTCGGGGCGCATGATGGAGACTGCCACGCGCTGAGTGCCTTGCAGTGCCGCAGCCGTTGGGCCGTGAACAGTAAGCATATGGTCTGCAAAGGCCTCAATCGTCATCCCCGCCTTTCGCTTGGCGAGCCACTGCGTTTTGATCATGCTTATCTCTCTTGTTTGAGCTGCGCTTAACACAATGCCCTGCGAAAGGGCGACCGACATCCCATCTGGATGAGCCCCTTAAGGTGACAAAGTTCCACAGCAAGTGGGAAATATAATGTTACCTTATGTCACCTTAGTGGCTTTCAAGCGGGCACGCTGTGGCTTTCGCTTTGACTTTTGACAGTTTTGACACGGAATCGGCTTTTTCATGAACAACTGTTCATCTTTGACGCTTGTCTGCCAGAAAAGGCGAGGCGATCCGCTTTGTAACGCCGCAGTGCCGCGCATCGAGAGGAAGGCCCGATGCGGTTCAATGCACGAGCCATTGAGCGGCTTAGCGGAAGTGACTGAGTCAAGGATGCGGCCCTATTCACCGGCCAAATAGAACATAAATTAAACTAAGTGTCAAGAAAAATTCTTATTTGGAGATAGTCATCACATAGCCGCTCCCGCCCTGATCTGCTGGCTTGCGACAACAATCTCGCTTTTTCCGAATTGTATCTTTCCATCCCAAAGGCGGTCATTCACTAGTTGGACTATCAACTTTGCCATGCGGCGTGAAGCGGAGCGCCGCTTTGTCTGACGATTTGCAGTTGACGTAAACGTAAAGCGTTGGCTTAATGTAGCAAGTTAAGTTTGGGAGCAGAATATGAGTGTCTTGATTGATGTTCAGCATGATATCGCTCTGATCCGGATGGATGATGGCAAGGCCAACGCAATTAACTTTGAAATGCTCAATGGCCTCAATCGCGCACTTGACACGGCTGAGGCGCAAGCGAAGGCCATTGTGCTAGCGGGTCGCGAAGGCCGCTTTTCGGGTGGTTTTGACTTGAAGGCTTTTGCCAGTTTTGGGCCGGACGATATTACCCGCTTGCTGGATGAGGGCGCTAGACTTCTAGTCAGACTCTATGGCGGACCGCTGCCAGTCGTCGCTGCATGCACCGGTCATGCGATTGCGATGGGCGCTTTCATAGTGAACGCTTGCGACACCCGGATCGGGACTGTGGGTGACTACAGGATTGGCGCAAATGAGACGAGCAATGGCATGGATCTTCCCGTTTTTGCGCTGGAGCTCTCGCGTGATCGGCTGAGCCCACTACACCTTACCCGAGCGCTGGTGCAGTCTTTCATCTATGACCCTCAAGGCGCCATGGAGGCAGGGTATCTAGACTCTCTGGACAAGCCAGACAACGTAGAAGCCAAAGCGATAGCTATCGCGGCACAGCTTGCAACTCTGCCGTCTGCGACCTACGCAGCGAACAAGCGTGCGGTACGCAAAGCTACACTTGACCGGATCGCGGCTAGCATTGGCGCGCATTTCGGATAGGTCGCGAAAACTCCGGGATCACTTTTGCGTTCAGTCGAAAGGCCGCCAGTTAAGGCTACCACTCAAAACCGAAAATTCCGGATTCCCAACAAACCCGCCACTCATCAACAGTCTTCCGCTCGCCCAACCTCCTTCTCGATCCAGGTGCGAAATGCTTTGATCTTGGGCGATTGCTTCCGAAATTCGGGGTAGGCGAGCCAATAGCCTTCGTCGCTGGTGACGCTTGGCCCCACGGGGACAAGGCGACCGCCTGCAATATCGGCTCGCCACATTTCGCTGTTGAGGATGGCTATGCCATGGCCTGCCATCGCCGCTGTGGCCTCCATCGCTTGGGAATCAAAGCTGACGCTGGGCAGGGCTGCTTTGCTGCCAGCGTCCAGACCGACCCCCGCAAACCATAAGCCCCACCACCAATCGTCAGGGCTCAGCCTTGGCAGGCCGATCAGGTCGCTTGGCTTTTCAATGGGATCATGGCGAGCGATGAAGTTTGGACTGGCAAAGGGTTGGAATCGAACTGGAACCAAGAATAGAGCCGAGAGGCCTGGCCATTTGCCCGCACCGTGGCGGATCACAACATCCACATCTTCGGCGGCGAAATCGACATAATGATTATCGGCCCGAAGCCGCACCGCGAGCTGAGGCTCCAAGAGCTGAAACTCCCCGATCCGAGGCGCGAGCCAATTGGCCGCAAAGCTTGGGGTTGTGCTGATCGTCAATGTTTGGCTGTCTTCCGCCATCGCCAGATTGAAAGCCTGTTCAAGGGCATCAAAGCCCCCGCTGACCAGTGGCGCAATGCGACTGCCAATCTCGGTTAGAGATAAGCCCTTCTTGTGACGTAGGAACAATTTTGTGCGCAGCCGTTCTTCCAATAGCTTTATCTGATAGCTAACCGCAGCTTGGGTCATACCCAATTCCGAGGCCGCGCGGGTGAAATTCGCATGTCTTGCCGCAGCCTCGAAAACGCGAACCGCCGAGAGAGGGGGAATCCTTCGCATTACTCATCATAAGGTTGGCTTATGCTTTATGTCCATCCTTTTGTTGGTGGCTGAGGGCGCGAAAGGATAGTCCCATGATCGTGAAGCGAAAGGAACGCGCCATGAAGCATGATTTTGAGAGCAAGGAATGGGCCGACAACCACCATAAGCTCAGTGAAGGCATTGACTGCTTGTTGGGGTTGATTGCGAGGTTGATTGGCCGGTTGTTCGGGATGAAGTCTGGAGCGACTAAGGAGCATAGAAGAGCCAGCAAGCTTTAGGTTGCTCCAATAGTCTCCTGCCATAATGATGTCAGGAGCGGTTCGCTAACCCACATCTCCAACCAAAGGAGATGAATATGAAACATGGACTTTCAGATAGGCTTACTATCATTGCCGAGCTCACCACAAAGGTCGGCATGCGCGAGGCCTTCCTTGATTATACGGTCGACAATCTGGGGCTAAGCCGGTCTGCGGCGGGGAATATCGCGTTTGAGATCTTAATCGACGAAACGCGGCCCAATGCAGTGCTTTTCTATGAAACCTGGGAGTCGGCCGAAGCGCAGCAGGCCTATATGGCTTGGCGTGTGCAGCGCGGTGATTTGACTGTCTTGATGACCTTCTTGGAAGGCGAACCCAAGTTCACGGCCTTACGGGGCATCGCCGCTTGAATCCGATCATCCCACGACCTTCTCTAAGGTGGTGATCCTGACGCTCGCGGTGCCGCGTGCCAGGGGCTTGCCGTCTTCGTCTTCCAGCTGGGCCTCGACGAAACCAATCGTCTTGCCCCGCTGGATCACGCGGGCAGTGCCGATGATCCGCCCGGGCTTTGCTGGGGCAAGGAACTGGACGTTCAAATCTATGGTCGATGGAAAGGCTTGCGCATCGGTTGCGATCAAGATGGCGGGCCCCATGCAGTCATCCAGCATCGCCGCTAGGAAGCCGCCTTGGATATGTCCGCTGGCATTGCAAAAGTCAGGTTTGGCAGTGAAGGCAATCTTCACGCGTCCTGTCTCCCGATCCGCCTCCAAGATATCAAGGCCAAGCAATATCGCGCAGGGTGGGGTGGGGAAGCGATCAAGCACTGTTGGAATGGACATCATATTCTCCTCTTTTGGGGCAAGTTTAGGATGGCCGTGCTGACAGCCTTATGTCAGGAGAAGCGCTATGCGCCGCGCCGAACGCCTCTTTCGATTGGTCCGTGAACTTCGCTCTCGCCACGTGAGCCGCGCGGAGGATTTGGCCGATTATTTTGAAATGAGCGTCCGCACCATCTACCGCGACATTGCCCATCTCCAAGCTTCTGGACTGCCCATCGAAGGGGAAGCGGGCGTTGGCTATATCCTGCGCCCCGGCTTTGATTTGCCAGCGATGACCTTCACCTTTGAACAATTGGATGCGCTGGCAATTGGGTTGTCTTTTGTTGAGGCGGCGGCGGACAAGGCCTTGTCGGAAGCGGCGCGCGAAGTGCGGGCCAAAGTGCAGGGCGCCCTTCCTGATCCGGAAAAACGCAAGCTTGAAAATGCGCCGCTTTTTGCCAGCAGGCGTCAGGGGGCAGCATCCCCCATGCTGCAAATTGTCCGGCGTGCTATTCGGGAGGCGCAAGTCCTGCAGCTGCGCTATGACGATGCGGCAGGCCAGCCAACAGACCGCCGGGTCTGGCCGCTTGCCATTTGGGCCTTTACGGATGGCTGGCTGTTCGTAGGCTGGTGCGAGCTGCGCGAAGATTTCCGAGCCTTTCGGCTTGATCGGATTTCAGCGTTGGAAGAGTCAGGCGACACGTTCGCGGATGATCCCGCCAAGAATCTGCAGGCCTATCTTTCGACCAGATTTTTGGCCGAACGGCGCAACCCCTAAGGTCGATAAACCGTCCCGCCTTGTGCCACCGCATCCACCCATTCGAAATGCACGGGCTTATATTTTTTCTCTGCAAACAGCTTCATCTGATTGGTGAAATGTTTGGAGTTGGGCCGCGTCGTTGCCGCACCATAAGGCTGCATCGATTGAGACCAGACTTTCCCCGCCTTGTCCCAATTGATGAGCATGATGAAGCTGTCGCCATGCCGCACGCGATATTTGCCGTCGGGCTGTTCGCGATCCCAGATGGAGGCCGCGCGAAGCGTGTCATGGCCGCCGTCCATGGGCAAATCGACCTGCCCGCGCCGCAACCGTTGGACTTCCAACAGGGGCGGATCGATCCGCCCGAACCGCTCCTTAAACGTGTCGACTGCTTCTTTCAGCGCTCCTTTGGGATCAGGCATTTTCTCCCCGCGCCAATGCGGCCTGGCGGCAATGCGGATCACGCCTTCGGCCAGCGCATCCGCGTTACCTTTGCCATCGCTTGTCCAATCCCATGTGGTGAGCAAGGCCTGGGCGGCTTTCAGCTCCGCATCACCGCCAACATCAGCCTCTAGAATGGAGGCGATCCATGGGCCGACGAAGCTTGCTTTGCTATAGGTCATGTCATTCTTGATGGTGAGCAGCTCTTCCGGTGTGATGCTTTTGTCTGCGGCCATCAGTTCCGTTGCGCGAATGCCGCGATTGGTCATTCGCCCTTCAATGCCCATCAATGGCGAGTAATCCGCAGGGTTCATTTCCGATCCCGGCCCTGCTGCCAAGAAGGGCGAGTTATTGGCATTTTGCACAAAGCCCGATGCCGGGTTCACAATCTTTGGCACGCGGTCAAAGGGCAAATTGCTATCCCACAGCGCGGCAGACGTATCGCCCTTGATGACGCCTTGATAATCAAAGCCCGGCTTACGGTTCGGGAAAAGGCCATAGTAGAGATAGGCGATCCGCCCCGTCTTATCCGCATAGATGAAATTGGTCGCAGGGATGCCGCCCAAGGCCATGGACTTGGTCCACTCTTCCCAACTCTGCGCTTTGGTGTTGCGATAATATTGTTCGAGCAGAGTGACCTTGTCCATTCCGGCATAGCGGATCGCGAAAGCGCCATTTTTGTTCACGATGACGGGGCCATGGATGGATCGATAGATAGTCCGCGGGATGGGGACAGTGATGGGGCCAAACTTCACAGGCAGCCAAACGCGCTTGGACTCCAACGGCTTCCATGCACCGTCAAACTGATATTGATCGCCGGCTTCGTTGAGGGTGAGTTTGTAGATATCGATCAGGTCTGGCCGGTTGACCGTGTTGGTCCAGCCCAAATTGCGGTTGTGACCAAGCAGGACATAAGGCGATCCGGGGAAGAGGGCACCCGCCATATCAAGGCCTTCATCCGAATGGACCACAGCCTCATACCAAGCCACGCCGCCTTCATAAGGCTGATGCGAATTGGACACGAGCCACGTCTTGCCATCGGCCATGCGGGAAGGCGCAACGGCCCAAGCGTTGGATCCATTTTGATCAGGTTCACGGCCTGCTGGTGTCAGCGGCGGCTGCTTTTCATTGGGCGGAGCCTTGTCCTCCGCAAGCGCACCAATCGCGCTGTCGAGGCCGTAGAAGAAAGGTGCTCGCAGCACGAAGCCCGCGACAATATCTTGCCCGTTGACAGGAAAGAGCTTCGCAAGCCGCACTTCATCCGGATGCTTTTCAGCATAGTGATTGAGGCCCGACGCATAGGCCTCCAGCGTCGCGCGAACGTCAGCGGGGATTTCGTTATAGCGTTTGTCCGCAGTGGCCCGGGCGCCGAGCAAATGCTGAACATAATCAACCTTCGCGCCGTCGCTGCCAATCATTGCACCCGTGCGTCCCCGCGTCATCGCAACCACTTCCTGAATGGTCGCGAAATCATCTTCGGCATGGGCATAGGCCAAGCCATAGGATGCATCGGCATCGGTCTTGCCTTTAACATGGGGCACGCCAAATTGGTCGCGGACGATCTGCGCATCATAGGCTTTGGCGGGCGGGGCGGTCATTTCCTCTGCGGTCAAAGGCTCCCACAACACGCTTGCGCCGGCGAGCAGCATCAGTGCCACCACGAAAATCTTGCCCTTATGCTGCATCACCTTCTCCCCTTTTTTGTCTACGTCTTAGATACGGATGAAAATGGCAATTGGATTTTTGCGAATGGCGGTGGCTTGCAAAGCCGCCTGTTCGTCTTAAATCTGTGCGCGGGGGGCCAATAGAAAGATTTGACATGCGCCCACTCACTTTGCTCCTCGCTGCCTCTGTCCTCACATTTGCGTATCCTGCCACGGCTCAACTGGTTGGATCAGGCATAGCCCCAGCCACGATTGGGAATAGCGCGGAGCGGCCGCTTGCCTTTTCCGACAATGCGCCGACGGGCGGCGTGCTGATCATACCGATGACAAGTGCCACTCTCCCCACTGGCCTTGGCATCCCGACGGACGCTGCAGTTCGCACCCAAATCACGGGGGCCATTGCAGCGGCAAAGTTTGAAGGCAAAGCGGGAAGCAGCCTCTCCTTGCGCGGCATTGGCGGATATGCGCGTATTTATCTGGCAGGAGCAGGCACCGGAGGCAATGTCGCCACGCGGATGCGGGATGCGGCTGGAAAAGCGGCGCAGGAGTTGAAGGATGAGGCCACATCCATCAGCTTTGCAGCGGCAGGCAGTGCCGCAGAGGCCGCCGAAGCAGCGCTGGGCTATGCGCTTGGCCAGTATCGCTTTGATCGATACAAGACTGTTGGAAAGACTGCGCCGCCAACGCAACCTGTGACTTTCCTGACGAACGAGGCGCAAGCCGCGCAAGCGCTATGGACGGGACAAGGCATGGCGCTGGCCGAGGGCGTCAAGCTCTCCCGCGATTTGG
>DLOX01000180.1:5854-6486 GCA_002478575.1 Sphingomonadales bacterium UBA7473 | reverse complement strand
TTCTGTTGATATTAATTCAGTTGCCGCCATAATCGGCTTCTTCTCCCCTTGTGATGGGAGCCTTTACCCGCCCCTATCAAAAAACGCAAAGCTCAAACCCTATTCAGCGCTTTTCCGAGCTTTCTGATGCTTTCGACCTTGGCTTGAAGGGCTGACCAATCATCAGCTTCTGCAATTGGTGCCCAGATGCTTTCGACTTCTTCGATCATCAGAGCGCAGACCGGAGCCTCGTCAAAATGGCTCATCTCCAAATCGGGTCGAGCCTCAAAACCTTTTATGCTTGCTTTAAGCGCATCAGCTTCTTCGCCCTGGTAGAGCTCGGCTTTCCTGCATTCGCCGCCCGCCCAGTTATGAAAGAAATCCGCAAGGGGACATTGCGTCGCAATCAGCATCCGTTCAGCGGCTTGGACGACGAGAGCATCTGCCTCCGTGCTCGACGGCGCAACCCCCAGCCGCCAAAGAAAACGATCCGTCAAATGCCGATAATAGGCCGGGGCAAAGCCGTTGAGCACCTCAACCAATTGATCCTCTTCCACCAAGCCAGAAAATGAGATGGCGAGCTGCGCCACGTCCCAATGGATGGCTTCGGCTTGGCGGCCAAAGGCATAGAGCCCGGCATGATCGAAATAGGC
>DLOX01000180.1:315-5752 GCA_002478575.1 Sphingomonadales bacterium UBA7473 | reverse complement strand
TCGCCCGTGATGTTGATATTGTCGCTGTTCAGCACGCCATGGACAAAGCCTGCCGCCATATAGGATGCCGCGAGCCGCGCTGTCCGCTCCACCACATGGCCTAGCAAGCGAAGCGCAGCGTCGTCGCCTGCCCCTTCATTCCAATAATAGTCCAAAGCATAGGCAATCAGCCGCTTCAGATTGGCTTCGTCCCCCAGATTGGAGAGCCGTTGAAAACTGCCAATGCGCAAATGGCTATGGCTTAGGCGAAACAGCACGGCGGAGCGGGTCGGCGAAGGTTCATCGCCCCGGTGCAAGGCCTCGCCGGTTTCGATGACGGAGAAGGTCTTGCTCGTCTCGACGCCCAGCGCTTCTAACATCTCCGTTGCCAATATCTCGCGGACGGCGCCCTTCAGGGTCAAGCGCCCATCCCCGAACCGGCTATAAGGCGTCTGCCCTGATCCCTTGGTTGCGAGATCCAACAACCGCCCCCGATCATCGCGCATTTGAGCAAAGAGGAAGCCCCGACCATCGCCAATATCGGGATTATATTGGCGAAACTGGTGGCCATGATAACGAAGCGCCAAGGGGCGCGCCAAATTATCAGGCAAAGGCTGAAACCGACCAAAATGGGCAATCCATTGCTCGTCGGCCAAATCACCAAGCCCAATCGTTTCCGCTGCCCTGTCATTGCGATAGCGGATAAACGTCTGCGGAAAATGAGCGCCATCGACAGGATCGCCTAGGAAATCGGCGACTTCAAGAATCGCGGGGTCTGCGCGATACGCTTTGGCTTGCGGGATGGTCATCATCGGGCGATATGGGGGCAATGGTGGGTCCTACGCAATATCAAGATGGATACTGGATATCAGAAGATGGGCTGCGGCTGCATTTTCGCGATTATGCGGGGCCAAAGACTAAACCTCCAATCCTGTGCCTCCCGGGCCTTACCCGCAATGCCCGAGATTTTGAGCATTTGGCCGAGCAATTGGCGGGCGATTGGCGCGTGATCTGCGTCGAGCTGCGTGGACGCGGGGAGAGCGCCTATAGCCCCACGGGAATGAGCTATGTGCCGCTCATCTATTTGCAGGATCTTGAAGCATTGCTCTCCATGCTGAAGATCAAGCGCTTCATTGCGATTGGCACCTCGCTGGGCGGGCTCCTGACGATGATGCTCTCCGCGACAAAACCTGGCCGAGTGATTGGCGCAGCGCTCAACGATATTGGCCCCGTAATTGAGCCGGGAGGGCTGGACCGCATCAGGGGCCATGTCGGCAAGGCGCAATCGTGGCCCACATGGGTTCATGCCGCGCGGGATTTGGCGGACCAGCAAGCAGGCATCTACCCAAACTTCGATCTGACGGATTGGGTGAAGCTCGCCAAGCGTTTCTATCGGGTCACGAAGGCAGGGCGCATCGTCCCCGACTATGATGCCAAGATTGCAGAGCCGATGCGCAATCCGGGAGAGCCGGTTGATCTCTGGCCCTCCTTTGAAAGCCTGGGCACCGTTCCGCTCGCGCTGATCAGAGGCGAGAAGTCTGACATCTTGTCAGCGGCAACCCATAAAGAAATGGCCAAGCGCTTGCCAACGGCCAAGTCCGTGACCGTCGCTGGCGTTGGCCATGCACCGACGCTTGAGGAGCCTGCCGCGCTCAAGGCGATCATGGCCATGCTGAAAGCTGTTCCTGAGTGAGCGGGCGTCCAAAGCGGATACTCCATTGCCATTCGACCTTTTCGCTGGGCGGCAAAGAAGCACGTGCGACGCGGCTGATGAACTTGTTCGGCGACCAAGCAAGCCACGTCATCCTGTCCGCCGTTCCCGATGCTTTAGGCGCTCGTGATGCGATTGATCCATCGATCAAGGTCGATTTTCCGGGCGACGCGGCCCCGCCGCTTCATGGCAAGCCTTCGATTGGGCGATACCGTACGCTTAGCCGCTATATGGCGCAGTTCGATCTGGTCCTGACCTATAATTGGGGATCGATGGACGCGGTGGGGGCAAAGCGGCTCTTGCCCGCCGGTGTGCCTCGGCTGGTCCATCATGAAGATGGCTTCAATGCCGATGAAGCGGTGAAGCTCAATTGGAAACGGTCGGGCTTTCGGCGGCTGATGTTGCCTGCTGCCGATGCGGTGGTGGTGGTGTCTAATAGACTGGAAGAGATTGCAACGTCGGTTTGGAAATGCCCAGCGGCGAAGCTCCATCGCATTCCCAACGGGATTGACGTCGCGGCTTATGGCATAGCTCCTTCGCCTGACGCCATTCTGGGCTTTGAAAAACGACCGGGCGAAATCGTGATTGGGACGCTGGCGGGATTGCGGGAAGTGAAGAATCTGCCCCGCCTAGTCCGCGCGGCAGCAGCGGTTCCTGCACCGGTTCGCTTGGTGATCATAGGCGAAGGGCCAGAAAAGGCCGCGATCCTTGCTGATGCTATGCGCTTGGGCTTTGCAGATCGGCTGACGATGCCGGGCTTTCTTCAGAACCCAGTCCGCTATGTCGGCTTGTTCGATATCTTTGCCTTGTCATCAGACAGCGAGCAATTTCCGATCTCGCTGGTGGAGGCCATGGCTGCGGGTAAGCCTGCGGTATCGACGGATGTCGGCGATGTCGCCGCCATGGTGGCAGAGGAAAACCTGAGCTTCATTGTGCCTGTGCAAGATGAAGGCGCTTTTGCAGCAAAGCTATCGCAACTGGTCAGCGATCCAAACCTTCGCGCTGCAATTGGCGCTGCCAATCAGGCCAAGGCCCTTGCTGAATTTGACGAAGCCAAGATGGTCGCCCGTTACGCCGCGCTCTATGGCTTGGAGCCGCCCAAAGGATGAAATCCATGTCCCTCCCTGCCTATGCTTTGCCGCTGTTAGCCGCCATTGTCGGCAATATCCTCTATCATCTCTCTTCAAAGTCAGCACCAGCGGCTGCCTCGCCCTTTGCCATCTTGTCGATGGTCTATCTGTTTGGTTTCTTAGGCTCCGCAACTCTGGCGCTGACCCTCGATGGAGCAAAGCCAGCGACGCTTCTGCCCTTGCTCGCGCAGCCCGCCATTTTGATCCTGGCAGTCGCCGTAATCCTTATCGAAGTCGGCTTTCTTTATGCCTATCGCGCAGGCGCGCCGATTTCGACATCATCGGTGTTGGTCAATGCAACAGTGGCCTTCGTCTTGGCCGGAATTGGGGTTCTGGTTTTTCGAGAAGGGCTAAACTGGCGCATGGCCTTGGGCATGATCATCACAATCATCGGCGTTGCTTTGATCGCCACATCCAAATCGCACGCACCTTCATAAAAGGGTTGCGCTTTCAAAAAGGGAGTGCGCAACGCGGGCGAACGCGCCTATAGTGGGTGCTTATACCAATAAGACCGGGGGTTTGATGTTTAAAGGATTGGCACCGATCAATTATCGGGGACGCGAAGTTTGGCCGCTTATCGAAGGCGGAAAGGGCGTGTCTGCCACCAATCATGCCAGTTCAGGGGCTTGGGCCGCAGCCGGCGGCATTGGCACAATCTCTGCCGTCAACGCGGACAGCTATGCCGAAGATGGCTCCATCATTCCACAGATTTACAAAGGCCGCACACGCGCCGAACGCCACCAAGAGCTGATCGAGTTTGCCATTAACGGTGCGGTCGCTCAGGTCCATCGTGCTTATGAAATTGCGTCGGGCAAAGGCGCCATCAACATCAATATCCTGTGGGAAATGGGGGGCGCTCAGCAGATCATGATTGGCGTTTTGGAACGCTGCAAAGGCATGATTGCTGGCGTTACGTGCGGCGCGGGCATGCCTTATAAGCTCGGTGAGATCACATCCTCGTTCGGCGTGTCTTACCTTCCCATCGTCAGTTCTGGCCGGGCGTTCCGCGCCTTGTGGAAGCGGGCTTACTCCAAAGTTGCCGACTATCTCTCGGCAGTTGTCTATGAAGATCCATGGCTCGCAGGCGGTCACAACGGCCTTTCTAACGCCGAAGACCCCCGCCAGCCGCAAGACCCCTATCCCCGCGTCAGAGATCTTCGCGCCGTGATGCGTGAAGCAGGCATTCCAGACAGTACCCCGATTGTGATGGCGGGTGGCGTTTGGCATTTGCGTGACTGGTCTGACTGGATCGACAATCCAGAGCTTGGCCAGATCGCCTTCCAATTCGGCACGCGGCCCTTGTTGACGCAGGAAAGCCCCATCCCGCAAGGCTGGAAAGACAGGCTAACAACGCTTGATGAAGGCGATGTTCTTCTCCACAAATTCTCGCCGACTGGCTTTTATTCAAGCGCAGTCCGCAACCCTTATCTCCGGAATCTGGAAGCGCGCTCGGAACGACAAATTGCCTATTCAACCGAAGAGGCAGGCGAGCAAAACCAGCTTTTGGATGTTGGCGTGAAGGGCAAGAAATATTGGGTGGCCAAACCCGATCTGCAAAACGCCCGGGCTTGGTTTGGCGCAGGCTTTACCGATGCCATCAAAACGCCTGACCAAACGCTGGTCTTCGTCACTCCTGAAGAGCGCAAGACCATCCAGAAGGACCAAGCCGATTGCATGGGCTGCCTTTCGCATTGCGGCTTTTCCGCTTGGAAGGATCATGATGACTATACGACGGGCTATCTCGTCGATCCGCGCAGCTTCTGCATTCAAAAGACCCTGCAAGACATTGCCCATACCGGCGATCCTGAGCAGAATCTGATGTTCGCAGGCCATTCCGCCTATATGTTCAAGCAAGACCCCTTCTATTCCAACGGCTTTGTGCCGACGGTGAAGCAGCTTGTGGATCGGATTTTGACGGGGGATTGAGTTGCGACTTACTCCGAAATCGAATAGGCTCTAACCATGGCTACCAAAGCAGCTCCGCCGTCATACAAAATCGCTGAAACTGGCGAAACGGTTGAGGCTGGTCACGTAAAGTGGAAGCAAAAGAAAGTCCAAATCGGCTTGGAACAGGCTGAGGATCGCGCTTCTATGATCCCTGCCGAACATGTCTGGCGCAAGCTCGGCCTTGAACGTTAATTTCACGCCACAAGCGCAGGACGACCTGTTGGCGATCCGGGATTGGATTGCTCAAGACGATGATCGAGCCGCCGAACGAGTCATTTCCCGAATCCGTCAGACTGTGCTGATGTTCGAACAATTCCCATTGCTCGGCCATCCCGGTGATGTTCCCGATACTCGCGAATTCAAGGTGACAGGCTTGCCGTATCTTATCGTGTATCGCATTGCGTCGGCAACGGACCTCGATATTCTAACGATCATCCATTCGGCCCGGAAATATCCTTAGGCCGCATGGGCGTCACTCAGCGCTTTGGACGCCCCCGCTGCGGTCCAGCCGCACCGCCATTGGACCGGGCATGCCGGGGAAGCGGGGCCATAGGCCTTGGCTGAGAGCGGCCAAGCTGTTCATCTTCTCACCCGCTTGCAGCTGATACATCCAGTAATTGCGCATCACCGTCGCAACATAGGCGCGGGTTTCCCAATAGGGGATGGATTC
>DLOX01000180.1:0-188 GCA_002478575.1 Sphingomonadales bacterium UBA7473 | reverse complement strand
GGCCCGGCATTATAGGCGGCGATGACTTTGGGAAGCATGCCGCCGGTTTCCCAGCGATCCCGGATCGATTCAATATAGCTTTGGCCATATTCAAGATTGACGGTTGGATTGCCAAGCGGCCCAGCGCCTGCTTCGCCACGGGCGCGGGCAATGTCATTGGCCGTGCCGGGGCGGACCTGCATCAGGCC
>DLOX01000065.1:1002-4131 GCA_002478575.1 Sphingomonadales bacterium UBA7473 | reverse complement strand
AGGTTGTGGTACTCGTCGTAGCTCACGTACAGGTGCTTGCCGTCTTCGGTCAACATGGGGGAGGACTCCGTCAAAAAAGTGGAAAAAACAGGGCTGCAGATGGTTTTATCAAGCCGCAAAGGGGTTGTGCAGCAAGATCGTGTGGTCACGGTCCGGGCTGGTAGAGACCACATGCACAGGCACGCCGGTCACTTCGGCAATGCGTTCCAGATAACGGCGTGCTGTGGCGGGCAGTTTGTCCATCTCGGTCACGCCCACGGTGGTTTCACTCCAGCCGGGAATGACTTCGTAAATGGGCTTGCAGCGGGCAATTTCATCGGCACCCATGGGCAGGATGTCGATCACTTCGCCGTCCAGTTCGTAGCCGGTGCACAGCATCAGCTCTTTGAGACCGTCAAGCACATCGAGCTTGGTGAGCGCGATGCCGGTGATGCCACTGACCGCTGCAGACTGCCGTACAAGCACCGCATCAAACCAACCACAGCGGCGCTTGCGACCTGTCACCGTCCCAAATTCATGGCCGCGTTCGCCAAGGCGTTGGCCAGTCTCATCTTCCAACTCAGTCGGGAAAGGTCCTGAACCGACGCGCGTCGTATAGGCCTTCACAATGCCCAGCACGAAACCTGCCGCCGAAGGGCCAAGGCCCGATCCGCTAGACGCTGTGCCCGCAATCGTGTTGGACGATGTCACAAAAGGATATGTGCCATGATCAACGTCAAGCAGCACGCCTTGTGCGCCTTCAAACAAGATGCGGTCTCCGCGTTTGCGAGCCGCGTTCAGCTCGTGCCAAACAGGCTTGGCGAACGGCAGAAGGAAAGCGGCAATATCCCAGAGATCATCAAGCAAACGCTGGCGATCAATGCCTTCCAGTCCGAACCCTGCCCGCAGCGCATCATGATGGGCGCAAATCCGATCCAGTTGCGCATCCAGATCATCAAGATGCGCCAAATCGCACACGCGGATCGCACGGCGGCCCACCTTATCCTCATAGGCCGGGCCAATGCCACGCCGGGTGGTGCCGATCTTACCCGCGCCTGACGCATCTTCGCGCAAACCATCCAAGTCGCGATGGAAAGGCAGGATCAAAGGGCAAGTTTCTGCGATGTGCAAATTCTCAGGCGTAATCTCCACGCCTTGAGCCTTCAGCTTCGCGACTTCATCGCGGAAATGCCAAGGGTCAAGCACCACACCATTGCCGATCATGGACAGCGTGCCACGCACGATACCAGACGGAAGAAGCGATAGCTTATAGGTCTGATCACCGACCACCAAAGTATGCCCGGCATTATGTCCGCCCTGAAAGCGGACTACGACATCGGCGCGGCTGGCTAGCCAATCGACAATCTTGCCTTTGCCCTCATCACCCCATTGGGCACCGATCACAGTGACGTTCGCCAAAACTTTCTCCAATCCTCGAAAGGAACCCGCGAAGGGAATATTCAGCGCGTCCGTTATTGCCCCAGACGGTGAACGTCCACCGCATAAGCGAAAAAGGAAAAGATAGATGTTGAAAACTGCCGCTTTTGCCCTTGCAGGCCTTGCTCTTGTCGCCACTTCTGCCTCGGCGCAGCAAGGCAAGCAACGTTTGAGCGAGTCTTGCCGCGCTGAAGTCATGAAACTCTGCAGCGCGGCTGGCGAGGACAAGCAAGCCCGTCGCAAATGCATGATGGAGAATCGCACCAACATTTCTGAAGGCTGCCGCGCCGAAATTAAGGCCCGGATGGAAGCCCGCCGCGCCGCCGGTGGCAAGGGCGAAGCTAAGCCAGCACCAGAGGCAAAATAATGAAGGCGCTGCTCTGGTCCGCCGCTGCCTTCGCTTTGGTCGGCAGCATCGCCGTGTCTGCCGAGAGGCCTTTGGCCAAGTGGCGGGCCGGAGCAGCGACTGCCGCTGATCGCGAAATCAGCTATGGCAGCGATCCCAAGCAAAAGCTCGACTATTGGCGCGCGCCCGGCACCAATCGGCCGCCGATCATCATTTTCATCCATGGCGGCGGCTGGTCCATTGGCGACAAGGCCCAAGGTGCAGGCACCAAGTCATCCTTTTACAATGGCTTGGGTTTCGCCTTTGCATCGCTCAATTACCGGTTGGTCCCCAATGTCACGCCAGACGATCAGGCGAAGGATGTGGCGGCGGCTGTAGCGCATCTGAGAGCGAACGCACGTCGCTTGGGCTTTGATCCCAATCGCGTCTATCTGATGGGACATAGCGCAGGCGCTCATCTTGCCGCGTTGGTCTCTGCCAATACGCGCTATCTTGATGGAGCAGGCGTGCCCGTATCCGCCATCAGCGGCACAATCCTGCTCGATGGTGCTGGCTATGACGTCGTCAAGCAAATGCCGAAAGCCGCCATGATAAAGCGGCTCGGCGACAAATATGAAGCGGCCTTCACCACGGACCCAGCCATTCAAGCCAAGCTCTCCCCCATCACCTACGCAGGAGCACCAAACAGCCAACGATGGCTGATCCTGCATGTCGCGAGCCGGAAGGATGCAACCGATCAATCACAAGCCTTGGGCCGCGCCTTATCAAGCGCTGGCACGGCCGCTTCTGTCAAAGCGGTGCCAAACAGCAATCATATGTCGATCAATCAAGATGCCGGAAAGGCAGGCACGATTGTCGGGAACGAAATCTCAGCCTTCATCAAGCGATAGCGGCGAGACTAGACCCGCGTGGGCGATCCATCCTTCAGGATGTGGGTGCAGATTTGCCGCTCAGCCGTGTCGTCTGGATCAAGCGCTGTGACTGTCACCCACCCTTTGCCGCGCAGCCAACCGGCTGTTGCGGCATCGGTGCCATAAGGCAAAAAGAGACGCCTACGATCATTGCGGGCAAAGCCTGCGTCGATCAGGGGATCGACATAAACGGAGAAACCAATCGCGGGCTCCTCCCCGATCAAATAGCTGCCGCCGCGCCCAATTTCCCCGCTCGCTTCGGATGAAAAGAGCGAGAAGCCCAGCCAGGTTTGATATTCAAAGCCATGCAGCTCCGTTGGATCGAGCGTGATCATGATGTCGTGAGGCAAGGCCGCGACAATTTCTTCGAACGCCGCCAACCGTTCCGTGATCAGGCCCCATTGGTCAAAGGCCTTCAAACGGGCTGCGGCTTCGCTGAATGGCCCGGCGGCGCTG
>DLOX01000065.1:0-953 GCA_002478575.1 Sphingomonadales bacterium UBA7473 | reverse complement strand
GGCGCGTAAGCCTCCGGCACGCCCGCCGCGTCTTTGGCGTCCAGCCGCGCTTTCAAAGCCTCGACATTGTCGACCGGCAAAGGCCCGGCCGCCAGCAGATCGATTAGATCAGGCATGGTCAAATCAAGCGTGATGTCACTCACGCCTGCGGCCTTTAGAGACTCGATCGCCACGCTCAAAATCTCAATCGCGGCATGGATATTGTCGAGCCCGATCAGCTCTGCGCCGACTTGAAGCATTTCCCTCTCAGGACGCAGCTGCGTGGCGCGAAGCCGTACGACTGGACCGCCGTACGACAAGCGAACAGGGCGCGGGTGATGCGCCATCCGGGTCGCGGCAATCCGCCCGATCTGGCCAGTGATGTCATACCGCACGCCCATGGTTTCGCCAGACACGGGATCAACAAAGCGCAGCAAATTGCGGGTGCCAGTCTTCAATTGCGCGGCAAGGCTTGATTCAAATTCAACCAGCGGCGGCTGCGCCCGTTCATAGCCAAACAGGCCCGCACAATCGAGGATCGACCGCACCAGCCGCGCAGAAGCATCAGCCTCTGGCGGCAAGCGGTCCCGAAAACCGTTGGGAAGAAGAGCGTTGGTCATAGCGCTGCTTCAATTGCTTCAAGCACGCCTTCAATATTCTGAATCACGTCAAGATTCGAAAACCTGATCACGCGAAATCCCTTCCCCTCTAAAAACTCAGTCCGTTTTTGGTCGTAGGCCTGTTGCGCAGCGTGGCTATCGCCGTCAACCTCAATAACGAGACGACGCTGTCGCGCCGCAAAATCAGCAATATAGTCGCCGATGAGAACTTGATGGGAGAATTTTATCCCGTGCAATTGCTTCGCCCGGAGCTTGGCCCAGAGCATTTGCTCAGCTTTCGTCGGCTCCCGGCGCATGGCTTTTGCCCGCGCCAATTGTGTTTGATCTTTGAGCGGCATGGTGGCTGCATAACAG
>DLOX01000273.1:11325-19673 GCA_002478575.1 Sphingomonadales bacterium UBA7473 | reverse complement strand
GGCAGCTTCGGCGGCGGCGGTGCGTCGGGAGATTGGTGATGGCACAAAATAATATCTCCGAAGCCGATCATCTGCGCGTGAGTGACGCTGTGCATGCAGCCGAAGCGGGCACATCGGGAGAGATTGTGACCATCATTGCTGATCATTCGGATCGCTATCTGGATGTGGCACTATGGTGGTCCGCAGGCTTTGCTATCCTGATGCTGGCGCTGTTTGCGGCTTTCCCCGGCGTCTATGACCAACTGGCTGCCGCGTTCACCGGCGGTTGGCTGGTGGAAACGGGCTTTGCCGATGGCGCGCGTGTGGCGCTGGGCGTAGCTGTGATCAGCTTTGGTCTGGCGCGGCTCTTGATGCAATTTGTGCCCATTCGCTTGTTTTTCACGCCCGGGATTGTGAAGGCGCGTCGGGTGCGGAGACGTGCGGTTCGTTATTTCAAGGCCGGTGCCGAACGGCGGACCGTGGGACGGACTGGCATTCTGATTTATCTGTCCCTGAAAGAACGCCGCGCTGAGATTGTCGCGGATGAGGCCATCCATAGCGCTGTTTCCGAAGAAGAATGGGGCAAGGCGATGGCTGATATGCTTGAACATGTCAGCAAAGGGCGCATCGCCGATGGTATGATTGCGGCGATCAAGGATGTCGGCATCATTCTCGCTGCGCATTTCCCAAGGGCAGAGGATGATCGCAATGAGCTGCCGGATCGGTTGATTGAATTATGACCTCAGAGACAGAAGAGATTGTTTGGCAAGGCCGCTTCATCACGACGAAAACCAAAGGCAAATGGGAATATGTGTCCCGCGCGCGCGGCATCAAAGCCGCCGTGATTTTGGCGGTTGATGACGGGCATGTCTTGCTCGTCGAGCAGTTTCGCGTTCCGTTGGATCGCCCCTGCTTGGAGCTTCCGGCTGGCCTGATCGGTGACGAAGAAGCCGATGAAGCCGTCGAGATCGCAGCCGCACGAGAGTTGGAAGAAGAATGCGGTTATCGGCCCGGACGCATCGAATTGATGGGCGAGTTTTTCTCTTCCCCCGGGATGGTCAGTGAGAGCTTCTTCTTCGTAAAGGCCCATGATCTAGTGAAAGTCAGCGAAGGTGGCGGCGTTGAGGGTGAGAATATCATTGTCCACCGGGTGGCGCTGAGCGATGTGACGGCCTTCATTGCCTCAAAACGGGCTGAAGGTTGCGCGATTGATGCCAAGCTGCTGATGCTATTGCCGTTGGTCGGCTAATGACTGCCGACCGGCGTGGCTTGGCCCTCTACATTCACTGGCCCTTTTGCGTTTCAAAATGCCCTTATTGCGATTTCAACAGCCATGTCCGCCAAGGGATTGATGAGGCTGCCTGGGCGGAGGCGCTGCTCGCGGACTTGGCTTATGAAGCCGATAAGTTGACCGGCCGCACGTTAACGTCAATCTTCTTCGGTGGGGGGACGCCTTCGCTCATGCCGCCTTGGCTGGTCGAGCAATTGATCGAAGCGGCGTCACGCTATTGGACCCTCGCACCCGATTGCGAAATCACTCTGGAGGCCAATCCGTCATCCGTCGAAGCGGCCAATTTCGCTGATTTGGCGAAGGCAGGCGTCAATCGCGTGTCGGTTGGCCTGCAATCTCTCCGCGATGAAGCGCTCCACTTTCTCGGGCGTGCCCATAGCGTGACCGAAGCGCTTGGTGCCATCGCCATTGCCCAACGCCAATTCGCGCGCGTCAATGTTGATCTCATCTATGCCCGGCCCGATCATCGTGCGGACGCTTGGGAAGCGGAGCTCACCGAAGCACTGGCGCTGGAGACGGGTCATCTCTCGCTTTATCAACTCACGATTGAGCCTGGCACGCGCTTTGAAACCTTGGTGCGCGACGGCACCCTGACCCCGCTTGATCCGGATGAAGGGGCGGATCTTTTCGAACTGACGCAAGCGATGACAAGTGCGGCTGGGCTTCCCGCCTATGAGGTTTCCAACCATGCGCGGCCGAGCGACGAAAGTCGGCACAATCTCGCCTATTGGCGCTATCAGGATTATGCTGGGATCGGTCCCGGAGCGCATGGACGGCGCGGTGGCCTTGCCACGATGCGGCATAAGAAGCCTGAGAATTTCCTCTCTGCCGTCACCCGCAATGGCCATGGCGCGCAGGAAGAAACGCCTTTGTCTCAAGCCGAACAGGCTCGAGAAGCGCTGGTTATGGGCCTGCGCCTCGCCGAAGGTGTTGACTTGGCCCGGGTGCGGGAGATGGCGGGCGGAGAAGTGGTTGATAGGGACAAGATGGGGCGGCTGGAACGGCAGGGCCTACTCACCCTTGTTCAAGACCATGTTACTGTCACGCCTGCGGGGATGCTGCTGCTCAATTCCCTTTTGGCTGAAATTGTGGTCATTTAGACTTTTCCACAGCTACTATATCTTGTGGAGGCCCCTTGCCTTGCCCCATAGAAAAACGGGGACTAAGGCTTTTCCATGACAACGCCCATCCTTATTGCGCCTTCCATCCTGTCTGCTGACTTTGCGCGGCTGGGCGAGGAAGTGCGGGCCATTGATGCGGCTGGCGCGGATTGGATCCATGTCGATGTGATGGATGGGCATTTTGTGCCTAATCTCACCATCGGGCCAATGGTGGTCAAAGCGCTTCGGCCTCACACTGCCAAGGTGATGGATGTGCATTTGATGATCACGCCGGTTGATCCGATGCTGGATGCCTTTGCGGAGGCAGGATCGGACATCATCACGGTTCATCAAGAGGCAGGCCCCCATCTTCATCGCACGGTTCAGCGGGTTAAGGCCTTGGGCAAGAAGGTCGGCGTATCGCTTAATCCTTCGACGCCTGCCAAGATGCTCGACTATATTCTTGAAGAAATTGATCTGGTTCTGGTGATGAGTGTGAACCCCGGCTTTGGTGGTCAAAGCTTCATCGAAAGCCAGCTGCGCAAGATTGAGGCGATCCGCAAAAGCATTGATAAGCTGGGCAAAGCGATCCATTTACAAGTCGATGGAGGCGTAGATGCCGCGACAGCACCGCGTGTGATTGCGGCTGGGGCGGATGTATTGGTCGCTGGCACCGCGACTTTCAAGGGCGGCCCAGATCATTATGCGTCCAACATAGCAGGGCTGCGTCAGGGATGAACGGGCCCGCCTGGCCTGAAGATGATGATGACGGCATCCCGCCCGGCAAACGCTTGATCCGCGCAGGCAGTGGGGCAGGGCTTTCGCTGGGTGAGCGGCTTTCCGCGCATCTCTATCGCTTAAGCTGGCGGACACCGCTTCATGCGTTGCGCTTAAAGGGCCGCCATCCGCTCAAGCTGCTTGCGGCGCCTGCGGATCCACTGCTTGGTAATGCAGAGCTTGGCGCGGCCATCATGGCGGGGCTTTTCATCTATGAAGGCGCAAGTGCACCCATGGGGGAAGCGGGTCCAGACTTGGCGGGTGCGCCTGATCGATTGATTGCGCACTATCACAGCTTTGCCTGGCTGCGCGATGTGGCGGCGGTCGAGAGTGAAGAGGCCAGCGCGGCCATCCGCACTTGGGTGGCGGCTTGGCTGGAAGCGCATGGCAATAAGGTGGCTGAGCCGGCTTGGGCGGCAGGCATCGCGGGCCGCCGCTTGCTCAATTGGCCATCCTATGCACCGCTGTTGCTGGGCCAAAATGATCTGGTCTTTCGATCAAGTGTATTAAACGCGCTTGCCCGCACTGCACGCCATTTGGATCGTGTCGCGGATCGCACGCCTCCCGGATTGGAACGGATCGCGGCGTGGTGCGGCATTGTTTCAGCAGGCTTGTTGATTGCGGGAGGCGACGGCAGGCGGGCCTTTGGCGAAGCGGGACTCGTGAAAGCGCTGGAAGGGGCGATCAGCGACGATGGTGGCCTCACCAGCCGTTCGCCAGCCGAACAGTTGGAATTGGTCAGGCTCCTGTCGCATCTCTTGGCTCATTATGATGCGCGGAACCTATCTGTCCCATCAGCGGTTGCAGATGCGCTCAATCGCGCTGTCCCCCCGTTGCTTGGGTGCACCCTTGGCGATGGCGCGATGGGGAGTTGGCAAGGCAGTAGCCCCGTTTCCGCCGAGGCTGTCCGCACCGTTGTGAACGCTAGCCATGTCCGGTGTCGCCCACTCCGCCAAGCGCGCGGCTGGGGCTATCAAACGCTTTCGGCTGGCAACACGACCCTCGTGATGGATGCAGGCCCGCCGCCGCATAGCCGCTCGACCCGCTATGGCTGTGCATCGACATTCGCCTTTGAAATGTCTGACGGTGCGGATCGTTTGATCGTCAATTGCGGTGGGGCCTCTGCGGCTGGACTGGTTGAAACGGCGGGCCTTGCCGCTGGCCTGCGCACGACAGCTGCCCATTCGACGCTGATCCTGTCTGACACCAATTCAACCGCTGTGCTGACCAATGGCGCGCTTGGCAAAGGCGTCGATACGGTTGAGCTGGATCGGCGCGAGACTGAACAAGGCAGCCGCGTTGAGGCGAGCCATGATGGCTATGCCAAGCGTTTTGGCTTCACCCATTCCCGCGCGATTGCCCTCTCCAGCGATGGCAAAGAGGTGCATGGCGAGGACACGCTGATCCCTGTTGAAGGCCGCAAGAAGGTGCAAGAAGCGAGCTTTGCCGTGCGCTTTCATTTGGCGCCGGGGATTGAGCCTTCGCCAACGGCGGACAATCAAGGCGCATTGCTGCGGGTCGAGGGTGGCGCTCTGTGGCAATTCCGGGCGCGCGGAGCGGCTGTCTCGATTGAGCCCAGCCTCTGGGTCAATGGCGAAGGTCGGTGGGAATCGTCTCACCAAATAGTATTGCAGGGCATGGCGGTTGCGGGCGGAGCCACGATCAGCTGGCTGATCAAACGCGCCGGATAAGCGCACTAGTTTCAAGAGGATATGATGAGCGACATAAAGATCAAACGGGCCTTGCTGTCCGTATCCGACAAGGCGGGTTTGGCAGAGCTGGGCGCTTGCCTCGCAAAACATGGCGTAGAGCTGGTCTCAACGGGTGGCACGGCCAAGGCGCTGCGCGATGCTGGGCTTGCCGTGATGGATATTTCTGATCTGACCGGCTTTCCCGAAATGATGGATGGCCGGGTGAAGACGCTTCACCCCAAGGTCCATGGCGGCTTGCTTGCAGTGCGCGACAATGATGAGCATTTGGCGGCGATGGCCACACATGAGATTGGGGCGATCGATCTGGTCGTGGTCAATCTTTACCCTTTTGCCGCAACCGTCGCCAAGGGTGCTGAACGTGAAGAGATTATCGAGAATATCGATATTGGCGGGCCATCAATGGTGCGTTCCGCCGCCAAAAATCATGCCAGCGTCGCGATTGTGACAGACCCAACGGACTATGCCGAGCTGATTGACGCGATGGAGGCAGGCGAAGGTGCCACAGGCCTTGCTTTCCGCATCCGCTTGGCGGCAAAGGCCTATGCGCATACCGCTGCCTATGATGCCGCCATCGCCAATTGGTTCGCGTGGGATGATGCCTTCACTCATCCCTTGGGGGCAGAAGCGCTTCAAGGCACGCCTTTCCCAGCCACCATGCCGATTGGCCTGACGCACAGCGAAACGCTGCGCTATGGCGAAAATCCCCATCAAATGGCCGCGCTCTACACCGGGCCTGCGCTTGGCGAAGGCGCATTGACCGGTGCGCAGCAGCTTCAGGGCAAAGAGCTGAGCTACAATAATTATAACGACGCCGATGCTGCTTTGGAGCTGGTCAGCGAATTTCGCGATGGTCCGCCCACAGTTGTGATCGTGAAGCATGCCAACCCCTGCGGCGTGGCAAGCGGCGATACTCTGCTTGAGGCTTATCAAGCCGCTTTGGCTTGTGACAGCGTGTCCGCCTTTGGCGGGATCATTGCCGTCAACCGCCCGCTCGATGCTGAAACCGCAGAAGCCATGGCCGCGATCTTCACCGAAGTGGTCGCCGCCCCCGGCGCTAGCGACGAAGCCAAGGCCATTTTTGCCAAGAAGAAGAACCTGCGCCTGTTGATCACCGGCCAGCTCCCTGATCCGGCCCGTGAGGGCTTCATGATTAAGACCATCGCTGGCGGCATGCTCGTCCAATCGCGCGACAATGGCCGCTTGACGCAGGACCAACTGCGCACCGTCACTAAGCGCGCACCAACCACGCAGGAGCTGACCGACTGTCTCTTCGCCTGGACAGTTGCCAAACATGTCAAATCCAACGCGATTGTTTATGCCAAGGATAATGCGACGGCCGGGATTGGCGCGGGGCAAATGAACCGCCTTGAATCCGCTCGGATCGCGGCTTGGAAAGCCAAGGATGCAGCGGAGAAAGCTGGATGGGCAGAGCCGCGCACCATTGGCTCGGCGGTCGCCTCAGATGCCTTCTTTCCCTTTGCCGATGGTTTGTTAGCGGCTGTCGAGGCTGGCGCGACCGCCGTCATTCAACCCGGCGGCTCCATCCGCGATGATGAAGTGATTGCAGCGGCGGACGAGGCACGGCTTGCGATGATCTTCACAGGCATGCGGCATTTCCGGCACTAAGGCACTAACGCTGATTTCGTTGCAGGGCGGGTCCGCAGTGGATCAAATTCTGCTTTGGCGGCTTCGAACAAGGCCTTCATTCGTTTGACCTCATCGGGCGCAGATTGATTGGCGGCGAAACGCTCACCGGGATCATTGGTCATATCGAACAGCGGCGTATAGCCAACCGCTGCGATGGGAATGTCATAACTGCGGTAATGGGCGCGGCCGATCAATTTCCACCTCTGGGTGCGGATGGCCGCCACATCCTCATTGTTGAAGAGGATCAGCTGACTATGCGGGCTGACTTGCCCTCCTTTCAGCAGTGTCGAGATATCCTTGCCGTCAATCACTCGCCCTTGGGGTAGTGGCAGTCCTGCAAGGGCTAGCACGGTAGGAAAGATATCAATGCCCATCGCCATCCCTTGGCTGACACGGCCTGCAGGGATGGTGCTGGGCATGCGCGCGATGAAGGGCACGCGGTAACCCCCATCAAAGCCACCGCCGCCTTTGCGATCATGCAAGCCGCCGGTATCGCCTTCGAACCATGGGCCATTGTCCGATGTCACAATCACCAATGTATTGCGATCAATCCCTGCGGATTTGAGCGCGGCCATGACAGCACCGACGCTGGCATCCAGTTCTTCTACCACATCGCCATAGGCATGGCCGGCGCTATGCCCTTTATGATCGCCATGAGGCACCAGCGGCAGATGAGGGGCTGTATGAGCGATGGTGAGGAAGAAGGGCCGCGCCTTATTCTCGGCGATGAAGGCAATGGCTTTGTCAGTGAACTGGCGGGTGAGCGTCGAGAAATCGACCTTGTCATCTTTTACATAGTCTACGCCTGCTTGAACATCAGTGAATAAAGCCAAGGGCTTCATGTCATGGCTGTAGGGCAAGCCGAAATAATGATCGAAGCCTTGCACACGCGGCGGCCAGTAAGGCGCGACATGGCCCAAATGCCATTTGCCAACCAGGCCGGTTGCATAACCTGCGGGCTTTAAGGCCTCTGCCAGCGTGATTTCATCAAGCGGCAAGCCATTTGTGTCTTTGGCTTGGATGACTTCATAGCCAAGCTTCGTGCGGATGGGGTAGCGCCCCGTGAGCAAGCCCGCACGAGACGGTGTGCAGACATTGGCCGCTGCATAAAAGTCGGTCAGCCGAACGCCTTGGCGGGCTAGCTTGTCGATATGGGGCGTCTTGATCCGGCTTTGCCCATAAGCGCCAATATCGCCATAGCCGAGATCATCGGCCAAGATGATGATGATATTGGGTCGGGCGGGTTCCTTTGCAGCGGCAGGCACGGCCCCAAAGAGCATTAGCCCGATCCATAGCCACATTTGACGCGTCATCCGCCTATTCCCCTCACCCAATGACCGCACAGCACCACAAAGCAGAGGGCATGACAATGGGCGCGACGATTGCGGAGTTAACAAAATACCCAACGGTTGCAAAAACTGCATCTAATTTAGCTTGCTTTGCGTTTGTGCAATTCGCATATGCAGCATAGGTAGCAATTCGAAACGGAAATGCCGTTTCGCAATTAAGAAAGGAAATCACCATGGTTCATGTGATTCGCGCATTGAGCGTCACCGTGGCCTTGGGCATGCAGTTCGTTGGAGTTGCTCTTGTCCTCGGTGTCTAAGGGAATAGCTTCCCCACACCCATGAAAGGCTCGTCTAGCGTCCGCTAGTCGGGCCTTTTTCTTGAGCGATTAATGATGGTGCTTTTTGGCCTTTGCAGGAGCGGTCAGGCTCTTGTGCACTGCTTCCACAAAGGCATCGCCCGAAATGAAGGCGCCCGCCACTTCCCATTTCGCGGCTGGCTTCATCGCTTGGATTTGCGCCAAGCTCTTCTTGGCTTTGATCCCCGCCTCGACTG
>DLOX01000273.1:0-11285 GCA_002478575.1 Sphingomonadales bacterium UBA7473 | reverse complement strand
CTGCGCCAATCACACTCTTCAACATATCCCGATAAGCCACAAGATCGCTTTGGCTCGCCACTGGCCCATGGCCGGGGATGATCTTGGTTGTGGCATTGGTCAGCTTTAGGGTCTTTTCTGCGGCATCGAGCATACCCTTGGCTGACCCCCCTGAGTTTAGATCAATGAAGGGCAATGTCACTTTGTGGAAGAAAAGATCGCCCATGTGGATGACATTGGCGGCCTTCCAAAGGATGATTGAATCCCCATCGGTGTGTGCATCATGCATGTGCCGTGCGCGGACTTCATCGCCGTTCAAATGGATCGTCAGGCCATCATGATAGGTGATGACGGGAAGCGCGATTTTGGGTGAGGGGCCAATGGTGCGATCGCCCTGAACTTGCGGCGTCGCCATCCGCACGCGCACATTGTCATGCGCCATAATCAACGCACCGGCCTTGCCCAAATTCTCATTCCCGCCGCTATGATCGCCATGCCAATGGGTGTTGATCAAATATTTGACGGGGCTTGCGCCCAATGCAGCCACCGCCGCTTGGATCTTGGGCGTCAGTGGAGCGAATTGGTCATCGATCAACACCGTGCCATCGCCACCCCAAGACACGCCAATATTGCCGCCTTGGCCAAAAAGCACAGCAACACCCGGAGCCAGCGTCTCCGCCTTAATCTCAACATCGGCGGGCTGTTGCGCAGACGCGCAGGCGGATAGAAGCAAGGTAGCGATGGCAAGTTTGCGGATCATGGGGATTTCCTCTCGAGGTCAAGCAAAGCCCTGAATCTCTCCTGCGTCAACCAACAGTTTGATCATGACGGCGGCCCCGCATTGTTGAGACCGGGCCTTTGGGTTGAAACTGCCGTCGGCCACGAATTTGCCGCGATCATAATGGTTGGAAAAGCTCCAAAGATAAGGCGTGGGCACGCCGCGCCGCCGATATCCAAAGCCATTATAGGCCTCTAGCCGGTACAAAGTGCGCTCCAACGTCCAATCGCTTTGATTGGCAAAGCCAAGGAGCTTGATCGCGTCTTTTGCACTGGACTCCCAATCGGCAGGGGGAAGCCACACGAGGGGGCGGCCCGCAGGAACTTGCCTTGTCCGCGCGGTCAGCGGGAAATCCCCATTATGAAGATGGGCGCGGAAGTTGAAGCTCGCTTCCAGCCCGTGGGTCGCGGCAATGAAAAACCACGGCACGCCAAGGTCTTTCCCCACCTCGTGATAGCGCGGCTTGGATTTCGCCATCATGGTGCGATACCAATTGGCCAGCTCCTGATTTTCGGCGCGCACTTCGAGCGTAGAAAAAAGCTGCGCCTATTCGGCCTTCAGCGATGGGAAATCCCGCTTGCTGCTCAGCACCAAAGGCGCGGGAGCGGGGACCACAACTGGCGGAGCGATGGGAGCAGGCGCTTCAGTTTTGAGCGCCTCAGGGACTTCGCGTTCACTGGCATTGACCTCGGCAAGCACCTCTGCGGCTTCATCCGCCATCGCTTGATCGCTGCCTTCGCTTCGATCAATCAAAGCGACCAGCCGCGGAACGGACGCTTTGTAAAGCGTCGTTGGCGTCGCCATGATCGGCTGGCCTTCTCGGAACGCCAACAAGCTATTGGGCAATTGCTTGGCATTGGCATCCCGTTCCAAACGCATGATCGTTGCGATGGTCCGCGCCAAGTTGAGCGGCTTGGCTGGAACTATGCCCTTAAGGTCGGGCAGCTTTTCCAATATGTCGCTTAGCGATTGTGCAGAGGCTGGCCCTGAAGCCAAAGCAGCAACGGAGGCACTGCTCGCCCAGCGAATCACATCCCGCCGACTAATCTGTGATGGGTCCCCACGAAGTGCACCGAACTTACTCATCGACTCGCTCCTTCGCGGCGAAGGCTATCAGTCGAAATCGCTTGAGTCAGCATCGATTTTCGGCGGCTTTTGGCGCGCGATAAGTGATTGTTGAGACTGGCAAAACTGGAAAGGAATGCAGCCGACCGCGGTGGAGGGAGAAGCGATCGGCTGCCTCGGTTCAGCACATAAGTGCACTGATCCGAATAAGATGGGAGGGGATTTACTGTTACGCCGATGGAGCCTTACCCCACATGTTTGGATAATATGGACGATATCGCTCATCTGTCAATTTTTCATTACGTCCAATGCTATGGACAAATGGCCGTATCGTGTCTGAGACAAAGATTGCACATGGTGCCCAATGGGATTAGCCTGCGACTCGTGGGGGAACGTGATCGACGCATATCGTCTCGGTCATCTGTTCTTCATTGACATGCGCTAGGCTCTGAAGAGAGAGACGAGCAGCCGATGCGCGTGGAAGGGAGAGCCAAAATGGCTCAAGATTCGAACGAGGGATTGCCCAAAGTGCCGATGCATGATGCGTCGTCGACTGGTGCTGCGCAGGATCATGAAATCTCTCGCCTGATTGAAGGGGAGATTATTCCCAGGCTCTTGATGGCTCATAGGCGTGGTGCAGCGGCGCCCGCTATGCCTCTGTCGTCCAGTAGCGCGATCGTCCGTGAACAGGATGTCGCTTATGTGGCGGAACTCGCGTTGGATCATGATGCAGACATGCTGTTTCGTCACATGACGCAGCTTGAGGCACGGGGTGTTTCAACAGACCAAATTCTGATCGACTGCATCGCGCCCGCCGCAACTTTGCTGGGCGTACGGTGGGAAGAGGATCAGATTGATTTCATTGATGTGACGATGGCAGTGTGGCGCTTGCAGGAATCGGTTCACATCTTGTCGTCGCGGCGGCCGGGCCGAGTCGTTGACAGCGCCAAAGCGCATAAAGCTCTGTTTTCGGTTATGCCCGAAGATCAGCATAATCTTGGCACGCAGATTGTGGATGAATGTTTCCGCCGCGCAGGCTGGGATACCATTTGCTTGATGGCAACCACTGAAGCTGATTTGCTGGCAATGGTGCGCCAGTCCACGCTCGATCTTGTTGGCCTCAGCGTCACCACGGACACGCATCTCGATCAATTGCCCAGATTGATTGCGGCGATCCGTGCTGCCTCTTCTAACCCACGATTGGCTGTGATGCTGGGCGGACGTGCGTTTAACGGAAATGCAGGAATGGCTGTTCGATTGGGTGCCGATGGCGCAACCAAAGATGCAAGGGCCGCTGTGCAGATGGCCAATAATTTGCTTCACTCCATCGCTGCTCAATCTGACGCAGCGATTTGACCAGAACAGCCCAGTAGGAGCCTCACCTTTTCATGAATATCGCCTTTGTCCCAGAGGGAACCAGGCCATTCCGATTTCCAGACAGAAGTCTTGGGCTCGCCGCAGAAGCCCTTGCTTCGCGCGCCTTGACGCTGGCTGGGGATGTGACGCTCGTTTTGGACGCCAAGGATGTCATTGTTGATGTTGCTTTGGGTGGGCCTGGCATTTCAGAGGCATGGGTTGATGAGCTGATTGGCAAAAGCTGGGGCGATACCGTCACCACCGAAAGCCGGACCAAGATTGAACAATTGGCGCAGCAAGCCCGGCAAGGCGGCGGACCGCCTCGCTGGCGCCAGATCAACCATATTTCAGCGTTGGGCGAGATCCCCGTCCGCTATGTGGCCCTAGCGACCGACAAGGACGGGTGCATCATCGCTATTGGGCGCGATATGCGATCAGAGGCGGCCTTGCAGCAACGCCTGCTCCATGCGCAACAATCGATTGAGCGCGACTATGTGAAGATGCGCCAGATTGAGGCGCGTTATCGTCAGCTGTTTGACTTGGCGTCAGAAGCTGTCTTGGTGGCCGACACTGCGTCCCGACGGATCATAGAGGCCAATCCTGCCGCGCTGCAAATGCTGGGTCTGCAAGGCAAGGGCTTGGATGGCCAGATCGTCCCCAATCTTTTTGCGCCCGATAGCCGCGATGCGATCTTGTCTCTGTTGGGGGCAGTTGCGGCGGCCGAGCAAAATCAAGCGGTAACGCTCAACTTGTCTGGCGGGGGCGGTGAAGTGACCGTATCTGCAAGCCTTTTTAGGCAAGATCGAGGGTCCTGCTTCTTGATCCGCTTGATGCCGGTGGGCGGCGTCCATCATGCGGCTGATCCCAGCCACCGGCCCTTGCTGACGGTAATGGACTCGATGCCGGATGCGTTGGTGATAACGGACGAGTCACTGGCCATCCTCACCAGCAACAGCGCCTTCCTCGATATGGTCCAAGTGCCGCGCAAAGAACAAGTGATGGGCCAAGGCCTGTCTCGTTATCTTGGTCGACCCGGTATTGATCTCAACTTATTGCTCACTGAATTGCGCGATCATGGCGCGGCACGCAGCTTTGTGACGATCATTCGCACCGGCTATGGCAGCCAAGAAAATGTCGAGGTTTCGGCCGTGTCTGTCGATGACGATGGCGGCCTCAAATATGGATTTAGCATTCGTCGCGCGGCAAGCCGTACGGCCGCTCCGACATCAACCACCTCGGGCTTGCCTCAAACGGTAGAGCAATTGACGGAGTTGGTCGGCCGGGTAGCGCTTAAAGATATTGTCAAAGAAAGCACGGATTTGATTGAGCGGCTCTGCATCGAAGCGGCGCTTGTTTACACGTCAGACAATCGGGCCTCTGCGGCTGAGATTTTGGGCCTCAGCCGCCAAAGCCTTTATTCCAAGCTCCACCGTCATGGCCTCGGCAATTTTGGGGATCATGACGGGGTCGAATAGAGCGGGCCGCTATTACTTCTGCAGCTTCAAATAAGCGATCAAGTCTGCGCGATCTTGCGGCTTCTTCAAACCCGCATAAGCCATTTTGGTGCCAGGCATCGCGCGCTGCGGCGCTTCGATATAAGTGAACATGGTCTCTTCATCCCATGTCTTGGCGCTCTTCTGGTTGGCGGTCGAATATTTATAGCCAGCGACTTGGCCAGCAGGGCGACCAATGATGCCATGGAGCGATGGGCCAAGCTTATTCTCACCCGCTTTGACGGAGTGGCACGCCATACATTGCTTGAAGACTTTCTCGCCCGCTTCGGCCGAACCGGTAAGGCTTGCCAGAGTCGCGTCTGCTGCAGGCTCAGCTTCGGTTGTCGCTGGCGCTTCGCTTGAACTATTGGCCTCCGGTGCAGCTTCAGAGGCTTTCTCTCCGCCCGAACAAGCTGAAACAGCCACCAATGCCAAGAGGGGTAGGCCCAATTTCGCAAACTGAGTGACTGTTTTCATATCCGTTTTCCTTTTTTTCAAGAATGATCAGAAAAGACTCTTCGCGTTGGTTTCTATCGCGGCTTCACACCAAAGCAATATCCGGCGCATCTTCCTGCTTCATGCCAACGACATGATAGCCCGCGTCGACATGATGGGTCTCCCCAGTCACGCCGGATGCCAGGTCGGACAAGAGATAAAGCCCTGCGCCCCCGACATCCTCAATCGTCACATTGCGGCGGAGTGGCGCGTTAAATTCGTTCCACTTCATGATATAGCGGAAGTCACCAATGCCTGAGGCGGCAAGCGTCTTGATGGGGCCTGCCGAAATGGCATTCACGCGGATGCCAATGGGCCCCAAATCATTGGCGAGATATTTGACGCTGGTTTCCAGCGCGGCCTTGGCCACGCCCATGACATTATAATGGGGGATAACCTTTTCGGCGCCATAATAGCTAAGCGTCAACAAGGATCCGCCGGGAGACATCATCGCCTTCGCCCGCGCCGCAACCGCGACAAAGCTGTAGACGCTGATGTTCATGGTATTGAGGAAATTTTCGAGACTGGTGTCGACATAGCCGCCCCGAAGCTCGGCCTTGTCTGAAAAGCCAATGGCATGGACGACAAAGTCAATGGTGGGCCAACGGCTCGCAAGCGTCTCAAAAGTTCGATCAAGCTCCGCCATGTCTGCGACATCGCAATCGATCAGGAAGTCGCTGCCCAATTGCTCGGCCAAGGGGCGCACCCGCTTTTCCATCGCTTCGCCTTGATAAGAGAAGGCAAGCTCTGCCCCTTCTTCGCTCAGCTTCTTGGCAATGCCCCAGGCAAGGCTCCGATCATTGGCAAGGCCCATGATGAGCCCGCGCTTTCCGCTCATGTATCCAGCCATTTTGCCTCCACAAGATCATCCAAAACTGGGCTGCCCTTTAGACCGGTTCGATCCGGATTGGCCAGTGCTGCGTTAATATGCGCCCCAATGACGAGTCCATAGCCGACCAACCAGAAGAAAAGCAGCGCGACCATCACGCCCGCCAAACTGCCATAGGTGAGCGCATATCCGCCAAACTGTTCCAACACGCGGGGCAGCAATGTGACTGCGCCATACCACCAAGCGGTGACGAACATGGCACCCGGCCAGACCGGAAATCCAAGCCCACGATAGGCCGAGGGCGATAGCGCCCAGAAGATGAGGAGCAGCCCCGCAAACATCATCACAATCGGCCAAAACCGGCTGAGATTATCATCAAAGACCGTTTGGGCCGCAGGCAAATAGCGATAGATGACCTCTTCAGTCGCTGTGATGAAAACGGTTGCCGAAAAGGCAAACATGATGAGTGTTACGGCGCCCACGATGATCCCAATGCCTGCCAAGCGGTAGTGCCAAAAGGGCCGACCATAGTCCGCCCCATAGGCGCGGCGAAGGATTTCGCGGATGGTTTCGATGAAGCTTGTCACCGTCCAAAGCCCAATGCCTGCGCCGAGCCATAGGACAGGCCCGGATCGGGTCGAGATGACGTCCATGGCGGTGGCCTCCACCATCGCCGCGACCGATGGCGGGAGAGTTGCGAGCAAGGCCTTAATCGCTTCAATATTGGCTTGGGTCCGCCCGAAAAATTCGGCAACCGCGGTCGTCACGATGAAGAAAGGAAAGAGCGTCAAAAGCGTCAGATAGGCCAAGTTGCCTGCGTGGATGAAGCCTTCATAATAGACGCCCACCACGATCCGGCGTGCAATTTCAAAGGGGCGTGATCCCGGGCCAATCCAGCGCCGCCAGCCTGTCCCCCGTGGATGAGCCCCGGGATGTTCTTTGCGGGCCTCAGGACTTTCCGGAGACCGATCCTTCACGCCATATCTGCCCTAATGTCTCGGGGATCCGCCCAGCCTTCCACGAAAGCCGCCAGAGCCGCATCATCCTTGGGCAGATCAATCATCAGCGTCACCAATTGATCCCCGCGTTCCCCGCCCTTCTTGGTAAAGCCTTTGCCTTTCAAGCGCATGACTTGTCCAGACGTTGCGCCTGCCGGTACCTTCAGCATCACAGCCCCATCGACGGTTGGCACGCGGACCGGCCCGCCTTTGACCGCCTCGATCAAGCTGATCGGCAGTTCAAGCCGGACATGATCGCCATCGCGCGTGAAATGCGCGTGGTTCTGGATTTGAAGCGTGACAATCGCATCGCCTGCGCCGCCGGGCCCAAAATCCCCTTTGCCGCCCAGCTTCATCTGCGTGCCAGTTTCAACCCCAGCAGGTAGCTTCAGATCAATCGTCTTGCCGTCCTTCAAGGTGATCCGCTGCTGCTGGAGCGTTGCAGCATCCACAAAAGGCACATTCAGCCGATAAGCGACATTGGCCCCTTTTTGAGGCGGCGCTTGGTGTCCGCCAAAGCCACCAAATCCGCCACCTACGCCGCGATTGCGCGCGCCGCCGAACAGGCCGTCGAAAATATCGCCCATGTCAAAACTCTGAGGGCCACCGCCGCCTTGACCAAAGGGGCTTCCGCCCGCGCCGAAAGGATTGCCGCCTCCAGCAAAGGGGTTGCGCGGCTGGCCTTGGCCGTCAATCTCGCCTCGATCAAATTGCGCGCGCTTTTGTGCGTCTGACAAGAGGTCATAGGCCTGCGTCACTTGCGCAAAGCGATCTGCGGCCTTGGGATTATTCTGATTGGTATCGGGATGCAGTTCTTTGGCGAGCTTGCGATAGGCTTTCTTAATCTCGGCTTCGCTTGCCCCGCGTGCCACACCCAAAATGCTGTAAGGATCACTCATCGGGCCAAATTAGGGATGTAGTGGGCAAGCTGCAATGGGCGAAGTTACTTAGAAGCCTGCCTTACTTGCCAGCCAGATTCTGATGGTGGCGAATCACTTCTTCGATAATGAAGCGCAGGAACTTCTCGCTAAACTCCGGATCGAGCCCAGCGTCGGCGGCCAATTGCCGCAAGCGATTGATCTGCGCCTCTTCCCGGCCAGGATCAGCGGCGGGAAGCCCCGTCTCTGCCTTATGACGACCGACCGCTTGCGTCACCTTGAAGCGCTCCGCGAGCATATGGATCAAGGCCGCATCAATATTATCGATGCTCGCACGATATTGGGCAAGGGTAGGGTCGCTCATGTTGGCCTTCATGCGGAGTGCGAAGGGCAATTGCAAGCGCATCGATGTCCGCCTAGTTTCATCTCATCACATGTTAGAAAGCTACATCTCATGCGTTCCACGCCTTTGCTCGCCGCAGCTGCTCTATCTCTCATGAGCCAGTCCGTTTCCGCCGAAACCACTCCCGAACGCCCCAAGCCGATGGTGCCGCACACCCGTGCTGCTGATCTGACGGAAGAGCAATTTGGCGTGAAAGTGCCGGACCCTTTTCGCTGGCTCGAAAATGATGTGCGCACCGATCCAGAGGTCAAGCGCTGGGTCGATGATCAGAATAAGGTGACGGACGCTTATCTCGGCACGCTTCCCGGTCGCGGAATCTTGGCGGACCGGATGAAGAAGCTATTGAATTTTGAGCGCAGCGGCATCCCCAGAAAGGCCGGGAGCCGCTATTTCTATACGCGCAATGACGGCTTGCAGAACCAGTCGGTGCTTTGGGTGAAGGACGGGTTGGATGCGGCGCCTCGGGTTCTGATCGATCCCAATCTATGGGCCAAGGATGGCGCGACAGCGCTCGCCGAATGGCAAGCGTCTGATGATGGCCGGTATCTGCTCTATGCGGTGCAAGATGGCGGCACCGATTGGCGGACCTTGCGGGTGATCAATGTCGAGACCGGAAAGCCGATTGGCGATGAAGTGAAATGGGTCAAATTCTCAAGTCTCGCTTGGAAAGGCGATGGCAGCGGCTTTTTCTACTCGCGCTTTCCGGCGCCCGATAAGGATGGCACTTTCCAATCGCTAAACGTCAATCAATCGGTCTATTTCCACAAGATCGGAACGGCTCAGGCCGATGACAAGCTGATCTACGCGACGCCCGACAAACCCAAGCTTGGTCATACAGCCCAAGTGACGGACGATGGCCAATATCTGCTCGTCACGACGTCATCAGGCACCGATGATCGTTATGAGCTGAACGTCGGGCGCATTGATGGTGACAAGCCGATCCGGGTGCGCCCTATTGTGAAAGGCTTGGATCATGATTGGCAGCTGGCAGGGTCCAGCGGTTCTCGTTTCATCTTTTTGACCAACAAAGATGCGCCGCGTGGGCGCTTGGTGGCGATGGATGTCAAGCGGCCCTTGGCACCCCTCAAAGAGCTGGTCGCTGAATCCAAAGCGACTATGGTTGGCGCATCGCAAGTGGGCGATAAGGTCATCTTGGCCTATCTCGGCGATGCCAAGTCCGAAGCAGAACTGCGGGATTTAGACGGCCGCTTGGTTGGCCCCGTCAAGCTCCCAGGCATTGGCACAGCAGCAGGCTTTGGCGGCAAAGGGGGTGATCCAGAAACCTTCTTCACCTTCTCCAGCTTCGCAACCCCACCCACAGTCTATCGCTTCAACACGGCGACGGGCGAAAAGAGCATTTTCTCTCAACCCAAAGTGGCTTTCAATCCCGATGACTTTGTGACGGAGCAAGTCTTTTACCCATCGAAGGATGGCACTCGTGTTCCGATGTTCATTGTGAAGCGCAAGGATTTGAAGGGTCCTGCGCCGACCTTGCTCTATGGCTATGGCGGGTTCAACATTTCGGTGACGCCAAGCTTTAGCGCGACCAAGCTCGCGTGGATTGAACAAGGCGGGGTGCTGGCCATTGCGAACCTGCGCGGCGGTGGAGAATATGGCAAAGCTTGGCATGATGCCGGGCGGCTCGGCAATAAGCAGAATGTCTTTGATGATTTCATCTCCGCGGGCGAGTTTTTGATCGCAGCGGGAACCACCGGCAAGGGCCAATTGGCGATCGAAGGTCGCTCAAATGGGGGCTTGCTGGTCGGCGCCGTTGTCAATCAGCGCCCCGATCTATTTGCGGCGGCCCTCCCTGGGGTCGGCGTCATGGATATGCTCCGCTTTAATCGCTTTACCGCAGGCCGCTATTGGGTCGATGACTATGGCGATCCGGGCAAGGAAGAGGATTTCAAAAAGCTGCTTGGCTACTCCCCTTATCACAACATCATGGCCGGCAAGGCTTATCCGGCAATCCTTGTGACGACTGCGGACACGGATGATCGCGTTGTCCCGGGCCATAGCTTCAAATATACCGCAGCGCTGCAGGCAGCAGAGCTCGGCTCCAAGCCACACCTCATCCGCATTGAAACTCGTGCTGGGCATGGCAGCGGCAAGCCTACGGACAAGGTGATCGCGGAAGGGGCAGACAGCTATGCGTTCATTGCGAAATGGACGGGGTTGGCGATTGAAAACCGCTGACATGATCGTCATGCTGAACTTGTTTCAGCATCCACGGTGTCGCCACTCCGCAACAAGAGGATCTGGCGCGAGCGTGGACCCTGAAACAAGTTCAGGGTGACGGCGGTGGCAAGCCATGCGACGAACCGTTCATCGACAAGACATGTTGGCAGCTGTAACCTTCATTTAACCTTGGTCATCTGTGGCCATGGGCCTTGTTTCGGGGTGAGTAGATATGAGTAAATTTCGGACTTTGAGCTTAGGCGCAGCGGCTCTTGCCATGCTCGCCACGCCCGTTGCACCTGCCTTTGCAGGTGGTGGCTTTGGCTGGAACAGCTGGGGCGGTGGCCATGGCAACGGCTGGCGTCGTCATCGTCGCGGCGATGATGATACGGCAGAAGTTTTGGGCGGCGTTTTGATCGGTGCCTTGTTGGTCGGGGCGATTGCCTCTTCATCCAAGAAGCGCAAACAGCAAGAGCAACGCCGTGCGGACCGTGATCCGGATCTGGCCCGTGACGAGGATTGGACAGAGAACCGCACCAATTCGCGCGGGGATATTCGCAGCGAAGATCAAGCGGTGGATGCTTGCGCGATGGCCGCCGAAAGCCAAGCCGGTCGCACCTCCAGCGTTCGCGATGTCGATCAAGTCCGCCGCAATGGCGATGGCTGGGATGTCGAAGGCATTATCGAAAGCCGCGATGGCTGGCGTGATCGCTCAGGCGATCGTCGGCGCTTCACCTGCTCGGTCAAGTTCGGCGCTGTCGACTCGGTCTATGTCGAGGATGAAAAGGTCGCTTTGGCGGATTAGCAACACTTTCGTCATTCCGGGCTTGACC
>DLOX01000214.1:5645-13444 GCA_002478575.1 Sphingomonadales bacterium UBA7473 | reverse complement strand
CCATAGCCGCGATAGCCCATGGCAATTTTGGCCACGAGGCGAAGGTGCGACGTGACAAGCTTTGCCGCCGCATCTGCATCGCCATGCGTTTGGAAACGCTTGGCCAGCATGAATTCCTCCTCTGGGGTGAGCAGAGGAAATTTGCGGATTTCCGCAAGATAACGGTTCAGGCCATCCTCACTGCCAAGGGCAGGGATGGTCGCTGCTTTTGAACGGACTGCAACCGACTTACCGGCCATCGTCTTCATTCTCCCTGTGGTGCGGGCTGATCCCAAACACCGTTCTGTTCATCATGCGCGAAGAGCGCTTAACAACATCTGTATGTCATTTGGGATCGGGCTTTGAAATTTCAATGCCTCTCCCGAAATTGGGTGCAAAAAACCAAGCTCTGCTGCATGCAGGGCTTGCCTCTCAAATCCCAACTCTCTCAAGATGGCCTTATGGCCATCGCGGGGGCGACCATAGACGGGATCGCCGAGCAATGCATGCCCAATCGACGCCATATGGACGCGAATCTGATGCGTTCTGCCTGTTTCCAATCGGCAACTGATCCGCGCCGCGTGGTGCAGCGATTCTTCCATCGTCCAATGCGTGACGGCCCGTTTGCCATGGCCTTCACCGACGATCGCAATCTTCTTCCGATTGGCAGGTGAACGAGCGAGAGGAGCATCAACCGTTCCGGCCAAGGTTTTCGGCACGCCAGCCACAACCGCTACATAGAGCCGGTGGATGCTATGTTTGGCAAATTGTGCGGACAGGCCTTCATGGGCCGGGTCAGTCTTCGCAACTACAAGCAAGCCCGACGTATCCTTGTCGATCCGGTGAACAATGCCAGGCCGAGCAACGCCGCCAATGCTCGATAGCCGCCCGGCGCAATGGTGGAGCAGGGCATTGACCATCGTCCCATCCAAATTGCCTGCTGCCGGGTGCACAACAAGCCCTGCAGGTTTGTCGACCACAAGGAGGTGGTCATCTTCGTAGATAATGGTGAGCGGAATATCTTGCGCCTCATTATGCGCGGGAGCAGGCTCTGGGATGATCAATGTCAGTGCTAAGCCGGGCTTGACCTTCAACGCGGGATCACGAACCAGGCTGCCTGCCGGATCAGCAACATGCCCTGAAGAGATCAGCGCCTTGATCCGTTCGCGAGACAAAGTTTGCACCAAAGCCGCAAGGGCGCGATCAAGCCGCCAGCCGGACATGGCTTCGGTGATGATGAGGTTGCTAAGCTGGCTGTCGGGCATTTCAATTGTTCAGTGGCGGACTTCGGTCGGATTGGAAAGGCCTGACAGTGGCGCACATGTTTTGGTTGAGCGGCAAGGAAATCTGTCTATCATCTGGTTTCAAATGAAAACTGATAGGAAGGTTGTCAAATGCCCTTACCCGCGATTATTATTCCTTTGGGCCGAGTTTTACTCGCATCGCTTTTCATTCTGGGCGGCATCAACAAGATCGTGAACTATGATGCCACGCTCGCAATGATGGCGGGTGGAGGTTTGGAACCAGCGACAATTTTGCTGCCTCTGACGATCCTATTGGAGCTCGGCGGCGGCTTGGTCGTCGCATCGGGGCATCGGTTTAGTATCTACGTGGCCCTCATTCTGGCGGTCTTCACTATCGCTACCAATATCATCTTCCATGCGTTCTGGACGATGACCGGGCCAGAGGCTGCACTGCAACTGTCTCTGTTTTTCAAAAACATCTCGATTGCGGGCGCATTGGTTTATGTGGCTGGGATGACCGCAAAGGGTGAGGCGCAACGGGGATCGGTCGCAGGATGAACATGTCTGAGATCATGGGATTGGTTCGGCCTTTGAAGCAGGATCAAGCGGGGCATTGGCGCATGACGGCCCATCGCGCGCTTTGTCTCGGTCCGCCTAATGCAAAGCATATCAGCGGCGGGTCAACTTTGGCAGCGGCGGTCGCGGCTTTGGAAGACGAAACACAGCGCCCCCTGATTCAGGCTAATGCGCAATTTTTGGCCTCTGCTGCCGTCGGCGAAGAGTTCGAGATTGTCATCCGATCCCAGCAATCGGGCCGCGCAATTAGCCAAGTCATGGCTTCGGTGGTCACAAAAGGCAGAGATTTGGCCTTTGTGACGGCGACGTTGGGGGAGCGCCCTGAGATTGGGCCATTCTTGTGGAGGGAGCCACCAAATGTCCCACCGCCTGGCGATTGTCCGCCAATTCCTTTTGTTCGCTTAGACGAAGGCGATTTGCACAGCCATTTGAACATGCGCTTGGCGCTTGATCCGCGCGCGAATCCTGCTGGTCGGGCTTGTTTTTGGGTCAAGTCCGATGAAAGAGCCTTGGCCAGTGCGGCTCAGCTTTGCCTTATCGCAGATTATCTGCCTGAATCGATTCACATGAATATCGCTCGGAAGGCAGGTGCTGTCAGTTTGGACAATAACATCCGGATGGTGCAACGGATGGCCACGCCTTGGCTGCTCTGTGATATCCAACTCGATGCCATTCGGGTAGGAATGTTTCACGGCCGGATGGTGATCTTCTCAGAACATGGGGCGCCCTTGGCCATGGCAAGTCAATCGGGGGTGGTGAGACTGTTAGATGACTGAAGGATTGATCCCTTCGACCAGTTTGCGACTGCCCAAGTCGTTGGAGCAAGAGTTGCTTTCATTCGCCGAGGGGGAACCGGGCGTGGAAGTTTGCGGGCTGGTGTTCGGGGCGGACGATGAGGTCCACTCGCTTCAAGCGACGATCAATGTGGCTGATAAGTCTGCCAATGAGTTCGAAATCGATCCCACTGCATTGATCGCGGCTCATCGCGCAATGCGCGAGGGCGGCCATCTCGTGATTGGATGCTTTCATTCGCATCCCAATGGCCTGGCGCAGCCCTCAGAAACTGATGCTCGTCACGCAGCGCCGGATGGTCAACTGTGGCTCATCATTGCTGGCGAGGAAGTGACTGCGTGGCGCGCAGTGGAACGCGGCCAACTGCACGGTCGCTTTGATCCGGTGCCTATTCTTCGGTGTTGATAAGAACGGTTTCGCCTATCAGCAGGAATAAGAGGAAGGGGCCCCAGGCGGCAAGAAGCGGCGGGTATGCGCCTAAGTTGCCCATCGCCAAGCCAAAATTATCTGCGACGAAATAGGCAAAGCCAAGTGCCATTCCGATCACGGCCCGGACAAACAGTCGCCCGGACCGCGCGATGCCGAACGCAGCTACAGCACCTAGCAAGGGCATCAACATGGACGAGAGGGGGCCCGATATCTTATGCCACAGACCCGCTTCCAATGCCTCGGTTGGGCGCCCTGCGGCCTTCAGATCGCCAACGGCGGTCCATAGAGAGCGGAATGATCGTTCGTCGGTGTCGACAGTCGCCAAAGTGAATTGATCCGGGCGGACGCCTGCTCCAACCCGGATTGTGCCCATGTCCATTTGTGTGCCGCGCGCCACATCAAAGCGCGTTGCTTTGTCGAGCTGCCATTCATTGCCGATCGTCCGCGCGGTTGGCCCACGCACGATTGAATCCAAAGCGCCGCTGCCTCGATTGTAGATGGTGACACCTTCTAAGACGGTCGCCGCACCGCGCCCGCTGACGGCCTTGGCGTGGATGAGGTTTACGCCATCGCGCACCCAGACATTGACAGGCGCTCGACCATCTTTGGGCAATGGGCCAAACTCCGCCTTTTCCCAACGATCAAGCGTCGCTGTTGCGCGGCTGACGATCCGATCATTGAACGCAAATGAGATCAAGGCAACGCCGAAGGCCGCCACAATCAACGGGGCAAGTACCTGATGCGCCGAAAGGCCGGCCGCCTTCATCGCGATGACTTCACTATTCTGATTGAGCGTGGCCAAAGTCACCAATGTGCCGAGCAAGACAGAAAAGGGCAGAAAACGGGCAATGATCTGCGGCATGCGAAGGCTGACATAGGTCAAAATCTCAGCCGAACCATTGCCTTGATAGGCCAAAATCTTGTCCGATTCGCCGAGCAGGTCGAGCGCCTGCAAGATGAGGACAAGCGCAAACAGGATCGCAAACGTCCGAATTAAAAACATCTTCGCGACATACATGGTGATCGTGCGCGACGGGAAAAAGCTGACTGACATAGGGCTTTAGCTTGCCAAGGAGGGGGAAAAGCGAGCGAAGAAGCTGCGCAGCGATGATGTGATCTTGGCAAAGCCGCGTTCGAGCGCTCCAATGGGCTGCCCGCCGGGCGTATGCGCAAGCACATAGTAGAGCCTGATGATCAGTGCGGCGAACAGACAGAAGGGGATCCAAAGCGCGAAGAAGGGATCGATTTTTCCAAGCGAACCGAGGCCCTCCATCGATTCATTAATCTTGTGATATGTTACCACCATTACAATCGAAAGGAACACGCCAAGCGCTGAGGATGACCGTTTCGGCGGCACGGCAAGCGCTACGGCGAGAAAGGGCAAAAGCAGCATCATTGCGACTTCTACCAGCCGGAAATGGAAATTGGCGCGGCTTTCGGCTCTCGTCATGGCGGACACTTTGTCGCTTGATCCGATCTTGGCCAGTTCGGGAAGCGTCAACTCGCGGTCTTTGCCGCCGCGATCACGAAAGGCTTCAATCTTGGGCAAATCAATGGGCAGATCATGGCCAGTAAAGCTCAAAACGCGAGGCACTTTATAGTCGGGCGCATTGTGGACCAGCACACCGTTAGAGAGCCGGAGGATGATCGTATCTGGATCGTCTGTGGCCAAGAAAGTGCCTTTTTCTGCCGTGACGGCCAATGACTTGCCGTCCTTGGCTTCGGTCATGATGAAAAGGCCGGTCAGATCGCGGCCTTCATTCTCGCTCTTTTCAATCCGCATCGTCATGCGTTTGCCAAGCGGGGTGAACTCACCGACCTTGATCGAAGCACCCAAAGCGCCAGATCGAAGCTCAAAACGCAGCCCTTCATAGGCATAGCGCGAATAAGGCTGCACGAACCCAACGATGAACAAGTTCACAATGGCAAGCGCAATGGCAAACATGAATGGCACGCGGAGCAGTCGGCCATAGCCGAGTCCAAGCGCACGAAGAGCATCCAATTCGGACGACAAAGCGATTTTCCGAAACGCCAGCAGGATTCCCAGCAAAAGTCCAATGGGTATGCCGAGCGAGAGATACTCGGGCAAAAGGTTCGCCAACATCCGCCAAACGACGCTGACCGGGCCGCCTTCTTGCGCGACAAAGTCAAACAGGCGCAGCATCTTATCCAGCACCAGCAGCATTGCCGCAATAACGAGCGTGGAGAAGAGCGGCAGCGCAATCAGTCGCGCTAGGTATCGATCAGTAGCTGTGAACATGAAATCGCGTGGAAGCCTTGACCCTAAACCCTTGACAATATTTCGCCGCAAACTTCCGGTAGCGCGATTCCCATACAGGGGAAACTCCCGGTGACGCGACACCGGTATAGCCGCCAGGAGTGATTTGGTCATGGTAAAAATGCAGTTGTTGGGTGGTGCCGCGATTTTCGCCGCCCTTTTTAGTATTCCCAGCGGTGCGGAGGCCAATATCGGCCCCGATGCAGGCGTTTGTGCGTCTGGAAATGGGCCTGCTGCGCTTGTTCGCGTAGTTGGATTGAAAAACCGCGCCGGCAAAGTGCGGGTTCGGACCTTTGATGGAACCAATCCGAAGGCGTGGTTCGATAAGAAAAGAGCCTTGAAGCGCACCGAAGTTGCGATCCCAGGTTCAGGCGCGGTTGAAATTTGTATGCCCGTGCCGAAGGCCGGATCTTATGTGATTGATCTACGTCATGACACCAATGGTAATGGCGATTCCGATCGGGCTGATGGCGCAGGAGCGACAGGCAATCCGAGCATTTCGCTGTTTGATTTTCTGTTGGGCAAGAAACCGCCTGCAAGCAAAGTTGTTGTTCAAGTTGGCAATGGAATCACGCCGATCTCCATCACAATGAAATATTTGCAAGGTGGATCATTCAAGCCCGTCCAGACGGCGGCGCGCTGATCATGGTGGCGGTTGCTCTTCTCTCCAATCCACTTTCGACGGGCAATCGCGCCATCCTTCCAGCCATTCGCGCCTTTTGCGCAGAGCGGCCGGAACTGTTTCATTATGAAGTTGAGCAAGCCGATGAAGTCGGGACGGCTTTAGAAGCGATTGCGCAAGTTGAGCCGCGTGTACTCGTCATCAATGGTGGAGACGGCACGGTTCAAGCTACGCTGACTGAGCTGCATCTCACAGACCCGTTTAAGGGTAATCCGCCGCCTGTTGCTGTTCTTCCCAATGGCAAAACCAATTTGATCGCACTTGACCTTGGTTCGGTCGGTGATCCTTTGGCAGCTTTGGAGCGTATCCTGTCGATCGCGAAGACCGGCGTTGATGATCATTTGGTCCAGCGTGAATTGATTGCATTGACCGAAGGTGAGCAAGGCAATCGCCCGGTGCTTGGCATGTTTTTGGGTGGGGCAGGGCTTGCCGACACGATCCTGTATTGCCGTCATAAGATTTACCCGCTTGGTCTGCCGAATGGGGTCAGCCATGTTCTCGCTGGGCTTGCCGTTTTCTTTTCGCTTTTCTCTGGGATGACGGGCCGCTTCTTGCCGCCCAAGCCATCGCCTGTGAGCGTGTCATTGACGCGCGAAGGTCAGATCAATGGCAATTTCGCTTTCCTGATTGTCACAACGCTTGAGAGGATGGTGCTTGGTGCGCAGACCAATCCCGATCAGCGGGGCCTGAAATTGATGGCCGTCGAGCGGTCGGCTTGGTCACTACTGCGCGCACTGATCGCCAGCATCAAAGGCACGATTGGAACGCAGCATATCAATGGTCTGCATATCGAAAATGGCGATGTGATCCGCATTGAAAGCGAGAAGACGAGCGTCATTCTGGATGGGGAAGAGTTTCACGCTACGGTTGGCCGCCCCATCGTTTTGCGGTCTACCCCGCCGATGAATTTCCTCCGTCTCGCCGCTTAAGGGCCAAAGTGAGTGATCTCCACGCGCTGATCCGGGCGGAGCTTTCTGAACCGGTTGATCCGCGCGTACGGGATATGGCGTCGGCGATTGCGGCGCTGCATCCATCTTCAATTGCGGTGCTCTTTTATGGCTCTTGCCTGCGCGAAAGTCAGCTCGATGGGCTGATGCTCGATTTTTACCTGATCGTTTCCGACTATCGACAAGCTTATGCCAAGCGTTGGCTCGCGACGGCCAATCGGCTCATCCCGCCCAATGTCTTTCCTTTCGCGCATGAAGGGTTGGCGGCCAAATATGCCGTGCTTAGCGAAGCTGACTTCGGCGCGCTGATGGGCGTTGACGCGTCAACCGTGTCCGTTTGGGCCCGTTTTGCACAACCCACGCGTTTGGTCTGGACTTCAGGAGCCGATGTTGACGATCGTATGGTGTCGGCCATCAGCCAAGCTCCTCGAACCGTGATGAGCTTGGCGAAGCCCATTGCGGCCTCAGCCGATGTGATAACGCTGTGGCAAACGGCTTTCGCTGAAACTTACAAGGCTGAGCTTCGCGCGGAACGGGGAGGGCGATCGACTTCAATTGTTGACGCTGATCCCGCACGCTATTTGGCGATTGGGACCGCGACGAGCGTCGAACCCTATGGCGATGCCGATGCCACTTGGAAGCGTTGGAGAGTCTTGCAACAGAACGGGAAGCTTATGTCCATCGTGCGGCTCGCAAAGGCCAGCCTGACCTTTTCAGGCGGAATCGATTATCTGGCGTGGAAGATTAATCGCCATGCGGGCACCGAGATAGAGGTTAAGCCCTGGCAGCGACGCTGGCCATTGTTGGCCGCAATCACTTTGGTTCCAAAGCTGTTTCGCCAAGGGGCGATCAAGTAAAAAAGGAAGCGGCCC
>DLOX01000214.1:2503-5532 GCA_002478575.1 Sphingomonadales bacterium UBA7473 | reverse complement strand
TCTTTTCCGAGCCGTTCGATGTTACCATCTCACTCGAAAAGACGCTCGGGAAGCGCGGGCCGCAAGGTGACCACAGCCGGATAGATGGAGGGAGCTGTGGTGAAATCTAATCTTTCGCTTAGCTCTTAGCGAGCCTTTGCGTTGCAAGCGGCCAGCGCTTCTGCCGAAAATTCGGTGCCGCGGAAGCTGAAGCTGGTTACTTTGCCCATTTCACGGACTGCGTGAACGCAGACGATCTCTGGACGGCTGGTTGCTTTTGCAGCTGTGCAGCCAGCTTCACCGCAGCGCCACAATGTGTCGCGTGCGATCTTGCTGCCGGTCAGGCTTGTTTCTGGCGTCAAACGATAGTCAGGGGCACCACGGTTGGCAAAAGCCGCGTTGGTGGTTGCACCGAGCAGCACAACGGAGAGAAGAGCTGCTGTTGCAACAGGAGCGATACGGGAGAGGATATTGGCCATGGGAGTGGTCCTTTCTTTTTAAGTTGCGAATCAATACCTAATCGATTAAGTTTTCAGTTGCAACCTAAAACTGAAATTTTTTTTGCATCGTCACGAAAGTTGGTTAGGGTTGCGGATTACGGGATGAGGATCGACGAATGAGCCTAAGAGAACCACTGAATGAAGATGCGCTATGTGGGCTGCCGCTTGCATTGGAAGCCATTGGAGAACGACGGCCGTTCCTCATCCTACGCGGGGCCTTAAATGGCTTGCGCCATTTCGAAGAGTTTCAATCGACTCTTGGTATTGCTCGCAATATCCTTGCTAACCGATTGGGGCGGCTGGTGGAACACGGTATTTTGGCCCGGACGCCCATGCCTGATGATCGCCGGAAAATTGAATATCGCCTGACTGAAAAAGGCGCTGAATTGATGCCCGCCATGATCGCGCTGCGCCAATGGGGCGAACATTGGGGCATTGGCGTGCCTTCAAATCCGGTTCTAGTGGACAAGCGTGATGAGCAACCGATTCGCCGAATCGCTGTTCTTTCTCACGACAGTCGCGAATTGAAGCCTGAAGATTTATGCTGGAAACATGCCGAAGATATTCGCCCGCTCGAAGCGCCGTTCAAACCTTCGATTGCTGCCTAAGTTCTAAATCGCAATAAGAAGCCCGCTCCGGCTGAGCCTGACGAAACCTTGTCGTCAAGCACAGCGAGCAGTTCACTGCATTAGGCGTCCGAATCGCCGCCCAGATTCTGGTTCCGCGGCGGCGTAGCGGCGGTCAGACGAAGAGCTTCAGCGGATTGGCTGAGCGAACCCATTTCATCAATTTCATCATCATCTTCAAAGCGGACGCGCTGTAGGCTGGTGACAATCGCATCCTGCAACTCTTCGGGATAGACCGTTTCGTCGGCAATTTCGCGCAGAGCAACAACTGGGTTTTTATCGCGATCCCGATCAATCGTCAGTTCTGCACCGCCCGAAATCTGACGCGCCCGTTGAGCAGCAACAAGCACCAGATCAAAACGGTTTGAAACTTTATCGATACAATCTTCAACGGTAACGCGTGCCATGCAAGAGGCTCCAAATAACTAAGCTGCAGGAAGTTGGCTGCCCAATTAGTCTGAATGTCAATAAAATGCAAGGAAAAGCAGCTGCGGCCTAGTCCCTTGAATTCTGCGGCCAATAGGTGGAAGCAGAGTCCATGGCGGCGCTGCAACATTTCCCTCCCTTCACCGCACAAGCAGCCGGGCACAAACTTAACGTTGCAATTAGTGGCGCAGATCGTTTGGCGGCGATCTTGAAGATCATTGACGATGCCAAACACAGCTTGCGGCTGTTTTTCTATATCTTTGGTCATGACGAAATATCGATCCGTGTTCGGGAAGCTCTGATCGATGCGACCAACCGCGGCGTTACGGTGTGCCTATTGGTCGATGGATTTGGCACGGCGGAACGCGATGACAGCATTTATGAGCCGCTGGTAGAGGCTGGCGTCGGCTTTGCCCGGTTTCATTCCAGTTGGGGGCGGCGATATCTGCTGCGCAATCATCAGAAGATCATCGTTGCGGATGAAAAGCGAGCGCTAGTCGGCGGCAACAACATTGTTGGCCATTATTTTTCTGACGACCCAACAGGCGAAAGCTGGCACGATCTGTGTCTCACGATTGAAGGCGATGCTGCTGTTCGGCTGGCTCGCTATTTCGATGCGCTCCGTGGCTGGATGACCGCAAGACGCCGATCTCTGTTTCGACTGCTGCGGATACTTAAAATGCATAGCGACGTGGAGGGGCCATTTCGCATCCTTTACGGCGGTCCGTTCCAAAGGCTTAGTCCGCTCACTCGGTCGCTCAAACGCGATCTGCACGGTACGCGACGGCTGGACATGGTCGAGGCTTATTTCGCACCAAATGGTGGCATGCTGAAGCGCATTTCTAGGATTGTTACCAACAATGGCGGCGAGGCCCGTTTGTTGACGGCGGCCCGGTCCGACAATGAAGTCACCATTGCCGCTGCTCGCCATTGCTATGGTCGGCTGCTGCGGGGCGGGGTTCAAGTCTATGAATATCTGCCGCAGATGCTTCATATGAAGCTGATTGTGGCGGATGAGATTGTTTATATCGGCTCCGCTAATTTTGACATGCGCAGCCTTTACATCAATGCAGAGGTGATGGTGCGTATCGTCGACCGGGGTTTTGCGAACCAGATGTCGGCTTTTGTGGCCGAGCATCTGCCTGCATCAACAAAAGTAACGCTGGAAAGCCATCGGGCCAGTGGTGGATTGCTGACCAAGCTCGGGCGGCGTTTGGCCTATTACCTAATGTCGACGGTTGATTTTACCGTCACAAGAGGCGTCAATCTGAGGCGTCGTTAGGTGCTTTCCAAGCCCAGAATAAGCAACAGGGGGGAACATTCCAAAACTCAAAGCCGCCATCGATATTCTTGAAATGGGGCGCAAGAAAATCCCTGACCCGTCGTCGAAATTGATAGACAAGAAAACCACCGCCGGGCCGCAACACGTGCTCAGTCGCTGCCGCAATGGCGGGACCTACTGCGGCAGGCAAAGTTGAGAATGGAAGGCCTGACAGGA
>DLOX01000214.1:0-2457 GCA_002478575.1 Sphingomonadales bacterium UBA7473 | reverse complement strand
GACAGGACATAGTCCGCCTGTTCAAATCCACTTTCGCGGACAATTTGCTCAACGTCCACAGCTGATCCATGGATCGCGCGGAAGCGGTTATCGGCGATTGATGCCGTCAAATAATCGATGAAATCTGGGTTGGTATCAATGGCAATATAGGTCGCGTCTGGAGCTAGTCGCCGCAAAATATGTCCGCTGAACGTCCCCACACCTGGCCCATATTCCACAAATAGCTTGGTCTTTTTCCAATCGACGGGGCCAAGCATCTGTTCGATCAGCCTATCGCTTGATGGAATGATCGAACCCACCATGATGGGGTGTTTGAAGAAGCCCTTCAGGAACATTGCCCAAGGCCGTTGGCGCCTTTTGAGGGATAGCGCAGCGACTTTTATTGATCCGGTCATAAAGCTCTGGTCGGGAAAGCAAGGGATGGGGAGGGGTGATTTTGCAGAAGGCACATCTGTTAGCAATGCTAATTGTTAAATATTAAGAGTACTAATGTTTCGCTGCCCTGATGCGACAGCTTCCTGCCTGCCTTTAACCGCGTTATCGGTCCTCTTATGAAACCGAATCAACCTGCCTACACAAGAGACTTCTCCATTCTCTTCATGGTGATGTTGATGACCGGCGCGGGCAATACGGCGCTACAGTCGGTTTTGCCCGCGATTGGTCGCTCTTTGGAAGTGCCCGACAGTCTGATCGCGACCGTCTTTTCCGTCTCTGCGTTGATCTGGGTCTTTGCCGCGCCTTATTGGGCACGCCGGTCTGATCGACAGGGGCGGCGCAAGATGGTCTTGATCGGAAGCGCTGGCTTTTCCGTGTCGATCCTTCTCGTTGGATGCCTCCTTTATGCAGGGCTCAATGGCTGGATCGGCCCCTATGTTTGTATGGCCGCGGTTATTGCAGCGCGAGTGATTTATGGGACTTTCGGGGCTGCAGCTCCCCCGGCCGCGCAAGCTATGGTCGCGATGCGGACGACGCGCGAAGAACGAACACGAGCGCTGACTTTGCTTGGGTCAGCCTTCGGATTGGGAACCATTTTGGGGCCCGCGCTTGCGCCGTACATGGTGTTGCCGGGTTTCGGGCTGGCGGGGCCTGCTTTTGTTTTTGCAATCATTGGGGGCTTCACGCTGTTCTTTGCCGCGCGCTATCTTGGCGATGATCGGGATGATGTTCCTCCCGGCGAAGAAGCTGCCAAAGGCGCCAATGTCAGCTACCCTTCGCTCGGCGGTGCACCTGCTGGAGCCAGCATCACAGCGGCCACTTCGGAAAAGGTAGAAGAGACGCTTTCGATGCGCGATCCGCGCATTTGGCCATGGATGCTGGCGGGGCTTATCCTTGGCCATGCGCAGGCCATGACTGGGGCCGCAATGGGATTTTTGGTGATTGACCGATTGAACCTGCCCGTCACTGAAATCGCGACACAACAGGCCATAGGCTTGGTTCTGATGTCAGGCGCGGCGGCGGCTCTGCTTGTCCAATGGGGCGTCATCCCGAACCTTCGGCTGAAACCGAAGAGCATGATGCTCATTGGACTCGTCTTATCCGCGATCGGCCTGTGTGGAACGGCAAGCGCCTATAGCCTTTACACAATCGCAACCAGCTATGCGCTATCTTCCATTGGTTTCGGCTTCACCAGGCCCGCCTTCACGGCGGGATCTTCGCTTGCGGTTGGGCGGAGATTGCAAGGTCTGGTCGCAGGACGTGTGACCTCGATCAATGGCGCATCTTTTGTCGTGGGCCCAACCATTGGTGTTGGGCTCTACGCGCTTTGGGGGCCGTTGCCTTTCATTGTATCAGCGCTGCTCTGCGTAGCTATGCTGCCCTATGCGCAACGGAAATTGGTGGTTGAAGTAGAGGGGAATGACCCCCTCTAACTCTTTGCTATCGGTTTAGGCTGCCTTGGCTTGATCTCTGACCGGCAATGCCCGAACCCGCTTGCCTGTCGCTGCAAACAGTGCGTTGGTGAGCGCCGCAGAGGCGGGCGGAACACCAGGCTCGCCGAGGCCCCCCATCGTCGCGCCGCTTTCGATGAAATGCACATCGACAGCAGGGGCTTCGGCCAGCTTCAGCAGCGGGTAGTCAGTGAAGTTGGATTGAACCACGGTGCCCTTGTCCAGCGTGATTTCTTCGCCGATTGTCGCGGACAAGCTCATGATTACACCGCCTTCAATCTGCGCCGCGCCATTCAGCGGGTTTACAGTGGTGCCGCAATCGACAACTGCCCAGACTTTTTTGACATCTGGGTAGCCGTCTTCGCGGACGCCCGCTTCGATCACTTCAGCGACGATTGTGCCAAAGCTCTCAACAATTGCGATCCCGCGACCAACACCTTTGGGCAGAGGCGTTCCCCATCCGCTGCGCTTTGCGACTTCATCAAGAACAGCCAAATGCCGCGATCCCGGCGCCAAATGCGCACGGCGAAATTGATAGGGGTCTTGACCAGCAGCATGGCCCAATTCGTCC
>DLOX01000123.1 GCA_002478575.1 Sphingomonadales bacterium UBA7473 | reverse complement strand
CGAGCCGACGACGGCGCTGGACGCTTCGCTTCGCCAAGGCATCATGGCACTGATCGATGATCTTCGCCGGGAACAAGGCTTGGCTGTTCTGCTGGTCAGCCATGATTTGGCCAGCGTGCGAGGATCGGCTGATCGCATCATCGTTATGCGTCATGGCGAGATGGTCGAAGATGCACCGACCGCTCGGCTTTTTGCGGCGCCCAACGCGACCTACACGAGAGATTTGATTGCGGCTGCCCCTCGGCTCGATACGCCGCTTCCGGAAAAGCCTGAAGTCGGGCAGCCCTTGCTGGAGGCACGAGATATTCGGGTCAGCTTCCCAAGGCCGGGTTGGGGCAAGGGGCGCTTGGCCGCGGTTGACGGAGTGAACCTAGATATCCGGTCGGGAGAATCCCTGGCACTTGTAGGAGAGTCGGGCTCAGGCAAATCGACACTCGGCCGCGCGATTGTAAGATTGGGGCCATGCGATAGCGGCACTGTAACATGGGAAGGCCAGGCCTTCCCTTCTCGTAGCGCCATGACGCTTGCGCATCGCAAACTCATTCAACCCGTGTTTCAAGACCCTGTCGCGAGCCTAGATCCACGCTGGCGCGTTCGGGACATCATCGCGGAGCCGCTGCAGCATCTCGATCCTCAGGGGAATCGTGAGGCCTTGATTGCTGAGGCCATGGCTGATGTGGAACTTCCCTCCGAGATGCTGGATCGGCTGCCGCGCTCACTATCGGGTGGCCAGGCGCAGCGCGTGGCCATCGCGCGGGCTTTGGTCGCCAAACCTAAAATGCTGTTGCTCGATGAAGCAACATCCGCGCTGGACGTTTTGATTGCGGCGCAGATCGTGGAGCTGTTTCAACGCCTGCAGCGCGAACGTGGGCTTTCGTTGTTGGCCATTACCCATGACTTGGCACTGGCGCGGTTGCTTTGCCACCGCATTGCCGTTCTCGACAAAGGCCTGATCGTTGAAGAAGGTAAGGCTGAGGATGTCATTACATCCCCAGCCCACCCTGTTACACAGAGGCTCGTTAAAGCCTCCGCCTCCTAACTTTTTAGAAGCTGACGCCGATCGAGCCGACGATACCGCCCTTATAGATATCCTTGCCCGATGGGCTCGGAATACGCGGCGCGCTGGTGTCAACATAGCTGAGGCCAAAGGTGACAGGACCCGTTGTATAGGTCGCGCCCAGTGACCAGTCAGTATATTTGATACCGCCAGACAGGAAGCTCCGCGTGAAGGTGCGGCCAACGCCTGCGCTCAGGCCAAAGCCAGAGAAGGAGCCAGAAACGCTCAGGTTGCCATAGAGATTATCTTCTTTGGCGCCTGATGGCAGATAGGCCAAAGCCGATGATTTTGGTGCATAGTTCACTGCGAGCTTCGCAGTGACTGGACCAAAGCCTTGGGCAACGCTGCCATAAAGCTCCAAGAAATCGGAATTATAGCCAGGGATGATTTTCTCAGCGCCCGGATAATAATAGTAAATGCCACCAACATCGACGGTCGTGCTGCCGAAAGTCTTCTTGAAACCTGCGATCAGATCAATTTCTTGATCGCCACCGGCAGCGATATAGTCATCGACTGAAGATCCCCAAACGCTTGCATATAGCCCAGATTTGTGGGTGACAGTGATTGAACCTTGAACGGCAAAATCTTTGTCGGTTTGAGAAATGCCGCGGAAGCGATAATCGGAAACGAGCGTAGCTGTGCCATTAACGGTGATGGCTTTTGCTTCTTCTTCCTCGGCCAAAGCCGGGGTCGCTACAAGAGCGAGGGAGAGGGCCATGATGGAGCCCAAGGACGTGCGCATATTATATCCCCTTTTGGGTTGGTGTTTGCGTCGTCCCACCTGCGTTGCTGGCTGTGGCCTCTGTTTCGGGCCGCATGTCCAACTGACGCCATAACCCTGCCTTCGGATGCCGCGCTGCACAACAAAAAAATTCTTTAGGGGGTCTTTTGTAAAACAGTGTTGCGAGAGCGCAACAATCTCTGAAATTCGCCTTAACCCATTGAAGTGACGAAACGATCCAAACCAGCCCGCAAGTCCGCGATTAGATCGTCGGGATGTTCTAGGCCAATTTGAAGACGGATTGCCGGGCCTTCTGCTGCCCAAGTCGTTGCCGTCCGGATCGTTTCTGGATCGATGGGAATGGCAAGGCTTTCATATCCGCCCCAGCTATAACCGATGCCGAAATGCTCCAACCCATTGATCAAGGCTGCTCGTCCACTGTCATCACCGCCCTTCAAAATGAAGCTAAACAGGCCTGATGATCCAGTGAAATCTCGTTTCCAAAACTCATGTTGGGGGTGCGAGAGCAGGGCCGGATGAAGCACGCGGGCCACTTCAGGCTGTTGCTCCAACCATATCGCGATGTTCACCGCGCTCGCTTCATGTTGCTTCATCCGCACAGCCATGGTGCGCAGGCCCCGCGTCGCCAGATAGGCGTCATCTGGGCTAAGATATTGCCCAAGCTGCTGGCTCGTACGACGCAGCGATGCGTATGTCGCCGCATTGGCGGTGACTGCGCCTGCCATCACATCGCTATGGCCCACAATATATTTGGTGGCTGCAGAGACCGACATATCGACGCCCAACGAGAGCGGCTTGAAATAAAGCGATGTCGCCCAAGTATTGTCGATAACAGTTGTCAGGCCGCGCTCCTTCGCGACACCAACAATCGAAGGCACATCCTGCACTTCAAAGGTCAAGCTGCCCGGGCTTTCCATGAAAATCGCGCGGCTATTGGGTTTGATCAAAGCGTCGATCCCGCCACCGATCAGCGGATCATAATAGGTCGTCTCCACGCCCCATCTCTTTAGATATCCATCGCAGAGGATACGCGTCGGGTCATAGGCGCTATCGACCATCAGCAGATGATCGCCGGGCTTTAGGACTGAAAGCAAAGCCGTTGAAACCGCGGCCACGCCCGACGGGAAAAGCATGGTTCCTTCCGCGCCCGGTTCCATCTCAGTGAGTGCATCGGCCAGCGACCATTGCGTGGGCGTTCCCCGGCGGCCGTAGAAAAAGCGGCCATCCTCATTGGTTTTATTGCCTTCTTTGAGAGCGCCACAATTTTCGTAGAGGATCGTCGATGCGCGCCACACGGGAGCATTGACGATGGGACCTGTCCATTCCGGACGACGCCCAGCCTGCACGACCTGAGTTTCATCGCGGCGCTTTGTCACGCGGATGCTGGCCCCCAAGTGAAACTGATCGGCATCGCAACATCGGGATGCATTGATTTATGGACGGGGCAGCTGTGCGCTGCATTCACCAATCGTTTTTGATCATCGTCCGACAAATCATGGGGCACATGAATGTAGACGGTGAGTTCTGCGATCCGCCGGGGCGGGCTGCTGGTCATCGCCTTCTCAACCGACGCGGTTGAACCGTTCATATTAATCCCGGCACGCGCGGCTACAATGCCCATGGTCGTCAAGATGCAGGTGCCAAGCGCCGTTGCAACCAAGTCTGTGGGCGAAAAGCTCTCCCCCTTGCCTTGGTTGTCAACAGGGGCGTCTGTGCTCATCACGGTGCCAGAGGGGCCGTGAGTGGCGCTGCAGTGCAGATCGCCTTGATATTCGATGGATATGGATACCATGGCGCACTCCCTTCGCAGCTCTCCGCTCGTCTAACGCCACGTTCCCGCCAAGAGCAATAGCCAAACGGTTTCAGCGGCGCTAATGCGTGCGTATATGGACAGACCCTTTCTCGGCAAAACCAGCGCTCTTCCCAACAGCCCGGAAGAGGCAGTGCTTGATTATCCTGCCAACCCGCGTCC
>DLOX01000199.1:16262-19366 GCA_002478575.1 Sphingomonadales bacterium UBA7473 | reverse complement strand
GGATCAAGTCCGGGGTGACGGAAAGGACAGCGACCTACTCTTTGACCCCGGAAAAGCTCAAATTCAGCGCTCGGGCACCCTTAGGCACATCCACTTCGGCGCTGTTAAACTCAATGCTTCCTTTGGGGGGCAGCGTCCGTTTGGGGGGTGTGATGGTCCAGCCATAGACGACCCTGCCCTGGGCGTCGCGCAGTTCGGCGAGAATGTCCGGCACGCGTTGGCTTTGACTGGTTGGATTAATCACGCGGCCCGTCACCGCAAATAGCTCATTGCCGCTCTCGAGTGTCCGCCGCTCTGGCTTGCGGGGCACTTCCAAAAGCAAAGGCACTTCAACAACGCCAACGGGAATTCCCAAGCGGGCCGCAATGTCAGACGCGAAGGTCGGCGTGCCGAGCAATTGAACCGCAACAATCCCACCGCCGAGCAACACTGCTGCACCAATCGCAGCCATGGTCCAGCGTCTGGCAGGGTTGCGGCGCGGCTTGAACAAAGGCTCATGCGCGAAAGGATCGCTTTCGGGGCCCTTTGGCTCCCGAATTTGTGAAAGGCTTTCTGGAATGGGTGGTCCTGCTGACGCAGCAACGGGCGGGGCCACTGCGGTTGGCGGAGGCACAATCGGCTCTGGCTTTGGCGCCGGTGGTGCTGAGAAAGGCAGTTCGGCTTCGCGTGGCGGCTCCACAGGCGGCAACGTCGCGTACCAGCTATGGCTGCACGATGCGCAGCGCACTTGCCGACCAGACGCACCAATGGCGCTGTCAGGGACAAGATAGCGAGTCGAACAGGCCGGACAAACGAGCAGCATTACAGAAACAGACTGAAACCAAAGATCACAGATGGTCTAAGCACCGTTGGGGCCTTGCTTGCAAGCCCTGTTGCCCTTTCCGCCAACAAAAGCACCGCATTCCCCATGGTTGTGTCGCGCCTCACCCCTTGCTCTTGGCCCGCTTGGCCGTTTAGAGGGAATTATGAGTGCAATTGTGCAGTTTGAAAATGTCGGCTTGCGCTATGGCACCGGCGCTGAAACGCTGACCGATGTCAGTTTTTCGTTGCGCCAAGGCGGATTTTATTTCCTCACTGGTCCGTCGGGTGCTGGAAAAACCTCAATTCTGAAGCTGCTCTATCTGGCGATGCGCCCGAGCCGGGGGCTGATCCGCCTGTTCGGTGAAGATATGGTCATGATCCCGCGCGATCGGCTGCCCGCTTTTCGGCGGAGGATCGGAGTGGTCTTTCAGGATTTCCGATTGATCCCGCATCTCTCAGCCTATGATAACATCGCGCTTCCCTTGCGGATCATGGGCCAAGGCGAAAAGGAAGTGGATCGTTCCGTCACCGAAATGCTCAACTGGGTCGGCTTGGCCGAACGATCCAGTGCGCGACCCGCAACCCTGTCGGGCGGAGAGCAGCAGCGGGTCGCCATTGCGCGCGCCGTGATCACAAGGCCCGATATCTTGGTCGCAGACGAACCGACCGGTAACGTCGATCCTGATATGGCCGCGCGATTGCTCCATCTGTTTGATGGCTTGAACAAGCTTGGCACGACGCTTGTGATCGCGACCCATGATCTTCATTTGCTGACGCGCATTGGCAACGCGACGATGATGAAGATTGAGGGCGGAAAATTGTCTGACCCCACGGGTATGCTCAAATATCCGCCGCGTGCAGATCCTCCACAGATCGCGGACATCCTTTCCTAATGAATTGGATCGCGCCTTCTGCTGCAGACCGCAAGTTGTTGCCCGAAGGCCGCTCGGCTGGGCCGATGCCTTGGGTGCTCGCGATCATGATGCTGGTCACAGTGCTAACAGGCGCGATTGGCATCGCGGTGGCGCGCGCGTCCAACCAATTGAGCGGGGATATTGCGGACAAAGTCACGATCCAAATCCCGGAAGGCGATCAAAGCGCGCGCAATGGCCAGATCAGAGCCTTGTTGGCTGAGCTGCGCCTCGTCAACGGCGTGACGGACATTGAACCCGTCAGCGAAGAGAAATTGGGCGAGCTGCTTGATCCTTGGCTTGGCAATATCGCGGAAGATACGGATTTGCCTCTGCCAGCGCTGATCGATGTCACTTTGGTCCGCGCTGACGATCGGGCGGTGGCCGAATTGGAGCAGATTGCGAAGGGGATTGCGCCCAAAGCTCGGGTAGATCGCCATTCCAGTTGGCTCGCCTCTTTGTCAGGGCTGTTGTCGTCGCTCACTTGGCTTGCCGGAGGGTTGGTGCTGCTGATGGCGATTGCGACGGGGGCCGTTGTGCTGTTGACCGTTCGCTCAGCGCTCAACACGCATGGCGATACGATTTCAGTGATGCATTTTCTGGGTTCCACGGACAGCCAAATCGCCGGGCTCTTTCAGAGGCGGATCGCGCTTGATGCGCTGCTGGGGTCAATTGCGGGCTTTGCAGTGGCGCTGACATTGTTGCTGGTGCTGGGTAATCGTGTTTCTGCACTGGGGTCTGACCTGTTGGGCCAAGCGACCTTGGGTTGGACGGGTTGGCTCGCGATTGCGGCTTTGCCTTTGCTTGGAACGACGCTTGCGGCATTGGTTGCGCGCTGGACTGTGCTCAGGACTTTGGGCAAGACGCTGTAAATCATGAAGCATTTTCTCCCTCGCGTCATTTTGCTGATCCTTCTGGGATGGGTGCTGGGACTTGCGTGGTTCATGATTGCACTTCCTGGGCCAGCCTCAGATATTCGCACCGATGGCGTTGTTGTCTTGACGGGCGGCGCGGGTCGGCTTCAGCGCGGAGTTGAAGTTCTTGATCAAGGCCTGTCGCGCAAAATGCTGGTTTCTGGCGTCGATCGCAGTGTGCGCCCCGGGGAGTTTCGCTTGGCCAATTCAGTTGCGCCGGCCCTGTTGCGCTGCTGCATTGAATTGGGTAAGCAAGCGACCGATACCGTCTCAAACGCAGAAGAGACCCGCATATGGGTGAAGCGCAATGAGCATCGCTCGATCCGCCTGATCACTTCCGATTGGCATATGCGCCGGGCCCGTCTGGAATTGGATCAGACGCTGGATGGCTCCGTCAGCATCGTGATGGATGGTGTGCCTACCACGCCCAGCCTAGATACGATCCTCTTGGAATATAATAAATATCTGCTGCGGCGGG
>DLOX01000199.1:15458-16215 GCA_002478575.1 Sphingomonadales bacterium UBA7473 | reverse complement strand
TGCGGCGGGTGTCGATCCTGTTTGGATATTGATCGTGGCCTTCCTGCGTTCTCTGCTTTTCGCTTTGGCATTCTATTCGGTCGGGACGGTGCTGATTGCGGTTGCGCTGATCGAATCCATCTTCGGCCAAGATGGGGTAATCCGCGGAGCACGCCGCTGGGCGCTATGGCATCGTTGGTGTGCAAAAGTGATATTGGGCATCGAATGGGAATCGACCGCCGATATCAAGCAAGATCAAGCGCTCTACATTTTCAAGCATGAATCCATGTATGAGGCGATTGAGACACTGGCGCTGTTTGATCGGCCGATCGTCGTGATGAAGCAGGAGCTTCTCGATATTCCCGGCTGGGGGCATGCGGCGACCCGGCATGGATCGATAGGCGTGAACAGGGAAGCAGGGGCGGCAGCGCTTCGCACAATGATGGCCGCCGCCAAAGAGGCCAAGGCGTCTGGCAGACCGGTTGTGCTTTTTCCGGAAGGCACTCGGGTTTGGCGAGGGGAGCAGCCGCCGCTGAAGGCTGGGCTCGCTGGTCTTTACAAGATGCTTGGGATGCCTGTGATTCCAGTCGCGCTCGATACGGGGCGGCTTTGGCCCAGAGGCTTTGTGAAATATCCGGGCAAAGTGAGGATGAAAGTCGGTGAGACCATCCCGCCGGGCCTTCCCCGCGAAGAGATTGAAGCGCGGGTGCATGACGCGATTAATGCGCTCAATAGGGAGTAGAGATTGCTCAACTCCCCGTCACCCCGGACTTGATCC
>DLOX01000199.1:3192-15422 GCA_002478575.1 Sphingomonadales bacterium UBA7473 | reverse complement strand
CCGGACTTGATCCGGGGTCCATGCCTCGATTTCCAGACAGCGAGCCGGATGAAACAACGAGGCATGGATTCCGGGTCAAGCCCGGAATGACAGTGGAGATTTGAAGATCTACCGTCCGTTGAGCTTGATAGACACGCCCGCAAGTCGATCTCGCTGTGTGAAAGACGCGATGGCGCGTGCGATTTGTGGTTCCGCGCTCGCAATAGCCGTTTTCGTGCAGGTTTCTTCAAGGCCCATTTGATGTAGGCTCACGCGGCCGCTGCTTTCGCACATGGATTTGGCGGCCCAACGTACCATTGATCTTACCTTGGCGACGCCTTCGGCAGTCGAAAGATCAATGCCTTTGGTTTTGACATAGGCGACTGGAACTTCGTCATCACCATATTTGGCGTTAACGGTCATTTCAGATGCTTGTGCCGTTCCCGCGGCAAAAGCTGTGGCGAGGATGAATGTTGTCACTGTTTTGAGGCTCATGGGTTGTCTCCTTAACCCGGTTGCCCCCTCCGAAGTCTGGACTGGCAGAGGTCAGGCGGCGATGCATCTCGTCTTCTACAAAACATGGGAAAGGCTCGGCGAGCGGAGGTGTAGGGGGATGAACGACCGGTGATGGTCGACGACTGTCAGCCTATGCTGCAGCTCCCAGCAACACCAACGCTCCGGCACAGATTGTGAGAATCGCGGCGATCTTCCCCGCCGTCACCGGTTCCTTCAAAATGAAGATGGAAATCAAAAGCGCAGTGACCATCCCTGTTTCGCGCAAAGCGGCCAAAGGCGCTGTTGGCCCCATCGAAAGCGCGTAAAGGGCCGTGCCAAAGGTGATGACCGACAGAAAGCCCGCCAATAGAGCTGATTTCCATTGGATCCGGGTGGCCTCTACAAAGCTACCATTCACAAACAGTGGCAAGATCAGCATCGAGACAATGCCCATCAAGAAGAAGAGCCAGACGATGAAGCTTGGGGCATTGGGGGCTGCTCGCACGCCCTGCGCATCGATAATCGTATAGCCGGCAATCAAAATGCCGGTTGCCAAAGACCAAACCAGCGTCGGCCGATCCAAGTGTCGCCCCTTCAGCATAACCAGCACGCCCGCCACGATCATGAGCGTGCCGATGATCTCAACCAATTGGAGCGCTTCGCCTAAGATGAGCACGGATCCCGCGAGCGTGATGAGCGGCGCACTGCCGCGAAAAACGGGATAGGCGGAGGACAAGTCCCCCGCATCAAGCGCGCTGACCAGACAGATGAAGTAGATGATATGAACGACCATCGCGATTGCGAGCCAGCCCCAGGCTCCATGTGGTAAATCCACAAAGGGCAGGAAGGGCAAAACGATGATCGTACTTGATCCCGATGCCAGCGCCATTTGCGCCATGCGATTGGTCTGTTGGCCCGTGGGCCCTTTGATCATGGCATTGACCATCGCATGGATGCTGCCGGAAATAATCATCAGCAAAGCAGGGAAGAGGGTCAGGGTGAGGATGGGGCTGGCTTTCGGGGGATCAGGTCAACACAAATCAGAACCTATCCTCTAGACCGCTCACCCTGAGCTTGTCGAAGGGTTGTTTGGGATTATGAAAATTTGCGAAGTAGATGGGGCTTCGTCAAGGACCTCCTGAGCGATGTCGAAGGGCTCAGCCTGAGCGGGGGGGAGTGCTGTGCATCTGCCTCAATTGCAATTTGTTCCGGTGCCCGCAACCACGTCCAAACAACGGCCATCAATCTCTGCCTTGGGCACATTCAACCCAATCAGGCTGGCCAACGTTGGCAATATGTCGACGGTCTCCACACCATTAGGTTGTTCGAACGGAAGGGCGCCTTTCCACCAAAAGAGGATTGGAACGCGGCGATCATAACCCCAAGGAGAGCCATGGGTTGCAATATAGCCCATGCCGCTGGTGGGAATAGGGGATACATATCGCTTGAGGAAGACCACAAAGTCGCCAGACCGCTCCGGATCAAAGCTGGCTTTGGCGCGCTCGATCAAAGACCAATCTTCAACTGGCCCGCTGGGCTGAGGGGCGGCAATCAGCTCAGTCTTGGTGAAGACAGCAGCGACTTGGGGATGGTCGCGATACATTTTGACCGCCGTTTCCAGCACCTTTCCGCGCATCGCATCGGGGATCGTAGGCGCAAGATACATATCGCCAAAGGTGGCGCGGCCGATCAGGGCATTGCCCGAGGCTCCAACGGCGGCAGCGACAGTCCGCCCCATTATCATCGCAGACAACCGAATATCAGCGCGTTCCGCCTGCGGTAGGCCCTGAACGTCGAGCCGCTCGGTGGTGTCAATCCCGCCATGATCCGCCGTCAAGACGATGGCATAGGGGATTTTGGTCGCATCAAGCGCGGCCATCAATCGCCCGACCTGCACATCGACAGCCGCAACTTGAGTGCAGGTCTCGGCTCCCGATGTTCCAAAGGCATGGCCGACATAATCTGGGCCGGAGAGGCCAACGGCCAGCACGTCTGTGGTTGTGCCCTGACCCAGCTTCATCGATTTCATCGCAGCAAGCGCCACATCCATCGTCATAGCATCAAATTCTGGAGTGCCGCGCCAGGCACTGGCATCGCCCGGTGCGCGCGGGGAAAGCACGCCAACGGTCAGCTTGTCATTGACGGCAAGGGGCCGGGCAAGGCTTTGGCAATGTTTGGGAAGCGGGATCGCAACGGGCTTGGCAACGGCTGCTGTCGCGCGGGCATTGATCGGGGCTATTGAGGCAGGCACGGACGCGCCTTTGTCCGCATATGTGCCAAAGGCCTTTCCATCCCACCAAATCGTAAGATCTGCCTTGTGCCCGCCCATCATGACGGCAGACCGATCCTTGCCGGACACGGAAAGGACCTTGGTTGCAGGGTCAATCGCTTTGAGGCGATCACCAAGCGTAGGCACTTTCAAAAATTGGCTTGAAATCAGACGCCTTGAGGCGTCGCTCCCCACGGCGCCCGGCGTTTCGGAGCAGTAAATCTCAAAGGTTGGATCGCCTTTCGCGGTTTTCCGCTCGAGATTGGGATTCTGCCAGTCATTAGCGATGATGCCCGTGCGTGAAGGGCGGCTACCCGTCAGGATGGTTGAATGGCCCGGGCAGGTTTCGGTTGCTGCATGGCTTTGATGGCCTGCCGGAAAAACGATACCGCTCGATAGCCGCTTCAAGCCGCCCATATATTGGGTGCGATATTCATTATACACATCGCTTGAAAATTGATCGACCGAGATCGCAACGATCAGCTTGGGTTTCGGCGGAGGTGCAGGCTGCGCCATCGTAACGCTGGCTGTAACCAATAGGCCCGCCACTATCGAAATACGGATCATGATCAATCTTCCCCTGCCCAAGCGTTTCGAAAAGGCTATAGCGGCCTCTATGCACCGACAAGCCCTATTCCGCCTGATCCTCGCAATCCTGTGTGGCTGGATGATGACAGTGCCGGTTTCGGCGCAGACCCCGACAAACATCATGCCGTCAATCTTGGCCGAAAGCGAAAGGCCTGCGCCGGGAAAAAGCGTCACACTCGCGATATTGATGCAGCCTAAAGACGGTTGGCACGGATATTGGAAAACCCCGGGAGATGCGGGCTTTCCCAACAGTTATGACTGGACGATACCGGGTGGCTTGAAGCCAGCGCCGCTGCGTTACCCTGTGCCGAAGCGCTTCTTGACCAATGGCCTGATGAACCATGTCTTCTATGGCGATCATGCTTTGTTGACGAGCATCATGATTCCAGCTGGCATGGCGGCAGGCGACGTGCTTCCGATCCGCATCAAGGGCCGCTGGCTGGCCTGCACCGATCGCATTTGCGTCCCGGAAGAGCGGGAGTTTGGGACGGAACTCACAATTGGTGACGGAGGTGTGGCACCGGGGGTGCGGAAGCGCTTTGATGAGTGGCGGAGGAAGCTAGCGAGGCCTTTGGGCAGTCCGGCGCGGTTCGATGTCTCTGCCGCCAAGGTAAGGATTGCGCTTCCCTTACCGCCCGGGCGCTCGCTTTCTGACGCTTGGTTCTTTGCCGAGACCGAGCAGCTGGTGAACTATAACGCTCCTCAATCTATCACTCAGGTAGGCGGTGATGTAGTCATCGAAACGAGCAAAGCAGAATTTGGATATAAATCGCCTGAAACGATCAAAGGCGTGATTGCCTTCGCTGACGGTATGGGGCTTGAAATCGAGGCGAAAGCGGGGGCAGTGCCTTCGACGGGCGCGGAGACGGGGCTGGTAGCGACCCTTTTGGCGCTGGGTGGGGCTTTGCTGGGCGGTATGCTCCTCAACATCATGCCCTGCGTGTTCCCGATCATCAGCTTGAAAGCGCTTAGCCTTGCCAAAGCAGGTGGCGATGAAGCGGCCGCGCGGCGCGATGCTTTGGCCTATAGCGCAGGTGTTATCTTGACTTGTTTGGCACTCGGAGGCGCACTGCTTGCACTTCGGGCAGGAGGCATGGCGGTTGGTTGGGCATTCCAGCTGCAAGATCCCCGCGTGATTTTCTTCCTTCTGCTCCTGTCGGCAGTGCTCACCCTCAATTTGGCAGGGTTGTTCTACCTGAAGGGTTTTGGCGGGGGAGAGGCCTTGGCGTCACAAGGCGGGGCTTCTGGATCCTTCTGGACGGGGGCTTTGGCGGCCTTTGTCGCAACGCCGTGTACAGGCCCTTTCATGGCTGCGGCATTGGGGGCCGCGCTGGTGCTGCCTGTGCCTGCTGCTTTGGCGATCTTCGGCGGATTGGGGCTTGGCCTTGCTCTCCCCTTCTTGGCCTTGGCCTATATCCCGGCACTGCGAGCGAAAATGCCCAAGCCCGGGCCTTGGATGGCAAGCTTCCAACGCTGGATGGCAGTGCCGATGGCCTTGACGACGGCCGCGCTGGTTTGGCTACTGTGGCGGCAATTGGGGCTACCGGGATTGGTCGGCGCTGGCTTGGCTTTGCTGTTGATTGCCGTGGCGCTGTGGTTGGTTGGCAAGCGCATGCCCTTGGGCGTTGGCTTGGCGTCCGTCTTGGCGGCATTGGTTGTCGTGGCCGCCGTTGCTGCGCCTCTGCTTCCCAAAGCGGAAAACCGACGCGACGTTGCCATTGCAGGCGCGGTGCCTTTCTCCGCCGAAGCGCTGGCTAAGGCCCAAACCGTGGGTCGTCCCGTCTTTCTCTATTTCACTGCCGATTGGTGCGTATCCTGCAAAGTGAATGAGAAGGTTGCGATAGACCGGGCCGAAGTGCTTGCGCATTTCAAGGCGAAGCAGGCCATCATCATGGTTGGCGATTGGACCAATGGTGACCCCGCCATCAGCCGCTTCTTGGAAAGTCAAGGCCGATCCGGTGTGCCGCTTTATCTCTGGTACGGGGCTGGCAAAGACGACCCACAAGTGCTCGGCCAAGTGCTTACGCCGGGCATGTTAACCGCGTTGAAATAAACGAAAAAGCCCGCCCCAGCACTGCCGGGACGGGCCTTCCTTGATCCTCCTACAGATCAGATTGGGCAGATCAGAAGCGATACCGCGCGGTCAAGCCGTAGGTACGTGGCTCACCGGGGAAGCCAATGAACAGCGCATTGGCGGTGCCGGCCAGACCCGTTGACGCGGCTGCAGCCACTGCGCGGAATGTACCGCTGCCTTGGCCTGGAGCGTCTGCAGCAATCTGCTGATACTTCTTGTTGAAGATATTCTGAGCAAACAGCTCAACGCTCCACTTGCGGTCTGGACCAAGCAAGCCAAGGCGACCGTTGAACAACGCATAGCCGTCTTGATTCTTCTCCACATCAAGATCAGATCCAGTGTTCACATCGCTTTGCATCTTCATGTCGAAGTAAACCAAAGCCGACAGGCTTTCTGTGATCGGCGGCGTCCAAGAGATGGCACCGGTCATTGCCCATTCAGCGCCATAGGTGCGGCGGCCAGGAAGCTGGAAGAGCACCGGAGACAAAGCTGCACCGCCTGTGCCAACCAAATTCTTTGAATAGCGCGAGCTTAAGTAGGTCACGCCACCATTGACCATCAAGTTGCGAGCTGGATAAGCGAAAAACTCAACCTCGATGCCCTTGGAGATCACGCCCGGACGGAGACGATTGGCGGGGCAAGCTCCGGTCACTGCGCTGGCGTCTTGGTCGGTGCCGTTTAGATTATCTTTGCACGCCGCCACGTTGGTGACTTCAAACGTATTACCGTTGAAGGTGTTCAACTGGAAATTGTCGAAGGCAGAGCGGAACGCTGCGACATTGATGTCAATCTTGCGGCCATCAAATTTTACACCGACTTCGTATGAATCAACCTTTTCCGCTGCGAACTGAAGATCGCTGGCTTCTGGTCGACCGTTGAAGGGGCGGTTGGCAGGTAGAGCAAGCCGCGCGGCGCAAGTCGTGTCGAACGTTGGGTTGCATACCTGATCCAATGCAGATGTATCGAGATTATAGCCGCCTGACTTATAACCCTTTGAATAAGAAGCATAAATCATCAAATCTTCGATAGGCTTGAACGACAAGTTGACAGTGCCAGTCCATTCGTCTTCAGACCGTGAAGTGCCAGGCGCACCAGCCGCAAAACCAATGGCTGTTGAGTTCAACGAACAGACGGGGCCGCGCAGCGCGGTCAGCGGAGAATTGATCAGCAAGCCGCAGATATTATTGCTGAAATTGACCGTAGAATTGATTTCCTTGCGCTCATTTGTGTAACGGCCACCGGCGGTCAGCGTCAGCTTGTCGGGGATGATCTGGAAGATGTGATGCGTGAAGAACGCATAGTTGCGGCTCTTCTGTTCAAAGAAGTTGCGGACGAAACCCGTGCCATTGATCTGGATATTGGGCTGGCCGAGAACGGCTGCCAATGACCCATAACCGGGGCGGGCAGGATTGGCGATCAGGGCAGGCAAAGTTGCAATCTGCGTTGACAGCCCAACGACGCGCGGGTCTGTCGCTGCAACACCTGCGTTCAAAAGTGCCGTCCGTTGAGCAACGCGGGTGCTGATGGCTCCGGGTACCGCACCTGCATTGATGCAGAATGGATTGGTGAGATCAAGCGCTTCTGCGCCAAGGCCAGCAATGGTCAAGCAGTTGATGAACTTCTCATAATCATTGCCATACTTCGTGTCTTGATCCTGCGTCAGCTTTTCATTGGCATAATAGCCGCCGACCAACCAATCGAGGCGACCGTCAAAAGCTTCGCCTTGGATGCGCAATTCTTGCGTAAATGTTTGAAAGCGACGGTCATCATCGGTCCGGCGCAGCAGATCGACGCCGTTAAAGTCGCCGTCTTGGCCTTGCGTGAACTTATAGTCGCGATAGGCGGTGACGGAGGTCAAGGTTGCTGCGCCAAATTCCCAATTCACCTCGCCGGAGAAGCCATAGTCGGTGCTGTCAGCACGATAAGGGAAGCCCGCCGTAGTCGCGGTGCGGCGTACAAAAGGCGAACCATCGGTTGGCAATTGAATGTTTGCACCCAAGGCTTGCAGAACCGGAAGGAGCGTGTTTGCGCTCGCAACAGGATTGCCGTCAGGTCCCCGGGCCAAGTTGCGGGGTGCCAGATAGACAGCAGCACAGCAATTTTCTTTGCGCTTTGAATAGTCACCGATCAATCGGATCGTCAATTCTGAGCTGGGCTCAATCAGCAACTGGCCGCGGACCAGATAGCGATCACGGTCGTTGATGTCAGGCTGGCCGGGGGTGACATTTTTCACATAGCCATCGCGCTTCATGTAAACGCCTTCGAGCTTTGCAGCGATTTTGTCGCCCGCGATCGGACCGGTCACGCCGCCTTCAAGGCGCAAATAATCATAATTGCCGTAGGTAGCAGAGCCATAGCCTCCAAATTCAAAGCTTGGCTTTTTGGTGATCACGTTCAGCAAACCGGCAGAGGCGTTGCGACCGAACAGCGTCCCTTGTGGGCCGCGCAAGACTTCGATCCGTTCAATCTCGCCCAATTCTGTGAGGCCAGCGCCCGTGCGGCTGCGGTAAACACCGTCGATGAAAAGGGCGACGGAAGATTCAAGGCCGGGATTCTCACCCACGGTGCCAATGCCGCGAATACGGGCGGTAAAGTTTGATTCGCTGGTTGCGCCGGACACAATAAGTGATGGAGCAAGTTGGTTGAGCGCGCGAAGATCAGTAACCCCTGAATTTTGCAGCGCTTCACCGCCAATGGCCGATACGGCGAGGGGAACATCAGACAACTGTTGTTCGCGGCGGTTTGCTGTGACGATGATCTCGCCGACATCGGCAGTTTCTGCCTCATCAGCCTGAGGCGCGTCTTGCGCGAAGGCAGGCATGGCGAACAGTGCAAAAGGCACAGACGCAAGTAGAATCGATTTCTTCATTGGGAGGGATCCTCTCTCTTGGTTGATTATAGTTTCGTTTCGCTATTCATTTAGACGGGTTTTCCGCAGGCTGCCAAGTGCATTTGGTCGATTATGCACGGCATTGCGGCATTTTTGCCACATATGCTTAAGCCTTAGGCAATCGAGTCGGGTTGACCTTTCAGGCCAAGGCTAGTAGACACTGCGCCAACATTTCTGCTGCTGGCTGACGAGTTTTCGTCCGCCGGCACTTTTTGTTTGGTTGAAACGGAGGACGAATATGTTCGAATCATTGAGCGAAAGGCTGGGCGGGGTCTTTGACCGGCTGCGTGGTCGCGGTGCGCTCAATGAAGCGGATGTGCGCGAAGCGATGCGCGAAGTGCGGATTGCTTTATTGGAAGCTGACGTTGCGCTTCCAGTCGTCCGCTCCTTTGTGGATAGCGCGACCTCTAAGGCCGTGGGTCAATCGGTCCTGAAATCGGTGACGCCCGGGCAGCAAGTCGTCAAGATCGTCAATGACGCTTTGGTTGAGATGCTGGGCAGCGAAGCGAGCGAGCTTGATCTGGCAACCACGCCGCCTGCGATCATCATGATGGTCGGCTTGCAAGGCTCTGGTAAGACGACGACGTCGGCCAAAATTGCTAGGCGGCTGACCGATAAGGACCGGAAAAAGGTGATGATGGCGTCTCTGGACGTCAATCGACCCGCTGCGCAGGAGCAGCTCGCGATTTTGGGTGAGCAAACCGGCGTTGCGACCTTGCCGATTGTTGCTGGGCAGCAGCCGGTCGACATTGCCCGCCGGGCGATGCAAGCCGCAAAGCTTCAGGGCTTTGATATCCTGATCCTGGATACGGCGGGCCGTCTGCACGTTGATCAGGCATTGATGGATGAGATGCGTGCCGTCTCTGATATTGCCAAGCCCGCCGAGACCCTTCTCGTTGTCGACAGTTTGACTGGTCAAGACGCGGTCAATGTTGCAAAGAATTTCTCCGAACAGGTTCCTCTGACGGGCATTGTTCTAACCCGTATGGATGGCGATGCGCGGGGCGGGGCCGCACTTTCGATGCGCGCCGTTACCGGCAAGCCGATCAAATTTGTTGGCACCGGAGAAAAGCTGGATGGGCTGGATGTTTTCCATCCATCGCGTGTTGCTGGCCGCATTTTGGGCATGGGCGATGTCGTCAGCTTGGTTGAGCGGGCGTCTGAGACAATCCAGCAAGATGAAGCTGAGGCCATGGCTGCCAAAATGGCCAAGGGTCAGTTCGATATGAATGACCTGAAGAGCCAATTGGCGCAAATGCAGCGGATGGGCGGCATGGGCGGCATCCTTGGCATGCTGCCGGGGATGAAAAAGGCCCAGGCGCAGCTCGCGCAATCGGGCATGGATGATAAGATTTTGGTTCGGATGGATGCGATCATCAATTCGATGACGCCGAAGGAGCGGGCCAAGCCAGAGCTTCTGGCGGCGAAGCGCAAAATCCGCATCGCCAATGGATCTGGCACAACAGTGCAAGAGGTCAACAAGCTGATCAAAATGCATCAGGAAATGGCCGGAGCGATGAAAAAGCTCAAGAAAATGGGCGGCATGAAGGGGCTTGGCGCGATGCTCGGCCGTGGAGGCGGCCTGAGTGGATTGCTGGGCGGTGGCGCAGGGGCTGGGCCGATGGGCCAAGCGCTTCCGCCGGGCTTTGATCAGTTGATGAAGAAGTGAAGGCTCAAAAAAGGTCGCTTGTTAGACACGCTGACCCTGAGCGGATTTTAGAATTTTGAATAAGAAAGAAGGAAGTAAAAATGGCAGTTTCAATTCGTTTGTCGCGCGGTGGTTCCAAGAAGCGCCCTTATTACCGGATCGTGGTGGCGGACGCTCGCTCACCTCGCGATGGTAATTTCATTGAGAAGGTTGGCACCTATAACCCCATGCTCGCCAAGGATGACGCCAACCGCGTGACCCTGAACGGTGATCGGGTGAAGCATTGGTTGGGTGTTGGCGCACAGCCAACCGACCGTGTCGCTCGTTTCCTCGATGCCGCTGGCATCAAAGAACGTGCAGCGCGCAACAACCCCAACAAGGGCAAGCCCGGCGAAAAGGCGCTTGAGCGTATCGAAGAGCAAGAGAAGAAGGCCGCTGCGGCTGTAGAAGCTGAAGCCGCTGCGAAGGCTGCTGCTGCGGAAGCCGCAGAAGCTGCTGCCGCTGCAGAGGCCGAAGCTGCTGCAGCTCCTGCAGAAGAAGCAGCGCCAGCTGCTGAGGAAGCGCCAGCTGCTGAAGAAGCGGCTCCTGCTGAGGAAAAGGCTCCTGCTGAGGAAAAGGCTGAAGGTTGAACCCTTCACCACCAATGACCTCACCCGTTACGCTTGCAGTCATCATTGGTGCGCATGGCGTGACGGGCGAAGTGCGCTTGAAGCTGTTCACAGAGGATGTGGACAGCTTCAAAGTGCATAAAGCCTTCAATAACGGGGCTTTGACCCTGAAAAGTATCCGCGCGGGCAATAATATCATCGCCCGCTTCGCCGAAATTGCGGATCGCAATGCCGCAGAAGGCGCGCGCGGCACCGAACTTACCGTCCCCCGCACCGCCTTGCCCCCGCTGGCTGAGGGCGAATATTATCATGCTGATCTGATCGGCTTGTCTTGCGTATCAACCGAAGGCGAAGCGCTTGGGACGTGCGTCGCCGTCGAAAATTTCGGTGCAGGCGATGTGCTGGAGATTGAGCGGCCGGACAAAAAGCGCTTCATGGTTCCAATGAACGCAGATGCTGTGCCTGAATGGGGTGATGTGATCGTCATTGACGGGCGATTTGCGGCATAGTATATACAGATTGTATATACGGAGATTCGCCGTGCAAGATGATCATGAAGAATGGGAAGGCAAGACCTTCAAATCAGGCAATTCAGTGGCTTTGCGCCTGCCAAAAGGCCTTGGCGTCCCTGAGGGGACGGCTGTGCGCATGGTGAAGGAGGCAAGGATGACTTTTCGAGTCGAGCCCATGGACGCTCCCAAGCGCAAGATTGATGGGAGTAAGTTCATAGGAAAATGCCCAGACCTTCAGGAGCTACCTCGCTATGATTTCGAGGATTCTCCGCGTGACTGGCATCTGCTTGACGGGGATCGGCATTCGGCATGAAGTTCATGCTGGATGCCAATAGCTGCATCTATCTGCTTGCTGACGCCTTTCCGTCGCTAACCGCTCGCTTTCTGGCGCAAGAGGCTGGTTCCGTCTGTTTATCCAGCATTGTTTTTGCCGAAGTGGCGCGGGGATCGCACAACGGGAAAGCCCCGCCTTTGAGCGTGCTTGAGGCCTTTGTGGCCGAAGTTCCTTTGATGTCCTTCGATGCTGATGCAGCGAGGAGCTTTGCGAAACTGCCGTTTAAGCGCGGGAGTTTTGATCGGCTCATCGCGGCGCATGCCTTAAGTCTTGGCCTAACTGTCATCTCACGGAACGAAAAAGACTTTGCCGACATCCCAGGGCTTCAGGTTGAAAATTGGGCGGTTTGATCTTCTAATGACCTTCGCGACTCAAATCATTACCCTCTATCCGGAGATGTTCCCCGGCCCTCTTGGCGTGTCGCTGGCTGGGCGGGCTTTGGCTGAGGGGAAATGGTCTTGTTCGCCTATTCAGCTCCGCGATTTTGCGGGCGACAAGCATCGGACTGTGGATGACACGCCAGCTGGTGGCGGTGCTGGTATGGTGTTGAAGGCGGATGTTTTGGCGCGGGCGGTTGAGTTTTCGGTGTCGAAGGGAGAGAGAGCTCCCATTCTCGCCCTAACCCCCCGTGGGCGCCCCATCACCCAAGCGCGCATCCGTCAGATCGCTCAAGGCCCCGGCGTCACGCTTATCTGCGGCCGTTTTGAAGGCTTTGATGAACGCTTCTTCGATGCTCACCCTGAAGTCGAACAGGTCTCCGTCGGCGATATTGTTCTTTCCGGTGGCGAACCTGCCGCGCTTATGATTCTCGATGCTTGCATTCGGCTGCTTCC
>DLOX01000199.1:2997-3139 GCA_002478575.1 Sphingomonadales bacterium UBA7473 | reverse complement strand
TGCTTCCCGGCGTAATGGGCGCGACTTCTAGCGGTATCGAAGAGTCGTTTGAAAACGGCTTGTTAGAATATCCGCACTATACCCGACCTGCTGAGTGGGAAGGGCGTATGATCCCTGAGGTGTTGCGATCGGGGGATCATGC
>DLOX01000199.1:486-2940 GCA_002478575.1 Sphingomonadales bacterium UBA7473 | reverse complement strand
TCGGGGGATCATGCGAAGATCGAAGCGTGGCGAAAGTCACAGTCAGAGATCGATACACGGTTACGCAGACCGGACCTTTGGGAGCGCCATGAGGGTGCTCGGGTTCAGCCTGCCTATGACGCGCGACGAAAGAATAAGGACTAACTGAGGCATGAACCTCATCCAAACAATCGAGGCGGAACAAATCGCCAAAATGACAGAAGGCCGGACGATTCCGGATTTTCGCCCCGGTGACACGCTGAAAGTCGGCGTGAAAGTCGTCGAAGGCGAGCGCACCCGCGTTCAAAATTATGAAGGCGTATGCATTGCGCGTTCAAACAAGGGCATTGGTTCCAACTTCACCGTACGTAAGATTTCGTTCGGCGAAGGTGTGGAGCGTGTCTTCCCGCTTTATTCGCCCAATATCGACAGCATCGAAGTCGTTCGTAAGGGCGCTGTGCGTCGTGCCAAGCTTTATTATCTGCGCGGTCGTCGCGGCAAATCGGCGCGTATCGCCGAACGTCGTGATACACGAATTACAGACGCTGCGAAGAAAACAGGCGAGGCCTGATCCCAGTCGTTTGTTTGACGCAAGCAATCACGAAAGGGGTCGGAGCCACAACAAGGTTCCGGCCCCTTTTCTTTTATGTTGAGGTGTAAGGATGCGATCATGGAAGATAATGATGGCCGTTGCTCTATTGGGGGGAGGCCAAGCCATGGCTGAAGACAAGCCCCTGACCTTGGAACGTGTCTTTGCCTCTCCCTCGATCAACGGGCCAACCCCCCGCGCCGTAAAGCTGTCTCCCGATGGCAAATATCTGACCTCGCTTCGCCCCCGTGCTGATGATCGGGATAGATTCGATCTCTGGGCGCTTGATGTCGCCACTGGCGAATGGCGGATGCTGGTTGATAGTTTGAAGGTCGGCACAGGCGCAGAACTCTCCGAAGCCGAAAAGATGCAGCGCGAACGAGCCCGCATCGGCGGTACGCGGGGGATTGTGGCTTATGACTGGTCTCCCGATAGCCAATCGATCCTTGTGCCGCTGGATGGCGATATCTTCCTTGCCGATTTGAACGGCGGCGTGACGCGGCTCACCGCGACTCAAGCAGGCGAGCTCGACGCAACCGTTAGCCCCAAGGGCGGCTATGTCTCCTTCGTGCGGGATCAGAATCTCTTCGTGATTGATCGAGCCTCAGGCGCGGAAAAGGCGCTGACGACCGAAGGCAGAGGCGCGATCAGCTGGGGTGTCTCTGAATTTGTCGCGCAAGAAGAAATGGACCGCACCAAAGGCGCTTGGTGGTCCCCCGATGACAGTCGCTTGGCCGTCGCGCGGGTCGATGAAAGTGGTGTGAAGATTGCGACGCGCGCTGCGATTGGCGCAGATGGCACGCGCATCTATGAACAGCGTTACCCCTTTGCTGGCACCGATAATGCGATTGTTTCGCTTTACATCATCAAGGCTGATGGTTCGGGCCAAGTGCGCGTCGATATGGGCGAGAATCCCGATATCTATCTCGCGCGCGTCGATTGGATGGCGGATGGCAAGAGCCTGCTCGTTCAACGCCAATCCCGCGATCAGAAGACGCTGGATGTACTGAAGGTTGATGCGGAAACGGGCAAATCTTCGATCCTCTTCACTGAAACGGCGAAGACTTGGGTCAATCTCCACGACAATCTCCGCGTACTGAAGGATGGCAGCTTCCTTTGGACATCAGAGCGCGATGGTTTTGCGCATATCTATCGGTTCAAAGGCGGCAAATGGCAGCAATTGACCAAAGGCGCATGGATGGTCCGTGCGGTCACGGGTGTCGATGAGGCCAAGGGGGTGATTTACTTCACGGCCAATAAAGAAACGCCGATTGAGCAGCATCACTACAGCTTGCCATTGGCGGGCGGCACACCGTCACTCCTAACAGAACGAGGCGGCTGGAATGCAGTTGCGATGAACCGCGCCGCCAATCGCGCGATTGTCACGCAGTCCAACCCGAGCCAACCGGAGCGCGTCTATCTGGCCGATGCGGAAGGCAAGCGCTTGGCGTGGATCGAAGAGAATAAGCTCGATGCCAAGCATCCCTACGCGCCTTTTGTTGCGAGCCACACCGCGCCCAAATTTGGCACGATCAAAGCCGCAGATGGCACCGCGCTGCACACCAAGCTCCTCCTTCCGCAGATGGAGGCCGGAAAGCGCTATCCTGTATTCCTGCAAGTCTATGGTGGGCCAGGTGCGGGTCGTCAGGTGATGGCAGGCTGGGGCGGCGGGGCGTTGCAGCAATATTTGGTGGATCAGGGCTGGATTGTCTTTTCTGTCGACAATCGCGGAACGCCGGATCGCGGCAAAGCGTTTGAAGATCCCATCTATCAAGCAATGGGCGGCGTTGAAGTCGCGGATCAGCTCAAAGGCGTTGAGTGGCTGAAAGCTCAAGCCTTTGTCGATGCGGATCGCATCGCGGTCTATGGCTGGTCCTATGGCGGCT
>DLOX01000199.1:0-409 GCA_002478575.1 Sphingomonadales bacterium UBA7473 | reverse complement strand
GCTCCAAGCGGCACCCGGCACCTTTGCGGCGGGCGTATCTGGCGCTCCTGTGACAAAATGGAGCCTGTATGACACCCATTATACGGAGCGCTACATGGGTGATCCACGGGTGGTGCCGGATGCTTATACCAAGGCCGATGTGACGCCCCACGCGGAAAAGCTCGTTGACCCTCTCCTCCTCATCCACGGCATGGCTGATGACAATGTGGTCTTCGACCATTCAACCGCGCTGATGGGGCGGATGCAGGGCAATGCGCAGCGCTTTGAAACAATGGTCTATCCCGGCCAAACGCACCGTGTTGCTGGGCCAAAGGTCAGCGTCCATCTCTGGACATCGATCCTCGATTTTCTGGATCGTGAAGTGAAGAATAAAAAGAAGTAATCAGCACCCCGTCACCCCGGACTTGAT
>DLOX01000113.1 GCA_002478575.1 Sphingomonadales bacterium UBA7473 | reverse complement strand
GCCAAATATCGCGGCGAATTTGAAGAGCGGCTGAAAGGCGTGCTCGATGAAGTTCGCGCGGGCGAAGGGCATATCATCCTGTTCATCGATGAAATGCACACGCTGATCGGCGCAGGCAAAACCGATGGGGCGATGGATGCGTCCAACTTGCTGAAGCCTGCTTTGGCAAGGGGCGAGCTGCATTGCATCGGGGCAACCACGCTCGATGAATATCGCAAATATGTGGAGAAAGATGCAGCGCTTCAGCGGCGCTTTCAGCCGGTCTTTGTCGGCGAACCCACGGTTGAAGACAGCATCTCCATCTTGCGTGGCTTGAAGGAGAAATATGAGCTGCACCACGGTGTGCGGATTACTGATGGCGCGATTGTCGCCTCTGCCACGCTTTCCAATCGTTACATCACGGATCGCTTTCTGCCTGACAAAGCCATTGACCTGATGGACGAAGCGGCAAGCCGGATCCGCATGGAAGTTGAATCGAAGCCTGAAGAGATTGAGGCGCTCGACCGGCGGATTATTCAGCTGAAGATTGAAGAATTGGCGCTGGCCAAAGAAAGCGATGCCGCTTCCAAAGATCGGCTTGCCACTTTGCAAGGTGAGTTGGCCAATCTTCAGGAAGAGTCTGCAAGCCTGACCACGCGCTGGATGGCCGAGAAGGATAAGATCCACGCTGAAGCCAAGATCAAAGAGGCACTGGATGCCGCGCGGCTTCAGCTTGATCAGGCGCAGCGCCAAGGCGATTTGGCGCGGGCGGGGGAGCTATCCTACGGCACGATTCCCGCACTTGAAAAGCAACTCGCTGATGCCGCTGGAGCGAGCGAGGGAGCCATGTTGCGCGAAGAAGTGACGGCGGATGACATTGCTTCCATCGTCTCGCGCTGGACCGGGATCCCGATGGAAAAGATGCTTGGCGCTGAGCGCGAGAAGCTGCTTGCCATGGAGGCAGAACTGGGCCGCCGGGTGATTGGGCAGGCAGATGCGGTGAAGGCCGTTTCGACTGCTGTTCGCCGAAGCCGCGCCGGTCTTCAAGATCCGAACCGACCGCTCGGCAGCTTCCTGTTCCTTGGGCCAACGGGCGTTGGTAAAACTGAACTCACGAAGGCGCTCGCCGGATTTCTGTTCGATGATGATGCCGCGATGGTCCGGATCGACATGAGCGAATTCATGGAAAAGCATAGCGTCGCGCGGCTGATCGGCGCGCCTCCGGGCTATGTCGGCTATGAAGAAGGTGGCGTGCTGACCGAAGCCGTGCGGCGGCGGCCCTATCAAGTGGTCCTCTTCGACGAAGTTGAAAAGGCCCATGGCGATGTCTTCAATGTGCTGCTGCAAGTGCTGGACGATGGCCGCTTGACCGATGGGCAAGGGCGCACGGTGGACTTTTCCAACACGATCATTGTGCTGACGTCGAACCTTGGGTCGCACTATATCGCTGGCCTTGGCGAAGGCGAGGATGTGTCTGCTGTCGAGGCCCCTGTGATGGATGCTGTGCGTGCACATTTCCGTCCGGAGTTTCTGAACAGGCTGGACGAGATCATCTTGTTCCACCGCTTGGGCGTTGAGCATATGGCTCCGATTGTTGACATTCAGGTCGGCCGGGTTGGCAAATTGCTGGCGTCACGCAAGGTCACGCTTGATCTAACCGATGGAGCACGGGCTTGGCTCGGGCGGGTCGGCTATGATCCTGTCTATGGCGCTCGTCCCTTGAAGCGGGCCGTGCAGAAATATCTGCAAGATCCGCTCGCCGATATGATCCTGCGCGGGGATGTGCTCGATGGGGCCACCATCAAGGTTGAGGATGGCGATGGGGCTTTGACGCTATCGGTTCAGTGAAGCGCGGGTGGGGGAGAGAGTTTCCGCCGTCACCCCCATTGCCGCCAAATCTTCCGGCCAAGGCGTGTCGCATAGAAGCGATTCAACGCATCTCGCCATGGTCGGCGCGGTTTGCAGGCCATATCCGCCTTGCCCGGCCAGCCAGAAATAACCTTCGGCTTCTGGTTCGAACCCTGCGACGAGCACTCGATCCGCCACAAAGCTGCGCAGTCCTGCCCAGCGATGGGCAATGCGAGACACGCTGAGCTTCGTATATTCCTCCACCTGCCAAGCGGCGAGGGCAAGGTCATAATCCTCAGGTGCTGCATCGACCGGATCGCTGTCCACTTCGTCAACGGGAGAGGCCATGATCCGCCCGGATTCAGGCAGCATGTAAAATTCGTCAATCGCCGCTTTGACGAAAGGCCAGTCCGCGATCTCCATGCCGGATGGCGGATCGAACTGGATGATGGTCCGGCGTTTGGGTTGAATGCCGATCGGCGCAACGCCTGCCATTCCTGCCAGTGCGTCCGCCCAAGCGCCCGCGGCATTAATGAGAATGGGCGCTGCGAACTGTTCACCCTTCTCGCTTGTGATCGTCCAGCTTGATCCTTCGCGTTTCACGCTTACGATCCGCTGTCCGGTATGAACTTCGCCGCCTGCTCGCTTTAGCGCCCGCGCATAGCCTTGGAGCAAGCCATCTGCATCCAGCCTGCGTCCGCCGGTATCAACTACGGCCTCAACAACGCCGCTCGGTCCAGTCTTCAAGATCGGGCAAAGCGCCTCAACCTGTGACAGACTGACGCGCGAGGTTGTGTCCGTATAAAGCTTCATCCCCGCTTCCATCGCTGCAAGTGCTTCGACGGCATTCTCGCGCGCAATGAACAACGCAGGCGTAGGGCGGCAAAGCGGTGCCTCCGCAAAATCCTCAGGTGGCCGTTCGAAGAAATCCCGCGAGCAAGCGGTCAACGCCCGCACTGGCGCATTGCCGAGGCCGAAATGATAGAAAGTCGCGCTCCGCCCAGACGCGTGATAGCCAAGCGAAGCCTCGCCTTCGACGAGCAGCACTTTGCCATGCCGCGCCAGCTGGGCAGCGGCAGAAAGGCCAGCGATCCCGCCGCCGATGATCAGAAAATCTGCTGTTTTCATAGGGTGATCGTGATCAACCCCAGATCCAGCGCCACACGCCCGCGCCTGCGATGCCAAACCAGCTATGGCCATAGGTGATGGCAAGCCACAGCAAGACGCCGCCGAGCAAAGGCGTTCGCCCCGGATAGGCCGTTGCCCAGCTGGCTTTGCCCGAGAGTTGAAGGCCAAAGGGCCAGTAACTGGTCTTTTGCGTCCAGCCAGACCAATCGGGGCCCATTGTCACGGCCTTCTTCTTGTCTTGCCCGGCAGAGCCGGCAAGCGACAGAAAGATGATGCCAATCGCCAAGATGATCAAGCTCACCTGCGGACTGATCAAGATGTGCGAGAAGGCAAAGAGCGCAATGCCCCACATCATTGGGTGACGCGTGATCCCAAATACGCCGCGTGCGCCAGCCTTTGCTGCTGCATTGGCACCAGGCATGGCCATGGCGGGATTGCCGAAGAAGGAACCGACGAATAGGATCGAACCAATCAAGGCGAGGACAGAGGCAGCCCACCACAGGCCATCACCGCTGCCCCAAAGGGGCGCTCCAACAGGGGCCGCTCGATAAGCGCTAATTGTCCAAAGGAGGGTCGCCAGCGACACAATCGAATAGACGATCTGGAAGCCATTATTCCCCAAACTCGCAACCATCTTCGGGCGCAGCGGATGTGACATCAGGAAATGGGTGCCCACGAAAAAGCCAAGTGCTGTAATCAGCGGTGCCATGCCTTGCATGATCAGTGTCTCCCTTCACTTGGCGCTTGAATGCCTCAACTGGCCCGCTTTGGCCAGAAGGAAAATCAGCGTGCGGGGGCTGACAAAGGGGAGTCAATCGGGCAGAGCGCAGCGGATATGACAATCCTTACTTTCAAAGGCTTTGGCGGCGTCCGTCTGACTGCGCGAGCGACTGGCCTTGGCGATGATCCCGCCGTTCTCATCATTCATGCCCCCGACCAATCTCGCAAAGATTGGGAAGAGGCGGCGCATGCGTTGGAGCAAGCCGGACGGCGCGTGATCAATCTCGATCTGCGCGGTAGCGGGGAAAGCGAAGCGGCGTCGGATGGGCGCGCTGATGAGGTGGCTCAGATTGAAGATATTCGGGCTGTTCTTGCTCAGCTTGGATCTCGGCCAGTTGTTGTGGCGGTTGGAGAAAGCGGCTGGTTTGCGCTTGGGGCTTTGGCTCAGGATGCCGTGACGCTGGCTGCCGGGTTGGTGCTGGTTGATCTCGCAGGGGAAGCCGCAGAGGTGGGTAGTGAGCCTGCCAAGGCAATCCCGGCCTTGTTGATCGCCGGTAGCACGCAGGTGCCCGATATCGCTCCGCTCGTGCCGCATGCCGAAAGCGTGATTATCGAAGCCGCGGATCAAATGTCAGACGCTGAACGGGCAGAGGCCTTGAACGGGGTTCTCATCGATTTCCTGGAACAGCGCCAGCCGCGCAGTGCCCCTGAATATCGTACCGGGTCCGATGCGCGGACGCTCCGCGATGCGATGGGCTGCTTTGCGACAGGCGTGACGATTGTGACCGCCCATACGGCAGAGGGCACGCCGATTGGCTTGACCGCCAACAGCTTTACCTCCGTGTCGCTTGATCCGCCCTTGTTGCTCGTCTGCGTCGCCAATACCTCAAGCAGTGCCGCTGTGCTGCGTGGCGCCGATCATTTCGCGGTCAATGTGCTCCAAATTGGTCAGCAGACCACATCAAACCGCTTTGCGGCAAAAGCCGAAGATCGTTTCGCAACGACGCCGTGGGAAGTGGGCGAAACGGGGGTGCCTGTGTTGACCGGCTCGCTCAGCACCTTCGAATGCGCTCGCGATGCAGTGCATGAGGCGGGGGACCATTTCTTGCTGGTCGGCAAAGTTCTGAAGGCAAGCTTTGAGCCTCGGCGTGATCCGCTACTATATTTCCGTGGGAAATATCGGCGGCTGCATTTTGCTTAACTGGCCTTTGCGGTCATTCCGGGCTTGACCCGGCATCCATGCCTCGTTTCCCACCCAGCGGGCAGGTTGAAGCATCGAGGCATGGATGCCGGATCAAGTCCGGCATGACGGATTGTGACGTCCGGCCCCCTCAAACCATCGCCCGCTCAATTGCCTTTT
>DLOX01000191.1:1615-9481 GCA_002478575.1 Sphingomonadales bacterium UBA7473 | reverse complement strand
ATGGGCAAGCTGCAATCGCAATCCACGTCCAACCCTTGCTCCATTGCTCAAGCGGCGGCAACCGCTGGCCTGAACGGCGATCAGAGTTTTTTGATTGAGCGCAACGCGGCCTTTAAATCCCGTCGGGACTTGGTTGTTTCGATGCTCAACCAAACAAAGGGCCTCTCTTGCCCGACACCAGAAGGCGCATTCTATGTTTATCCAGACGCATCGGGTTGCATTGGCCGCAAGACGCCCGATGGTAAGATCATTGAGACGGATGCGGACTTGATCGACTATTTCTTGGACGCGGCACAAGTGGCAGCTGTTCATGGTGGTGCCTTTGGTCTTTCGCCTGGTTTCCGCATTTCTTACGCCACGTCTGAAGAAATTTTGACCGAGGCCTGCACCCGCATTCAAAAGGCCTGCGGTGACCTAACCTAAAGTGCCTATTTGAAACTGGGCACATCTATGCCTATATCTACACGACAGTATTTCCTGAGGTGAATGGACCGCTTGTGACCGGTATTATTATCTTTGCGCTTGTTGCCCTGTTTTTGGGCCTTCGGCTCTATTCAGTGCTGGGCAAACGCACCGGTCATGAACAGACCTTTGGCAAACCCGAAAGCACGCCTCTGCCGCCGCTTTCCGGCGTGAAAAATGCTGAGGACCAGTTGGAGCGCGCTCGTCAGACCGATCAATCCGTCCCATCTTATGAACCGCATGCCGATATGGGCCTGCGCGCCATCGCAGCGGCAGACCGTAGTTTCTCGCCTGATGGCTTTGTTGAAGGCGCAAGCCAAGCCTATCGCATGATCCTTGAAGCCTATTGGAAGGGAGACATGAGCTCCGTTTCCGATTTCGTGGCGGACGATGTGAAAGAAGCCTTTTCTGATGCAATCACAGCACGGGAAGAAGCTGGCGAAGTGCTAGACAATCGCTTGATCGCAATCGAACGCGCTGTGATCAGCTCAGCAATGGTCGAAGACGGCATGGCTCGCGTGACCGTTCGCTTTGATGCAGACATCGCCGCTGTCACCCGCAATAAAGATGGCGCGGTGATCGCTGGCTCGCTTTCAGACGCAGTGCCAACGCATGATGCATGGACGTTCAGCCGTGCTCTTCGGACCACTGATCCAAACTGGATTTTGACGGACACCGACGAAGCGTCGTAAGGCGCTGTCATGACCAAATCACTTTTCGCACTTTTGAGCGCTGCACTCGCGGTTTCGGCTTGCAGCGCGCGGATCATACCCGCTGCCCCTAGCTCGCAACCAGCACCAAGACCCGCGCCAACGGCACAAGCGCCAAGCCCGCGCCCGCTGCCCCCAACGGCAGCAGCGGAAATTGCAGGTGCGACCCGCATCATCCCAGCGACCCCTGTGGCTCCCCTGCCCCGTGAAGCCAATAAAGCCACGACGGCACTTTCATCGGGAATCAACATCGCGCCAACATATGACCAGCCGCTGTTTGACGCGGCAGGTGCCACCCGAGCACTGCAGGCCTTTCGCCTCAGCTGCCCCGGCGTTCAGCGACGGAAAGACCTGTCTGGCCTTACCGAAACGACGGACTGGAAAGCCCCCTGTGATGCCGCTGCGCGCTGGCCAGACAATGATGCTGTGCGCTTCTTTGCTGAGCAATTTGACACGGTCCAGGTCGGCGACGGCAAAGCCTTTGCGACAGGATATTACGAACCCGAAATCCTTGGTTCGCGCACAAAGCGCCCCGGCTATGATGTGCCAGTCTACAAAAAGCCTGCCGACCTTGTTGAAATTGACTTGAGCGATTTCTCATCGCGCTTTGAAGGCAAATCCATTCGCGGGAAGATTCAAGGCAATCAATTCGTTCCCTATGCCGATCGCACCGCCATTGAGACAGGCGCCTTGGCCGGACGCGGCCTGGAGATCGCTTGGGTTGCCGATGCAATCGATCTTTTCTTCCTTCAAGTCCAAGGCTCTGGCCGATTGAAGTTGCCCGAAGGCGGCACAATGCGGATTGGCTATGAAAGCCAAAACGGCCATGACTATACCGGCATCGGAAGGCTGATGCGCGAACGCGGCCTGGTTGGCCCCGGCCAAGCCAATATCCAAGGCTTGACCGCATGGCTCCGCGCCAATCCCGAAGCAGGCCGCGATGTCATGCGCGAGAATAAAAGCTATGTCTTCTTCCGCGAGATTATCGGCCCCGGCCCGTTGGGTGCCATGAATGTGCCGGTCACGGATCGCGGCTCGGTCGCGACGGACCCCATGTTTGTGCCGCTGGGTGCCCCTGTGATCCTCTCCATGGACCGGGCCGAACCCAATGGCATTTGGATCGCGCAGGATACCGGAGGTGCCATCAAAGGCAGCAATCGCTTCCACACTTATTGGGGCGGCGGTGCTGAGGCCTATCGAATCGCCGGTGGCATGGCCTCTCGCGGCACGGCCTTTGTCCTTCTTCCAAAAGGCGTCGCGGACAGGCTGGCTGGGGATCCGCGCAATGGCAAAATCACCCCCTAAGAAAACGGCACCGGCAGATGATGCTACCCTTTGGGAGGCAGTGACAGCAACGGTGAAGCCTCAAGCCAAGCCCGCGCCTAGTCAGCCGCATGCCGTTCCTTCCCTTGCGGCGCGCAAAGCCTATCGGCGGATGATTGAGCGCACTGGCGGCCAAGGCATCGTCCCATTGCCGCCACTCTCCATGCCTTTGCCCTCCAAATCCAAGCGCAATGCCAACACATTGGACGCGGCTTGGGATCGGGACCTGGCTCTTGGCAAACGCACTCCAGATCGAACCATCGATCTCCACGGGCATAGCTTGTCCAGCGCTCACACAGTCCTCGATTCGGCGCTGGGCGATGCCATCCGCAGCGGCGCGCGGCTCATTGTTCTCGTCACTGGTCGACCTGCAAGGGACAATCCCCGCATGCCGCCGACTGGACGCGGCGTGATCCGTGCTTCAGTCGAAGATTGGCTGCTCTCTGGCCCCTATGCGAGCCGCATCGCCGCAATTCGCCCTGCCCATGGCAAACATGGCGGCGCAGGCGCGCTTTACGTGATCTTGCGACGAGAGCGAATGGGGTAGAGCTTTCATTGCGCCGCCGCTGCTTATTCGCTATACACTGTCCATTCGCCCCGGCCCTCATGGTGAACATTCATCATGCGCACCGGGGCTTCGCCATTATGGGCAAGAACAGGACCGCCAAATGACACGTCGCCGCCAGATTTACGAAGGTAAGGCCAAAATCCTTTATGAAGGCCCAGAACCGGGTACTTTGATCCAATATTTTAAGGATGATGCGACGGCCTTCAATGCCCAGAAGAAGGGCATTATCAACGGCAAGGGCGTAATCAACAATCGCATTTCTGAGCATGTCTTCACTCTGCTCGCAGGCATTGGCATCCCAACGCATTTCATCAAGCGGTTGAATATGCGCGAACAATTGGTTCGGCAGGTTGAAATTGTGCCGATCGAAGTGGTCGTTCGCAACGTTGTTGCAGGATCGCTTTCTAAGCGCCTAGGCATTGAAGAAGGCACACCGCTTGGCCGCACCATTCTTGAATATTATTACAAGGATGATGCGCTTGGCGATCCAATGATCACCGACGAGCATATCGCTTGCTTCGGCTGGGCGAGCCAAGAAGAGATGCACGAAATCTCTGACATGGCGATCCGCATTAATGACTTCATGTCTGGGCTATTTGCGGCAATCGGCATCCGCTTGGTGGATTTCAAACTGGAGTTCGGCCGGGTGTGGGACAATGATTATCCCCGCATCATCCTGGCCGATGAGATTAGCCCCGATGGCTGCCGCCTTTGGGATATGACCTCAGGCGAAAAGCTCGACAAAGATCGCTTCCGGCGTGATCTCGGTGGCGAAGTTGAGGCCTATCAGGAAGTCGCCCGTCGGCTTGGCCTACTGCCCGAAGAGGCAGAGCATGAGGTTCTTGATTTAGAGACCCATCGCAAGAAGCGGGGGAAATAGTCGAGTTGGCTATCAACTTGATTTTTTCCGATACATCGAGCCGCAAAAAGGGTTTTTTAAACTTTCGGGAGTAGCTTCGCTGTCAGAGAGACCATTTGAGTTTGGTCGACAGTAGGGTGAAGTATATGTCGGAAAGCTGGCGCAACAGAACGGTTCCTAATCACGAGGCGCGCCGCACCGAGCGTTACGATCTGGCCTTTCGCGCTTCGTTGCGCGAGCGTGGCTCTTCCCGTTTCACGGTCACCGTCCGTGATCTTTCAGTCACTGGTTACAAGTGCGAAAGCAGCTTTCCATTGGCGGTTGGTAGCCGTGTTTGGCTCACGATTCCGGGCCTTAGCCCGCTCGAAAGCATTGTCGTGTGGAAAAGCGAATTCCACTATGGCTGCGCCTTCGGCGCCCCGATCCATGTCGCTGTCTTGGATCATATCGCTCGGCAGACCCGAGCGGCTTAAACTGTCCTAGCGGAAGTTATCGGCATAGGCTTGAAGCTTAAGCGCCTTGGGCGCGGCAGGCACAATCATACAGTCCAAGCCCTTCTTGGCCGCATAGGCCTTTGCTGCATCCAGCGAATCGAATGTGAGCTTGATCTGCTGGCTGGTATCGCCAGAGCCGGCCCAACCCATCAAGGGGTCCGCCTTCTTCGCTTCTGAAGGCTCAAACTCCAAAACCCATTGGTCAGTGCCGAAACGGCCCGATTGCAAGGCGTTTTTGGTTTTCTGGATGATGCGCGCTTTGGTCATGGATCGCCCAATTCATCATTTAAGGCTTTCGATCAAGCGCCTTCTTCGTTTTGAGGCTGGCAATGGCTTGGGTTGGATCATCTGGCCAATTGTGGCGCGGATATCGGCCGCGCATTTCCTTTGCCACATCGGCCCAGCTGCCCCGCCAAAAGCCCGGCAAATCCCGTGTCGTTTGTATGGGACGCCCGGCTGGCGATGTCAGGCTTAAGACAAGCGGTATGCGATCCCGACCGACACAAGGATGGTCGGCAAGCCCAAAGAGCGCTTGGACCCGAAGCGTCACCGTTGGCCCCGCCGTCGCGGCATAGTCAATGTCATGGGTCTGCCCAGCAGGGGAAATGAAGTGGGCGGGCGCGAGCCGGTTTAGTTCCTTCTGCTGATCCCATCCGAGCAGATCAGTCATGGCTTGGTGAAGGCTATCTGAAAGTTCGCTCAGCTTGCGCTTGTCTGAAAGCAAAGGCCGCAACCAATCATCAAGGCTGGCGAGCAAAGCCTTGTCTGACAGCCCATCAACGCCCGCAAAGGCGGCTCTAGTCCTCAGACTGTCTGTCACAGTCGGCCAAGGCAACAGGGCCAATCCATGGTCCCGAACACCACCAAGCAAAGCGTCCACAATCGCTTCAGGATCCGCCTTTGCGTCCTGACCCTTGGATAGGATGATCGCGCCCAGCCGCCGCCCACTTTCGGTCCGGACGCTGCCAGTTGCAGGATCGAAGGTCACGCTTGCACCGGTTTCTATTCTGCCGGCGAACAGGGCTTCGACTTCGGCCAAGGTCAAAGCCGCCGCCGACAGGATACGCGCCTCTGCCGCTGATCCTTGGATATCGGCCACTGCCAGCCAATCTGCCCGAGCCAGTGGATCAGTCGGGTCCAACCGCAGGCCCCTTCCCCCAGCGCTGAGCCAGCGTTCGCCTGAAGCATCGCGGCGTTTGGCAACGCGGTCCGGGAAAGCGAGGGCAATGGCTTGCGCCAATCCGTCATGCTGACCACCTCGATCTCCCCCTAAGGAGCGCACCCACCCCGCGACGCTCCGCCGCGCGGCCTCAGCCCTTGGCGAGCGATCCCCCCGCCAGCGCCGATGCCGTTCGTCCAGATCAACACCAGTCCCGCCCAAACCCCGTTCACTGATTAGCATGGCTGCCTCAGCCGCGACTTGCCCCATGCCCTGCGCATGGGCGGCCAGCAGCATATGAGCAAATCGCGGCGACAAAGGCAGCGCGGCCATCGCTTTTCCATGCGCCGTGATTGCGCCGTCCGCATTCAAGGCTCCAAAGTCACTCAATCGCCGCTTGGCTTCTGCAAGCGCAGCAGCGGGCGGCGGATCGAGCCAAGCGAGCGTCAGGGGATCGCGCACGCCCCATTGCGCCGTGTTGAGCATCAAGTCTGAAAGGTCAGCCTCCAAAATCTCCGGCGGATCAAAGGGCATCAACCCCGCCGTACCAGCCTCTTCCCACAACCGATAAGCAACACCAGGCATCTGCCGTGCGGCTCGTCCTGCCCGCTGCGTGACCGCCGCTTGGCTAACCCGCTCAGTCACCAATCGCGCCACACCAGCCGCCCGATCATAACGAGGCCTCCGCGCCAAGCCGCTATCGACGACGATCCGCACCCCATCCAAGGTGAGGCTGGTCTCCGCAATGGACGTGGCCAACACCACGCGCCGCGTTGGGCCTTTGCGCAAAGCCACGCGTTGCGCCGCTGGGTCAAGCGTCCCATGGAGAAAATGCACATCCGCTGCGATGCCTGCCAGCCGCTCGGCCGTCCGGTTGATCTCCCCCACACCGGGCAGGAAGGCAAGCAGATCGCCCTCTTCCTCCGCCAAAGCACGGCGGATGGTGGCCGCCATTTCATCCTCAATCCGCGCCTCGGCCTTTCGCCCAACATGACGAAGCGTCAGCGGATAAGATCGCCCTTCGCTCTCAATCATTGGCGCATCGCCCATGAGCGCCGAAAAGCGGCTGCCATCAAGCGTCGCGGACATCGCCAGCAGCCGCAGATCAGGCCGCAATCCCCCTTGCGCATCCAGCGCCAAAGCCAGTCCGAAATCCGTATCGAGGCTGCGTTCATGCACTTCATCAAACAGGATCGCACTCACGCCCGCCAATTCAGGATCAGCCTGAATGCGGCGAATGAAAATGCCTTCGGTCATCACTAGGATGCGCGTCGCCGCACTTTGACGGCTATCCATACGGGTCGCGTAACCAATGGTCTGGCCAACCTTCTCTCCCGCCAGTTCCGCCATCCGCTCAGCGGCAGACCGCGCCGCGATCCGTCGAGGGGACAGGAGCAGGATCGATCCGGTGCACCAAGGCTCGTTGAGCAAGACCGGCGCAACAGCCGTCGTCTTCCCCGCACCCGGAGGAGCCACCAGCACAGCGTTGGAGCCCACGCGAAGCGCCGCAGTTAGCTCTGGAAGGATATCCTCAACCGGAAGGCGCACAGCAGCGCCTCAATAAGCCCGGGCTGTGGCGAACTCTACCGCTTCAGTGAGCGCAGCCTTAGCGGCGCTTGCCGGGAACGGCCCCAGCGCATCAATCGCGCGTTGGCCATAGAGCCGCGCCTGCGCCATAGTGTCGCGAATGGCACCGGTGCGTTCGAGCAAGTGGATCGCATGTGCCAAATCTTCGTCCGAGGCACGCCGGCCCTCCATCGCATCTTTCCAGAAGGTCCGATCTTCGTCCCCTGCCCGCGCATAGGCCAAGATCACGGGCAGTGTGATTTTCCCATCGCGGAAATCATCGCCCACCCCTTTGCCCATTGTGTCAGCGTCAGACGCATAGTCGATCGCATCATCAACCAATTGGAAGGCAATGCCCAAATTGCGACCATAAGAATCGAGCGCTTCTTCGGTCGCCTGATCCCGTTCAGCGACAACAGCTGAGATCCGGCAAGCCGCTGCGAACAAGGCGGCTGTCTTTGCGCCAATCACTTCCAGATATTTATCTTCGGTCGTCTCGACCCGGCGCTGCGTGGTCAGCTGATTGACTTCGCCTTCGGCAATCACGGCACTGGCGTTCGAGAGGATTTTGAGGACCTTCAGGCTGCCATCCTCCACCATCAACTCAAAGGCGCGGCTGAACAGAAAATCACCGACAAGGACGCTTGCCGAATTGCCCCAAATGACATTGGCGGTTTTCCGTCCGCGCCGCAGATCCGAATGATCGACGACATCATCGTGCAGCA
>DLOX01000191.1:643-1575 GCA_002478575.1 Sphingomonadales bacterium UBA7473 | reverse complement strand
GGTGTGAATAAATTCCACCGTCGCCGCGAGCCGATAATGCCGATTGCCCGGATAATCGAGCAAAGCCGCCGTCGCCAGCGTCAGCATCGGCCGCATCCTTTTGCCACCGCTTGCGATCAAATGCCCCGCCAGTTCCGGGATCAAAGGCACATGGCTTTGCATGCGGGAAAGGATCACGCTGTTCACTTCATTCATGCCTTGAGCGACCAAAGCGATGATGGGATCAAGCGAAGGAGCCTTATCCGGCCCGATACGGTGAAGCGTAGCAGTCATAACGCGCTCGTCTGTGCAGAAATGATGCAGAAAGCGCAAGGTGGGGATTTGGGGTGCACTCATAACTTCCTTTGTGCCTTTGTGGCTTCGTGCGAGCCCAATTACGCTGCATCAACGCGCTCTGAAGCCTTAATTTACTCGCACGAAGCCAAAAAGGCACAAAGGAAGGCAGGCTAACGCCCCGCCAAATCCCGCGCCACTTGATCAAACAACCTTACCCCCCAGCCAGTCATGCCCTTTGGCGTTACCGCATTGCCTTTCGAACTATGGTTCACGCCCGCAATATCGAGATGCACCCAGGGCGTTTTTTCATCGACGAAGAATCCAATGAAATGCGCGCCTAGGCCTGCGCCGGGGCGGCCGCCTTCGACGACATTTTTAATGTCCGCGATGTCGGACTTCATATCCTCGGCGTAATTTTTGTGGAGTGGCAAGCGCCATTGGACTTCGCCGGTGGTCTCACCTGCCTTCATCACCGCCGCACCCAGCGCCTCATCGCGAGCGAAGACGCCTGCATACTCATCATCGAGCGCGTTGAGGACCGAACCCGTCAGGGTCGCGATGTTGATCAGACCTGCGGGCTTATATTGGGCGATCACATATTCATTCGCATCGGCCAGCACCAGCCGCCCTTCGGCATCGGTATTGAGCACCTCAAT
>DLOX01000191.1:358-540 GCA_002478575.1 Sphingomonadales bacterium UBA7473 | reverse complement strand
GCATTGCCATCGGGCATATTCTCAGACAGTGCCGCGACGCCGAGGACATTGACTGGAGCCTTGGACTTGGCGAGCGACAATACCGCGCCAACAGCAGACGCCGCGCCCGACATATCGCCCTTCATCTCCCACATGCCGAGGCCGGGTTTCAGCGAAATACCGCCGCTATCAAAGGTGATGCC
>DLOX01000191.1:0-320 GCA_002478575.1 Sphingomonadales bacterium UBA7473 | reverse complement strand
TCAAAGGTGATGCCTTTGCCAACGAACGCGAGCGGAGCCTTATTCCCTGCCCCTTTGTACGACACGATCATCAACCGCGATGGCCGCCGTGCGCCTTGGCCAACGCCGATCAGTGACCCCATGTTGAGCTTGCGCATTGCAGGCTCATCCAGCACTTCGATGGTGACACCGGGCGTATTGCCGAATGCGGCGCGGACGCGCTCCACAAAGCTTTCAGGATAAATCACATTGGCCGGTTCCGTCGCCAAATCGCGGGAGAGCTTGACGCCCTCGGCCAGCGCCATGCCTTGTCCCGTCCATAGCGCTTGCGCGGCTTGCGC
>DLOX01000259.1:13930-14605 GCA_002478575.1 Sphingomonadales bacterium UBA7473 | reverse complement strand
TTCATGCCGGACCGCTGGTCGCCAAAGGTTATTGGCAGGACCCAGACCGCACGGCGCAGCGGTTTCGAGCGGCACCGCCGCAATCTGCCTATGGAGGCATCGCTGTTTGGTCTGGCGATACGGTGCGGCGCGATGAGCAAGGACTACTTTACTTTGTGGGTCGCGATGACGAGATGATCAAAGTTTCAGGCAATCGGATCAGCCCGACCGAAATTGAGCAAGCCGCCGCTGCGACTGGATTGGTTGCGGAGTGCGTGGCGATTGGCGTGCCTGACGCGCGACTAGGCCAATCGATCACTTTGGTCGCACGCGCCCTTTCCGATAGCGCAAAGGACGAGCTTTTGCCCGCCTTGAAGGCTCAACTTCCATCGTTCATGATCCCCTCGGTCATCGATTGGCGCGATGATCTGCCGCGTAACGCCAATGGCAAGCTGGATCGTGCTTTGCTGAAGAAGGAAATCGTCGCATGAAGCCGATGGGCAGCATTCCTTTTGGCTATGTGGCCAATGCCGCTGGGCAGCTCTTGATTGGGGGGCAATCGGTTGACGATTTGATTGTCCAAGCCGGTTCGACGCCTGCGTTCGTTTATGACTTTGGCTTGATCAAAGATCGGATCAAACATTTCCGCGATGTGATGCCTGCCGGCCTGAACCTGCACTATGCGATGAAGGCCAA
>DLOX01000259.1:0-13862 GCA_002478575.1 Sphingomonadales bacterium UBA7473 | reverse complement strand
CACTATGCGATGAAGGCCAATCCCATGCCGGAATTGCTGGCGGCCATCGCGCCTTTGGTTGACGGGATAGATGTGGCTTCGGCAGGCGAAATGGCTTTGGCCTTGCCCCACGCCAAGCATATTTCCTTTGCGGGACCGGGCAAGCGTGACGCTGAGCTTGAGGCCGCCATCAAGGCGCAGGTTGTCATCAATCTGGAATCTGAAGGGGAAGCGACCCGCGCGCTTCGCATTGCAGATCAATTCGGCATCGTGCCCCGGCTGGCAGTGCGAGTAAACCCGACCTTTGATCTCAAAGGATCCGGCATGCGCATGGGGGGAGGGGCCAAGCCCTTTGGCGTCGATGCAGAGCGCGTACCTGAATTGGTGAGAGCACTTGTCTCAGCGGGGGCCGAATGGTTTGGTTTCCACATTTTCGCCGGATCGCAAGCCCTAGATGCCGAGGCTATAGCTGAGACTCAGGCAAATACGATTGCCCTTGCTGGCGAGCTTGCCGAACAAGCGGGCACCACGCCACACCATGTGAATATCGGCGGCGGCTTTGGCATTCCCTATTTCCCGAATGAGAAGCCTGTGGATCTCGCGCTGGTTTCTGAAAAGCTCACTGCTGTTTTGGATGAGCGAGCCGATATTCTTTCAAACACGGTCTTCGCTATGGAAATGGGCCGCTATCTGGTCGGCGAGGCAGGCGTCTATCTTTGCCGCATCGTTGATCGAAAGGTCAGCCATGGCGAAGTCTTCCTCGTTACCGACGGCGGCCTTCACCACCAGCTGGCAGCATCAGGCAATTTTGGCACGGTCGTTCGTCGCAATTATCCGATCGCCAATGCTTCAAAGTTCGGAAGCGAACCCGAAGAAACGGCAACAGTAGTGGGCTGCCTTTGTACGCCGCTCGACAAGCTGGGCGATCAAGTCGGACTACCCAAAGCCGATGTCGGGGATATTGTCGCTGTCTTTATGGCAGGGGCCTATGGAGCGTCTGCAAGCCCATCGCGCTTCCTCGGGCATCCTGAACCGGCGGAAATACTGGTTAATAAATGACGGAATTCCGTCAATCATAACAATATATTCACCCTTTGCGTTCAAAGAGCCAGATGAAGCTGACCCCAATGTGCCCTGACGTTTAGGGCAGCATGCGGGGGCAGCGCCCATAATGAGTTGAGGTTCTGGCCATGCAAGTTGTTCATTCTGCAAAGCTTTTGCTGGGCGTAAGCCTAGTCGCAGTAGCGCTGGTCGGCTGCTCAAGTTCGCGCGGCACGAGCGAATTGCCACCGGCGACCTTTGTTGCGACTCAGGAAGGCCCCGGTGAAGAATATATTATCGGGCCGCTTGATACGCTGACCATCTTCGTTTGGCGGAACCCAGAATTGGGCGCGAAAGTGCAAGTTCGGCCCGATGGCCGCATCTCTACGCCTTTGATTGCAGACATGCCCGCCGTTGGCAAAACGCCGACGATGTTGGCGCAAGACATCAAAGTTCAGCTCGGGGAATATATTCGCGATCCGCTGGTGTCGGTGATCGTTGACAACTTCGTTGGCACATTCTCGCAGCAAATCCGCGTTGTGGGGGCGACGGAGAAGCCCGCGACCATTCCTTATCGCGCCAATATGACTTTGCTGGATGCGATGATCGCCGTTGGTGGACTGTCCGAATATGCCGCCGGCAACAAAGCGCGCCTTATTCGCAATGATCGCATGACCGGCAAGCAGCGCGAGTTCGGCGTGAAGTTGAGCGATCTTCTGAAGCGGGGAGACACAAGCGCCAATGTTCGTCTTGAACCAGGCGATGTGATCATCATCCCTGAAAGCGCCTTCTAAGTCAGCTCTCGCCAACCGAAAGATAAAGCGATCCTATGAACGCCATCTACGAAGAAATTAAGATTGGGCTGCACAATATCTGGCTGCGGCGCTGGTTGGCATTGGCCGTCGCTTGGGCGGTTGCGCTGATCGGATGGCTGGTCATCAGCACGATTCCCAATCGCTATGAAACCAAAGCCAGCGTCTATGTGCAAACCCAAGCGCTGCTTGGTGATCGTGTTGGCATCACGCCGGTTGAGCGCAAGGCGGCTATCGATACGATTCAGCGGACTTTGCTTTCGGCCGAGAATCTTGAGAAGGTTGTTAAGTCAACGGAGTTGGGCCGCGACGTAACATCGCCCCGCCAATTGGCCGATCGCGTGGAATCTTTGCGCTCGAAAATCGAACTAGTCGCTCAGCAGGATAATCTGCTCGAAATCTCAGCTTCTTCGGCATCCGGGAGCCTCTCCAATGCTGAAAACGCGAAATTGTCGAAAGACATTGTTCAAAAGATGCTCGATCTGTTTGTCGACGGCAGCTTGAAGGGCGTTCGAACTGAGACGTCGCAGACGCTCCGCTTCCTTGATCAGCAATTGGCCTCACGGGAAGCGCAACTGCGCGATGCAGAAGCCAAGCAAGTGGCTTTCGAGCAGAAATATCTCGGCATGTTGCCTGGCTCTGGCGGTTCGGTCAGTCAGCGGATGGAAAGTGCACGGGCTGAACTGAACCAGATTGAATCCAATCTGATGTCCGCCAATAGTGCCTTGGCTGCGCTGAATGGCCAGCTGGCTTCAACGCCGCCGTCGATTGTCACCCCGGGTTCTGCGCTTCCTGGCTCTTCAGGCGGTGCGGCGGCTCGTGCTGCAGGTCTCGAATCGCAATTGGCTGAGTTGACCTCGCGCGGCTTAACCGATCGCCACCCTGATATGGTCGCTTTGCGGAGCCAAATCGCGGCGGCTCGTGCCGCTGCAAGAGCCGAAGGCGGCGTGCGCATGTCTGCTGGTTCAAGCACTCAAAACCCAATGTATGTCACTTTGCGGTCAATGCAGGCTGAAAAGCAAGCGACCGCCGCTGCCCTCAGCGCCCGCAAGGCCCAATTGCAAGCCGAGATGGCTCAGTTCGCCACCAAGCAAATTGAAGAGCCCGGCATCGCCGCTGAACAATCCCGCCTGAAGCGTGATTATGAAGTGATGAAGGCGGCCTATGACAAGCTGCTGGCTGACCGCGAAAGTGTCCGTCTGCGGGGGTCAGCTCAAAGCGAAACCAATTCGATGCAGTTCAAAGTCATTGAACAGCCTTTGGCTCCGCGCGCACCAGTCGCACCAAATCGTCCTTTGCTTTTGACGCTTGCTCTTTTGGCTTCGTTGATTGTTGGGGCAGGGGTTGCATGGGGCATGAGCCAAATCAGTGCCAGCTATGCCACGCCTGGTCGCTTGGCTCGTGCCAGCGGCTTGCCCGTTATTGGCTCGATCAGCGAGTTTCTTCCTCTTTCTCAAGAAGCCGAGGCGAAGCAAAGGCTCCGCTATTTCTTCGGAGGCACGGCAGCGCTTGTGGGCGCTTGGATCATTCTTCTGATCGTTGAAATTGTTCAACGCAGCATGGTGGCGTGAGGTAATGACTATGAACCAGAAACCCCCCGTTGCCGATACTGCGTCGCTGATTGAGCGCGCTTCCGAGATTTACGGCCTTCGCGAAGCTTTGCGCGGTCGTCCAGTCGCGGCTCCGTTGGCAGAGGCTCCGGTTGGCCCACCTGTAACGGCTGCACGTCCGGAACCTGTAGTTCCAGCGGCTGTGTCTCCTGCTGCGGAGGCACCAGCGCCTAAGCCGATGGCACCAACGCCAATTCAACCGACTCAGCCGATCCAGCAGGTTGCGGCAGCACCAACCGGCCAATGGCGGCGCACGGTCCATAGCCGTCGTGCAGATGTGGATCTCGAGGCCTTGGGCGAAGCTGGTTTCATCGTGCCCGGCGCTCCCCCCAGTCCTTTGTCTGAAGAGTTTCGGATCGCGAAGCGCCATTTGCTCATTCAAGCCTTTGGTGGCCGCAAGTCGCAGGCCATCGACAAGGGGCGCTTGATCCTGATGTGCTCAGCGCAGCCCAATGAAGGCAAGACCTTTTGCTCGGTCAATCTGGCTTTGTCTTTGGCCGCTGAAACCGATGTTGATGTCTTGTTGATCGACGCGGATGTCGCGAAGCCTGAGGTTTTGTCGACACTAGGCTTGCCCGGTGGGCCTGGGTTGATGGACGCGCTTGCGGACCCCTCAATTGATCCAGAGACTCTGGTTGTTGAAACCAACATTCCCAATCTTTCGGTGCTGCCTGCCGGTCGTCAGACTAACAATGACACAGAATTGCTGGCGTCTGACCGGACGCCACAGCTGATCGAAAGGCTCATCGCTGACAATCCGCGCCGCGTGATCGTGATCGATTCTGCGCCTGCCTTGGCAGCGTCTCCTGCTTCTTCTCTTGCCCTTCATGTAGGGCAGATCACGATGATCGTTCGCGCCGATCAGACGTCAGAAAGCGAAGTGCGCGAAGCATTGGCCATGCTGGAAAGCCCAGCACGCGTCCAACTGATCCTCAATCGAGTGACCTATGTCGGAAGTAGCCGGAAGTTTGGCTATTATTATGGGTTCGGAGAAAAATCATGAAGCTCCATTTGAAGCAAATCCTGAAAGCAAGTGTATGTGTTGGCGCAGGCGCACTGATGGTTGCCCCCGTGGCCGCTTCGGCCAAGGTCGAAGTCACGCCTTATCTTGAGGCTGCACAGGTCCTGTCCGCTGAATTAAAGGGTGGGGATGAAGTCCTGACCTATAGCACCGTTGCTGCCGGAGTAGATGCGACCTTTGAAGGTGGACGCACAACCGGCCAAGTCAGCTATCGCTATGAGCGTCGCTTTGGTTGGGGCAATAGCCTTGATGATGGTGACATCCACAGCGGCCTTGCCCGTGTGAGCCATGAGTTGGTGCGCAACACTTTGGCCTTGGAAGCAGGTGCAATTGCAACACGCAGCCGGTCGGACATTCGCGGTGCAGCCCCTTCGCTTGATGTCGGCAATGTCGACAATGTAACGCAGGTCTATTCGATCTTTGCCGGACCAAGCCTTCAAACCAATGTGAGTGGTCTGGACGTCGCGGCGTCTTATCGCCTTGGCTACACTATGGCTGAAGCGAATGATTTCGTGCCAGTGGCTGGCCAACCCCAGCTGGACAGCTTTGACGATTCTGTTGCTCATGTCGCAAGCGCAAGCGTCGGCATGTCGCCTGATCGCTTGCCCTTCGGTTGGAAAGTCAGCGGCGTATATGAGCGTGAAGATGCAGGTCAACTTGATCAACGCTTCGAAGCCAAAGGCGTGCGCGGCGAGGTTATTTATCCCGTAACCCCGACCGTCGCGTTGCTCGGCGGCGTGGGTTATGAAGATATCAAGGCCAGCGAACGCGCGCCTGTTTTGGACGCCGCTGGCAATCCAACGGTGGATTCCAAAGGCCGCTTCATTACGGACCCTACGAGCCCACGTTTGGCCAGCTATGACTTTGATGGCCTTTATTGGGATGTCGGTGTCGCGTGGAAGCCTAGCAACCGCACCAATTTGGAAGCCCATGTTGGTCGCCGCTATGGCAGCATGAGCTATACCGGGTCTTTCACTTGGCAGCCATCATCCAGCAGCGCGTTCCAGGTTGGTATCTATGACCAAGTCGAAACCTTTGGTCAGCAGCTGACAGACTCGCTGTCTGACTTGCCAACGCGCTTCTCTGGCAACAACCGCAACCCGCTTGGCAACAACTTCAGCGGTTGCGTCGCTGGCGGCGGTGGCCAAGCCGGTGGCTGCTTCAACCCTGCTCTGCAATCGCTCAGCGGATCGGTTTATCGCAGCCGTGGCGTTGGCATCCTCTATTCAGCGAGCCGTGGGCCGCTTTCGACCGGGGTTGGTTTTGGCTATGCGCAGCGGACCTTCAAGGCTCCCACCGTTCCAGGAGCAGTCTTCACCATCAATGGTGTGAAGGATGAAAGCTGGTACGGCCAAGGCAATGTCGCCTATCAAATCGACGCGAAATCGACGATTGATGCTTCAGTCTTTGCAAGCCTTTACGACTCCGGTATCTTGAATGCACCCGATGTTTTGAGCACGGGGGCCACAAGTTCTTACAATCGCCGCTTCGGACGGAATTTGAGCGCAACGGCTGCTGTTGGTCTCTATTCCTACCGCGTGGATGGCGAAGAAGGGGAGCTGAATGCCTCTGCCTTGGTTGGCATGCGGTATAGCTTCTAATAGACAGACGAAGAAGGCGAGACGCCCATGTATAATGATCATTACGGCTTAACCGGGCGTCCCTTTCAGCTCACGCCAGACCCGCGCTTCTATTTTGAAAGCGCGACGCACAAAAAGGCCTTGGCCTATTTGGGCTATGGTCTGGCACAAGGTGAAGGCTTTATCGTTGTCACTGGAGAGATTGGTTCGGGCAAAACGACCCTGACGGGCCATTTGCTGAACATGATTGATCCGGCGCGGATCAAAGCCATTCGTCTCGTCTCAACGCAGCTGCAAGGCGATGATCTGTTGCGGACCATTGCCGTAAACTTCGGCATTCCAACCGATCAGGGCGGCAAAGCCAACCTGTTGGACGCGATTGAAACCCGCTTGATTGATCATGCTCGCGCTGGCCAAAAGACTTTGATCATTGTCGATGAAGTTCAGAATCTTGAGCATTCGGCGCTGGAAGAATTGCGGATGCTCTCCAACTTCCAAGTCGGCGAACATGCGATGGTTCAGCTTTTCTTGCTCGGTCAGCCTGAGTTTAAGACCCGGCTTGAACAAGACCCCGCATTGGAGCAGTTGCGGCAGCGCGTGATCGCAACCCATCATCTGACCGCGATGGAATCCAGCGAAATCCGGCCCTATATTGAGCATCGTTTGAAGCTAGTCGGATGGCAAGGCACGCCTTCAATCTCCGAAGATGCGATCGAGCCGCTCTATCGTCATTCAGGCGGTGTGCCGCGCAAGTTGAACTCGATCATGACCCGCGTTCTCTTGGCAGGAGCGTTGGATCAAGCGCCAGTCATCAACAGCGCTATTGTATTGAAGGTCCTCGCGGAGGCGGACGAAGAATCAAAGCCCTTGAATATTACGGCTCCATCAGCCTCGCAAACCGCGCCCGATTCAAATATGCTTGATCTGGCGGCACGGATTGCGATGCTAGAATTTCAATCTGATGAGCAAGGCGCGGTTTTGCGTCGCGTTCTTCAGCTTTTAACTGAATGGGCTGAACAGCCTGTCGCACCACAGCCAGAGCGCGAGCGCACTTCGGCTTATTGAAGATGATGGGGTCAAGTCATGGTGCGCAATGCGCTTTCAGTGGATGTCGAAGACTGGTTTCACGTCGGCGCGTTTGAAAATTCGATCCGTCGGGAAGACTGGAATGGTCTTGATTGCCGCGTAGAGCGCAACACCGATTTCATCCTTGGCATGTTTGATGATGCGGGCGTGAAGGGCACTTTCTTCACGCTGGGCTGGGTCGCCGAGCGCTATCCCCAAATGATGCGCAGGATAGTTGACCAAGGCCATGAGGTCGCCAGCCATGGCTATGACCATAAGCGGGTCTTCACCATGCAAGCTGAGGAATTTGCGGCAGACTTGGCCAAAACGCGTACCCTTCTAGAGGATGTGACCGGGCAGGCCGTGACCGGTTATCGCGCGCCAAGCTTTTCCATCGATAAGCGCACGCCATGGGCCCATGAAGCCTTGGGTGAAGCGGGCTATGCTTATTCATCAAGCGTCGCGCCGGTGGTCCATGATCATTACGGCTGGCCGGAAGCGCCGCGCTATGCGTTTGTCCCGAAGAATTCGGGGTCGTTGCTAGAACTGCCAGTCACCACGGCGCGCTTCGCTGGGCGGACTTTGGCTGCAGGCGGAGGCGGCTTTTTCCGGATGCTGCCTTATGCATTTAGTCGTTGGGCGATCCGCCAGGTCAACGCGGAACAGCGACCAGCGATCCTCTATTTCCATCCTTGGGAAATTGATCCGGGTCAGCCGCGCGTGGCCAATGCCCCGATCAAGTCTAAGCTGCGTCACTATACCAACTTGTCCGTGATGGCCGATAAGCTGCGGCGGCTGATCAAGGATTTTGAATGGACGACGGTCAGCCAGGTGGCAGCTGAACAGGCCAAGACCTTGTGATGGATATGTCTGCGTCTCAGGCACTTTTTGAGGTGAAGCAGGCCGATCTCTTCAATCGAGAGATTTGCGCAGCCATTGATGCTTTTGTGATGGCGCAAGATGGCTCCACGCCTTTTCACCTGACCGCTTGGTCAAAGGCGGTTGAGCGCGGATGCGGGCAGAAGCCCCATTATCTGATTGCATCGGATGGGGCAGGGGCGATTGCAGGCGTTCTGCCGCTGACGATTGTGAAGTCCTTGCTGTTCGGCAATGCGCTTGCTTCGGCGGGCTTTGCTGTGGATGGTGGGGTGCTCGCCACTTCGCCTTCGGCTTCGGCGAGCCTTGTGGCTGCGGCTGAAGCCTTGGCAAAGGCAGAAGGCATCAACACGCTTGAGTTGCGAGGCGGGCAATTGCCTTCAGCCGGCTACGCCTTGGACGAGACAACCTATCTCGGCTTCTCACGTCCGCTTGCCAAAGATGATGAAGCTGAGCTGCTCGCCATCCCACGCAAGCAACGCGCTGAAGTGCGCAAGGCATTGAGCTTTGAATTGGATGTTCGGGTAGGCTGTTCCGACGCAGACCGCCGTGATCATTATCTGGTCTATTCGACCAGCGTCCGCAATTTGGGAACGCCCGTTTTCCCGAAAGCCTTGTTTGATGCGGTGCTGGATGAATTTGTTGGCGCGGCGGACATACTGACGGTGTTGAAGGACGGCCAGCCTCTCGCCAGCGTCCTCAGTCTCTATCACAAAGGCGTGGTCATGCCCTATTGGGGCGGCGGTGTTGCTGATGCCCGCACATGGCGCGCCAATGACATGATGTATTATGCGCTGATGGGCCATGCGCGCGACGCCAAGGGGTGCAGCCAGTTTGACTTTGGACGCTCAAAAGCAGGCACCGGGCCCGCCGCTTTCAAGCGCAATTGGGGTTTCGAGGGGCTGCCCTTAAGCTATGCCAAAAAGGCGATGGACGGCAGTGCGCCGCGCGACATCAATCCGACCAGCGCCAAATATACGCTGCTGGTCAACAACTGGAAGCGGCTCCCTCTCTGGCTCGCCAATCGCATTGGGCCGCTGCTTGCACGGGGGCTGGGGTGAAGGGCGAGATATTGTTCCTTGCCCACCGCGTGCCTTATCCGCCTGATCGTGGCGACAAGATTAGAAGTTGGAACATCCTGAAGGCGCTGGCCAAGCTAGCGCCTGTGCATGTCGCGGCGCTGATCGATCCAGCTGATCAGGTGCCGGAGGCAAGCCCGCTCCATGATTTGGCTGCGTCGCTCACTTTATTGCCCCGTGGACGAAGCAAGCGCAGCGCAATGTTAGCAGCATTGGCCAAAGGCTCCTCGGCCTCGGTTGAGCTGTTTGCCGAGCTTCGCTTAACCGCGGCAGTTAAGGCGATCCTCGCTGAAAAGCCGATCAGCCATATCTATGCCTTTTCGGGGCAGATGGCGCAGCATGTGCCTGATCATCTGGATGATACGCGCTTCATCATGGACTTTGTGGACATGGATTCTGCCAAGTTCCGGGACTTTGGCGAGAGCGGCAACATCTTCTCCCGCTTCGCAAATCGCCAAGAAGCCAAGCGCCTCTTTGCGTTTGAAGTGGCAGCTGCCAATCGGGCTGACGCTTCGCTTTTTGTCAGTGAAGTCGAAGCGGCTTTGTTTCGAGCCGAAGCTGGGCTGGGGGAAGAAAAAGTCCTAGCGTTGGAAAATGGCATTGATCTGGATCGCTATGCACCCGGCATGGTTGAGCCCATCGTTCGCGACGCTGCAAAGCCGATGATCCTCTTCACCGGCCAGATGGATTATGCGCCCAATATTGATGCCGTGCGCTGGTTTGCCGAAGAGGTTCTCCCTCATATTCCCGGTGCAACCTTCTACATCGCGGGAAGAGCACCAACGCGTGAGGTGATGGCCTTGGCGGCTTTCCCGCAGATCAAAGTTACGGGCGAAGTGCCTGATACACGGGCTTATATTGAAGCCGCTGACCTTGTGGTTGCCCCGCTTCGCATAGCTCGTGGCGTGCAGAATAAGGTGCTGGAAGCAATGGCGATGGGCAAGCCGGTTGTTGCATCCAAGGAAGCAGCGGAAGGGATTGATGCTGAGCCAGGTCGCGATTTGATTGTTGCGGACGGCGTCGAGAGTTTCGCGAAAGCGGTCAACGTACTCATCGAAGATTGGGATCGCGCCATTGCCTTGGGGCTTGCCGCCCGAAGCCAGATGGAGCGCCGCTATGCTTGGGATGCGCAAATGGCGTCACTTCGGACAATCTTGTCAGGCGGTGGCGAATGACGCTGGATATACCCGCCCACTGGAAAGTGCCCCTTTTAGCTCTTGGCGCGGTGATTGCGGCGTTGCTGATCCTTTTCCACCGCGACGCTGCCGATATGGCTCGCATCTGGTGGGATGTATCGACCTATAATCATGCCATCTTCATCATCCCGATCATTGGCTGGCTGGTGTGGCAGCGCTGGGATGAAGTGAAGGCGTTTCACCCTGCGCCCAGCTGGATCGCGCTCGTCGGCGTCGGTGGAGCCGGATTGCTCTGGGTTTTGGGTGAAGCAGGTGGAATCGCCCTGTTCCGCCACGCGGCTTTGGTGGTTATGATCCAGTCAACCGTCGTGACGATCTTGGGCCTCCAAACATCCCGCGCGCTGATGTTCCCGATCTTCTATCTGATCTTCTTGATTCCGATTGGTGATGAGTTGGTGCCGTTCCTCCAAACCATCACTGCCGATATGTGCATGTTCTTCCTCGCGCTGGTTGGCATTCCGGCCCATATCGATGGCGTGTTCATCACGACACCAGTTGGCTTGTTCGAAGTGGCTGAGGCTTGCTCAGGCGTGAAATTCCTGATCGCCATGATCGCCTATTCCGCGCTTGTCGCCAATGTTTGTTACAAGAGTTGGAAGCGGCGGGGTTTGTTCCTGCTGATGGCGATCATCGTTCCGGTCCTCGCAAACGGCCTTCGCGCCTTTGGGACCATCTGGGTGTCTGAGCTGACCGGCAGTGTCGAGTTTGCGGCCAGCGTTGATCATATCATTTTCGGCTGGGTCTTCTTCGCGGTGGTCATGTTCCTGGTCATGGCGATTGGATGGCGATGGTTTGATCGCAAGCCCGATGATCTTTGGATTGACAATCTCACACCCAATGCGCGAGCCTCAGCAAACTTCTGGAAGCCCAGCGCTGCCGTCTTTGCCTTGGTCGTCGCCCTGTTTGGCGGGCAGATCGTTCTGGCGAGCCTCGGGCAAAAGCCGCTCGACCGCCAGATTGCTTTGCCAGAGGTTCCGGGCTGGAGCCGCGCCAATGTTCAACAGTCCTTCCCATGGTCGCCCCGTTTCGACGGCGCGGATCATTTCATCTCTGGCCAATATGTGAACGCCAGCGGTCAGCGGGTGGATCTTGTGATTGCGCTTTATGCCGCTCAGGAAGATGGCAAGGAAATGGTCGGCTATGCTCAAGGTGCCTTTGATCCGGAAACCCCATGGTCATGGACGAAGGACTTGCCCGGGCCTGCTGACGCGAAATCCGTCCGGATCATAGCGCCGGGGGTGGCGCGGGATGTGACGAGCTTCTATTGGATCGGCGGGTCGTTGACGGGAAGTGCAAGCCGCGTGAAGTTCTTATCGCTGAAAACTCGCCTCACGGGCGCGGACCAAGGGGGTGCGGCAATCCTTGTATCGGCTGAGGATAACAAAGCCTCGCCATCTGCTGATGCCATCACCGCCTTTCTGAAATCGCTGGGCGCGGTCGACGCTTTGGCAGAGAGCAAGATCCTTCAGGCAGGCGGCGCATCATAATCCATGTGCGGCATTGCAGGCCTTTTCCATATTGAAACGCCAAAGCCCGTTGATCCGGGCCGGGTAAAAGCCATGGCCGATGCGATGGAGCATCGCGGGCCAGATGGCAGCGGGGTTTGGACGGCACCCGGCGTTGGGCTGGGTCATCGGCGTCTGTCGATCATTGATGTCGCGGGCAGCCCGCAGCCGATGGTGAGCGAAGGCGGTGTGCTTGCGATTGTCTTCAACGGCGAGATCTATAACTTTGAAGAGGTCCGGCGAGAGCTTGCGTCGCTTGGTCATCAGTTCCGCACCGCGGGCGACACTGAAGTTATTCTCCATGGTTATCGCCAATGGGGGGCGGGGGTTCTCGCACGGCTGAACGGCATGTTCGCTTTCGCGCTGTTCGATAGCCGGGATCAGACGCTGTTCATGGCCCGAGACCGGATGGGGGTGAAGCCTCTTCACTATGCGCGTCTGCCCGATGGCAGCATTGCCTTTGCATCCGAGCTGAAGGGCCTGCTCGCCAACCCAGCTTTGCGGCGCGAAGTGCAGGTGACGGGGATCGAGGATTATCTCGCACTGGGATATGTGCCCGATGACACGTGCCTGGTTGCGGGCGTTCAGAAGCTGCCCGCTGGGCATTTCCTTCACCTCAAGTGCGGCCAGCCCTTGCCTTCGCCTCAGCAATGGTGGGACGTCGATTTCAGCAAGCGGACGCAAGCCAAGCAAGGGGCGCTGGAGGAGGAGCTTCGGTCTCTTCTGAGGCAAGCTGTCGCATCCCGCATGGTCTCGGACGTGCCGCTGGGGGCCTTTCTATCGGGTGGGGTCGATAGCTCCGCCGTCGTTGCCTTCATGGCTGAGCTAAGCAACGCCCCTGTGCAGACTTGCTCAATTGGCTTCGATTCTGCTGCGCTGGATGAGACGGCCTATGCCGATCAGATCGCCAAGCTCTTCAAAACCGATCATCGATCTCGCCGGGTCGAACCCAATGATTTCAGTGCCATCGACACGCTGGTCGGGGCCTTTGATGAACCCTTTGCTGATGCTTCTGCCTTGCCGACCTGGCGGGTGTGTCAGTTGGCGCGGGAGACCGTGACGGTTGCTCTGTCAGGTGATGGCGCCGATGAGGCCTTTGCAGGATATCGCCGCCACCGCTTTCAACATGCTGAAGAGCGGGTGAGGGGCCTGCTGCCCGATCATCTGCGGCAATCACTGTTTGGCAAATTGGGTGCGCTTTATCCCAAAGCCGATTGGGCACCGCAATGGATGCGCGCAAAATCGACCTTCCTTAATCTGGCGCGTAGTGGCGAAGAGGCATATGCGCGCTCAGTGGGTTTTGCGCTGCCCGAAGTGCGATCAAGCCTCTATACCGAAGGCTTCACGCGCCAGTTGCAAGGGCATCGCGGTGAGGATCGTTATCTGGCGGCGATGCGGAATGCGCCTGCGCAAGAGGCACTGGATCGCGCCCAATATGCCGATTTCAAGATCTGGCTGCCCGGCGATATTCTGACCAAAGTCGATCGTGTCAGCATGAATGTCAGCCTTGAGGCGCGGGAGCCTTTGCTCGATTATCGCCTGATCGAATTCGCGGCGAGACTGCCCGTGTCGCAGCGGATCAAAGGCGGGCAGGGCAAATATCTTCTGAAGAAAGTCATGGAAGATCGCTTGCCGCATGACATTCTCTATCGCCCGAAAATGGGGTTTGTGACGCCCATCTCGATTTGGTTCCAAGGTCCGCTTGCGGATGTAGCTCTTGATGTGACGACCAAATCGAGGCTCGCCCAAAGCGGCTGGTTTGATCCTGCGGCGCTGGCGAGGGTCCATCAGGAGCATGTCGCCGGCCTTGTCGATCATGGGCGGCTGTTGTGGCAGTTGGTGATGCTGGATAAGTCTATGACGCGGCTATTTGGTTAGGCTGGATAATTGGCCCCCACAAAATAAAGCCCATCCGGCGGGGCATTCAAGCCCAAAGCCGCCCGATCTTTCGCCTTCAGCGCCGCCGCCATATCAGCGACAGACCAGCTCCCGCGCCCTACCAGCATCAGGCACCCGACCATCGAGCGCACCTGATGATGAAGGAAAGATCGCGCTTCGGCCCCCACCTCAATCTCATCGCCAAAGCGGCGGACGTCCA
>DLOX01000080.1:12237-14249 GCA_002478575.1 Sphingomonadales bacterium UBA7473 | reverse complement strand
TTTGTCCGGCTCATGCCCCAAAAGAAAGCTCGCCGCCCATTGCGGATCAAGATCCCATAACAAAGTCGACCGCTTGGAAAGCATGGCCGATGCCCAAGCGAGATTGACCGACATGCTGGTTTTACCAACACCACCTTTGAGAGAATAGACTGCGATTACTGCCATGCTGCACCTGCTAACATAGACCGCGCGCCAAAGCGAGTCGGGCCTCGGCTATCCTTAAGGTGACAAAGGTCCACAGCAAATGAGAAGATGTTTGTCACCTTATGTCACCTTAGTGGCTTTTGACGGGTGAGGGGCGCTGGTGGGTGAAGTGGGGGATCGGTGAGGAGATATCAAGCGAGCCATATAGGTACTTAAATCAGAATATTTCCTACATTTCAAGGGGGTTGCCCATCGCCAAGCTGCCTACAATTTCGCAATCGTCACTGAACTTACTGGTAGGTTTCTGCATAGGTCCTGGAATCATTGCATAATCAACCAGATAGATACTCGAGAACGGAGGCAACGGCCGCGTTTCGCATCCGGCGAGCTCTGACGTCCCCCACATACCTCGCGAGCTTCAGCTGTTCTTCAGTAGCGTCGAGAACATCACCTACCTTGAGTAAGTTTAATTCCGCGAGCTTTTCCTTCTGCCAAGTCGTTAGATCCAGCACGTCAACTGATTTCTTAAGTTGCACCTCTAGATGAACTCCGCCTTCTCCATCTCGTTCTAGGGCCGCCGAGCCGACGAGTCCCCGGTAAGTCAGATGGTTGGCCCCGTATTCAGCCATTCGCTTTGGCGTCAGCGCTTTCGCAACTTCAAACGCATGGGAAGTAGGAATCGCGTTAACAGCAAACAAACATCCAAGATTCACCATGTACCGCTTGCCGACCTCGCTGCGCGTGGCACGGATTCCGGCCTCCATTTCAATAAGGATGCCAGTGTAGCACAGAATTCGTAGCGCCTCTTTTACTATCTCAGGGGCATCTCTATGTATCCAGATGTAAGCGCTCGTATTGCGATCATTTTGTAGGTAGGATTCATTCTTTGAGTTTAGGTCTGGTAGGACGGTGGACTCGATGAATTCGCGGCCCCAGTCAATTACGTCTCGGTGGCCGAGGTATTTTTCACCCAGTGCGGAATGTTCTGACCAAATGGCCGAACGATAATAATTCCGCATAATTTCATTTATCTCGCTCGTCGAAACCGATGGAGCAGAGTCGAGTGTCTTTAGGAGAATTCGAGGATTTCCGGAGCATGCATAAGCAAGAATCGAAAAATTTCTGCCATTCTGCGCAATCTTTCGTTGAGTGGTGCTGTCTGCCTGCTTTTCCACGATCTCCCGCATATTCTCGACGTACTTGGGATCAAGAACGTCGCGCTCGATGTGGACCAATGTCGCATCGTGGCTCGGTTGAAAGGTCTCGCCGAAACTAGTTACTCCTGGATAAACGGCGGCATTGCAGGAGAGGCAGTGGCTTCTAAGGTCACGAAACATCGTAAAAAACTGGCGTTGCTGCTCGGGCAGGAATATGTGGGCCGCTTCGTCAATCAAGAAGCAAAACCGCTTTACCTTTAACTTGTCGGATAGATCTTCAAATGCGTCTTTGAAATCTTCGATTGAAGGTACAGCAGATGCGTCAATCGCCGTTGAGTTCCGGTAAGATTCCTCATATGCTTTTGCGATATTCTCGACTTTCAACTCGCTTATCGTCGATTTTACAATGCCTCCAGCAAGAAGACTTATGCTCTCAGGAGCACTGCCTAATTGGCCTTCTTTCTCTAAGGAGCGGATAGCAGCAGCACTTAGACGTGCCAACATCCAATTCCGGAACTGATGTTCATCATTACTCTTGATCAAGGAACTCCGAACAAAACTCACATAGATTGGAAAAACCCTGTCGGCTGAAAAAGAGTCCAGCATTTCTTGTTGAGCGACCCTTAAAAGAAAAGACTTTCCAACACCGCGACTCCCAACAATGATTGCAGGGTTTCGAGCTTTGAGAGCATTAATTACGTTTCTATCTTG
>DLOX01000080.1:10341-12175 GCA_002478575.1 Sphingomonadales bacterium UBA7473 | reverse complement strand
GTCTTGAGAGGTTTCGGCAAAATAATTGCCTACTTCGTCCGGTTTTATATCTTCCGTCCGATAAAAAAATTCAGTCACTTCGTATTTTCTCCAAATAACTGACGAATTTCAGGAACATGACCAAAATCATCTATAGCCATAAATTCTACAGTTTTTAAATGATCTTTGTTCATTTCGCCCAGATATCGAACAAAAAATTGAAACAGAATGCATATTCTAATTGTCGCTACTTTGTCATGAAACTGCTGAGCCTTCGACCGGTCATAAATGACTTCTTCGCTGGTGTTCTCATGTGTCGACGGGTTGCCATGAACATACTCGGAACATTCGTGATATACCTTGGTGGCTAGGTTCATGTATTGTGACCTGTAACTCCCGAGGTCAGGATTAAACGCCTTCGTGAAATTATGCGAATAGACCCCCTTGTCGGGGTCGTTCAAGGTTGACCAACGGAGGTCGTCGCCCCCCATCATCCAAAGGTTTAACTTCATTTGATGGGCGGAGAAGTATGTCGCCGCAGTGAACAGTTCAAGCGTTAGACGCAAACTCAGGAAGGCATGTCGATAGCTGCCACAAAGTACCGCCTCGAGTGAATACTGAAACTCCCGAGCAGCTTGCAAAAATATTGATCGTTCGCTTCCGTTGACAACTTTTAGAATGACGTCAACCTCGCGCAAAAAACTATGTGAAGCTACATGTTGAGAAAAGGTCTCGCTGTCGGCGATACATTGTTCAAGCAGTGAATGTCGGTGCGCTTGAAGCGACGTATAATAGCCTGCAATATCCATCAATATGTCAATAGCAGAGACTAGGAGCTATGTCAGCTATGAATAGCCTCTAGTTCCTACCTATTGACCGCTGCAACGTAATCGTCGGGCGGTGTTCATGAACTCAAAGCTAAATATTCGCTGCAGCCTTAGAGATTACCCAACCAAAAATTGTGTCTCCCTCACCCAAACACCCGAGCAAAAATCGTGTCCACATGCTTCAGATGATAACCCAGATCGAACTTATCCTCGATCTCTTGCGCTGACAGCGCCGCCGTCACTTCGGCATCGCCTTTCAGCAATTCGAGCAGGGACAATTCCCCATCCGATTCCCACACCTTCATCGCATTGCGTTGGACCAGGCGGTAGCTGTCTTCGCGGCTGACGCCTGCTTGGGTCAGCGCCAAGAGCACGCGTTGGGAATGGACGAGGCCACCCATCTTATCGAGATTCTTCTGCATGCGTGCCGGGTAAACCAGCAGCTTGTCGATCACGCCAGTGAGCCGCCCCAGCGCGAAATCGAGGGTGATGGTGGCGTCTGGGCCGATATAGCGCTCGACCGAGCTATGGCTGATATCGCGTTCATGCCAGAGCGCGACATTCTCCATCGCGGGCATCGCATAGCCGCGCACCATGCGAGCAAGGCCGGTCAGATTCTCGGTCAACACAGGGTTGCGCTTGTGCGGCATCGCGCTTGAGCCCTTTTGCCCGGGCGAGAAATATTCTTCCGCCTCTAACACTTCAGTGCGTTGCAAATGGCGGACTTCAGTCGCCAGCCGTTCGATGGAGGATGCGATCACGCCGAGCGTCGCGAAATACATGGCGTGGCGATCACGCGGAATGACTTGGGTGGAGACAGGCTCAACGCTGAGGCCGAGCTTCGCCGCGACATGCGCTTCAACAGCGGGATCGATATTGGCGAAGGTCCCTACCGCGCCGGAGACGGCACAGGTCGCAATGTCCGCGCGGGCGGCAATCAGCCGCGTTTTGGCGCGGGAAAACTCGGCATAGGCCTCCGCCATTTTCAGGCCGAAGGTGACGGGCTCGGCATGGATGCCATGGCTGCG
>DLOX01000080.1:10062-10205 GCA_002478575.1 Sphingomonadales bacterium UBA7473 | reverse complement strand
AGCGCATCAAGATCGGCCAGCAACAGGTCCGTTGCTTGGGTGAGCTGGACGGAGAGGCAGGTATCCAGCACGTCAGAGCTGGTCATGCCTTGGTGCATGAAGCGGGCATCTTCGCCCACTTGTTCGGCGACCCAAGTGAGGAA
>DLOX01000080.1:9813-9998 GCA_002478575.1 Sphingomonadales bacterium UBA7473 | reverse complement strand
TCGGCGACCCAAGTGAGGAAGGCAATCACATCATGCTTGGTGACGGCTTCAATCGCGTCAATCGCGGGCACATCAATCTTGGGGTTGGTCGCCCACCAATCCCAAAGCGATTTGGCAGCGGATTTGGGCACAACGCCTAGCTCTGCCAGCGCGTCCGTTGCATGCGCCTCAATCTCAAACCAGAT
>DLOX01000080.1:9577-9743 GCA_002478575.1 Sphingomonadales bacterium UBA7473 | reverse complement strand
CGAAACCGGTTCTCCGCCTCCCAAATGGCAGTCATGGCAGGGCGGGAATAGCGGGCGATCATGCTTGGGGTCCTTTGCGTTTGCAGGCCCGCTAGCAGGGATGGGCTGTGGGTTCAAATGGCGAGGGGCAAATCCTCCAACCTAGTCACCCCGGACTTGATCCGGG
>DLOX01000080.1:0-9459 GCA_002478575.1 Sphingomonadales bacterium UBA7473 | reverse complement strand
CGGGTCAAGCCCGGAATGACGGCCGTTAGAATTGCTTAGGGCGCCCCCTAAGCCGCCCTCGCCTGAAGCGCTTTTTGCCTCCGGCGCTGTACCGAGGACCCAAGCCCAATCGCCTCTCGATATTTGGCGACCGTCCGCCGGGCGAGGTCAAACCCATCCGCCTTGAGCAGATCAACAAGCGTATCGTCAGACAATATGGCATCCGGGCTCTCCCCAGCGATCAAGCTGCGGATGCGGCTTTTTACCGCTTCAGCGGACACATTCTCCCCACCGTCTGACGCTGCCACGCCGCTGGTGAAGAAAAATTTCAGTTCAAACAGCCCCCGTTCGCACATCAGATATTTGTTGGACGTGACGCGGCTGACGGTTGATTCGTGCATCTCAATCGTTTCGGCAATGGTCCGCAAGGTGAGGGGGCGGAGATGCTCCACCCCCCGCCTGAAGAAGGCGTCTTGATGCTTTACAATTTCCGATGCGACTTTGATGATTGTGCGCTGCCGCTGATCGAGCGCTTTGGTCAACCAATTGGCATTGGCAAGACAGTCGCCCGCCCAAGCTTTGGAGGCTTTGTCGCCGCAAGAGACCAGTTCTGCATAATAGCTTTTATTGACGAGCACGCGCGGCAAGGTAGCGTTGTTGACTTCGACCAACCAACCGGCTGGCGTTTGCCGCACAAACAGATCGGGCGTGATGCTTTCAACCGCGGAATGGGCAAAGCGCAGGCCGGGTTTCGGATCATAGGTGCGGAGCTCACGGATCATGTCCGCCAGATCTTCATCATCAATCCCGCAAATCCGCTTGATTTGCGCCATACGCCCCTCGGCCAGCAGATCGAGATTATCGAGGAAGACTTTCATCGCCGGATCGTAGCGATCTGCCTCTTTGGCTTGCAGCGCGATACATTCGCCCAAGCTGCGGGCACCGACGCCTGCAGGATCGAAAGTCTGGATCACACCCAACACGCCTTCAACCTGCGCTCTGCTAGCGCCAAAGCGTCGCGCGACATCGAGCAGATTGATGGTCAGATAACCGGCCTCATCCAGATGGCCGATCAGATCATAGGCAATGGCAAGCTCTGCACCCGAAAAAGCTGATCCCGCCTGTTGCATCAGATGATCAACAAGGCTGATCTCTGCACTTTGAAAGCTATCAAAGTCTGGGCCCTCTTCGCCAAAGCTTCCCGAACCACCAACCATGTCTGACACGCAATCATGATCAAATCGATCGGCGACTATATCGGTATCGAGCGCACCGCCATCGCCGCCACCGGGGGCTTCGAAGGGGGTATCAGCGGCAGGGGTTTCAACCTCAACGGGCTCTGGCCCTTTGACGACGCTGCCCTCGTAATCAATTTCGAGCAGGGGGTTTTTATCAACTTCGGCTGCGATTTCCGCTTCAAGCTCCAGATTGGACAATGCCAGCAAGCGGATCGCCTGCTGCAATTGTGGCGTCATGACCAGCGATTGGCTTTGCCTCAGGTCAAGACGGGGCCCGAGCGCCATAGACGTTAGAGCGTGAACCCTTCGCCAAGATACAGACGACGGACATTTTCATCCGCAACCAGTTCTTGTGGGCTTCCAGCAAACAACACGCGGCCATCATAAATGATGCAAGCGCGATCAACGATATCGAGTGTTTCGCGGACGTTGTGATCGGTGATCAGCACGCCAATCCCGCGTGATTTCAAATCCTTGATCAAATCGCGAATGTCAGAAATGGAAAGCGGATCAATGCCCGCAAAAGGTTCGTCCAAGAGGATGATCGTTGGATCAGCGGCCAAGGCACGCGCGATTTCGCAGCGCCGACGTTCCCCGCCGGAAAGCGCCATCGCAGCGGACTTGCGCAGGCGATCAAGGCCGAATTCATCGAGGAGCGACTGGAGCTTCTCTGCTCGTTTCGTCTTGTCGGGCTGGGACAGTTCAAGTGCGGCTGCAATATTCTGTTCGACGCTTAGGCCACGAAAGATGGACGTTTCCTGAGGCAAATAGCCCAAGCCAAGGATCGCACGCCGATACATGGGAAGGCTCGTAATATCATCGCCATCAAGCAAGATGCGGCCCGCGTCAGGCTTCACAAGGCCCATGACCGAATAGAAGCATGTCGTCTTGCCCGCGCCATTGGGGCCAAGCAAACCAACAACTTCACCATGGCCAACCGACAAAGACACGTCAGACAAGATCGTCCGCTTGTCATAGGATTTGGCGATGGAAATGACGTGCAGCCCGTCCGTTGAGGCGGGCAAATCGGCCTTTGGGGCGTCAAGAGTGGCAGCGTCAGTCATGGTTTATTCTCCAGCCCTGCTTGCAGGCCTTTTGGTAAATAAAGGATGAAATATTGGCGTTTGGCAAGAAAATTGCATAGCCACGCAAAGGAAGCGGGTTCCTTGGCGCTTATTGGGCGCGATCCGTTACCGTAAAGCGGCCCGTGACCCGGCCTGATCCGCCGCCTTCAACGCCCGGTGTGCCAACCGAACTGCCGTCGATCACAGCGCGGCCTGTATCCAGATCGATCACCAATCGACCGCCACTGACGCGGTTTGCCCCTTGGGTCAAAGTGACGCCGCCGACCATTGTGATCAGCCGTCGGGGAAGGTCATAGACCGCGAACTCTCCGGTTGCTGTTTCAGAGGCGTTTGTCACGGTGACGCCGCCGCTTGCATCAATCCGTTCGATATCGGTGTTGCCGCCAACACGATCATAAGCGACGGTTAGCCGGGCCGCATTCAGGTTCAGGCCTGCTTGGCGGACTTTAACGCCTCCCGAGAGGATCACCCGATCAGCCCGATCCTGAACTTCGATCCGCCCTGCATCAAAATCGACAGGCGCTTTGCTGTTATGGCCTTTGAAGGCTTGGCCCGATGCGGGAACGCTTAGCAGCAAGGGAAGGGTCGCAAGGGCGAGGATGATAGGCTTGTTGCTCATTACAAAGCTCCTTGATCAATGCGCAGCTTCGCGCCGCCATCGAGAATGACTGTGCGACTTGGCAAATCTGCAACGATCCGGCCAGCCGAAAAACTACCAATGGGCATCCGCCCTGAAACCGCTCCGCCGCTTGCCAGCTTTCGGCTCTTCAAGCTGATCGCAACATCGCGGGTTGAAAGCTTATAGCCGTCAGAAGTCGTGAAGTTCACTGGCCCATCGACATTCACAATCTCTTTGCTCATGTCATAGCGGCCATTGTTCGCGGAAATCATGGCAGGGCCATCCGCCAATCTGATTTCACCTTGCAGATTCTTGAGGCGAACAACGGGATCGCGCGAACTGGTTTGGACGGCAGAGCCCGCACGCAAAGCAAAGGGCTGGCCCTTGCTGTCTTCGCCGCGATAGAGCGCCGCTGTCACGCGCATGCGTTCCGTAGCCATCGCCACGGTATCCTTGGCAAGCACAAAACTCACTTCGCTGCCTCTGATCAAAGGGGCTGCGATCAAAGCGACGCTCAACGCACCAATGGTTGCAGGCAACACGCGGCGGAGGATCCAGATCGTCCAGTCATGCCGACCACCCGGCTGGGCCCAGCGTTGGCGCGCGGTCAAGACATAGGGGGAAGAGGCAGGCGCATCAGGCATGGGCAAAAATATCAACCTCTGGCCATCCGATCAGATCGAGCTTGGCGCGGTGCGGCAAGAAATCAAAGCAAGCTTGGGCAATTTCCGTCCGCCCTTCGCGGGCCAAGCGCAGTTCCAGCTCAACCTTCATCTTGTGCAAATAACGCACATCGCTTGCGGCATAATCCTTTTGGGCTTCGCTCAACACAGGCCCACCCCAATCAGAAGATTGTTGCTGCTTAGAGACTTCAACGCCCAGCAATTCACGCACCAGATCCTTCAAGCCATGACGGTCCGTATAGGTCCGCACCAAGCGCGATGCGATTTTCGTGCAAAAGACGGGCGCGGCAACCACACCGAGATAAGCCTCAATCGACGCCAAATCGAATCGGGCGAAGTGATAAAGCTTCACGCGGTTGGGATCAGCGAGAACGGCTTTCAGGTTAGGCGCCGCAAAATCGCTCCCGGGGCCAAACCGCACCAAATGTTCATCGCCTTGACCATCGGAAATCTGGACCAAACAGAGCCGATCACGCCCCGGATGAAGCCCCATGGTTTCCGTGTCTACAGCCACTGGACCTGCTGCCAGAACGTCAAGGGGCAGGTCTTCTTCATGCAGAAATATACTCATGCCGCTGCCTTTGCACCGCTTCATGGCCTCCTGCAAGGCAAGCCATCGCAAAAAGGCTCGCAGAACGCCTTGATTCGCGCTATGGCCTGACCCTTGATGGCGATTCTTGCGCGTCAGAAGCTTTTAAGGCCCTTCGTCCGGCGTTGAAGTTTGATCGAGAATTTCGGACGAAGATTGGAAAGACGTAAGGGGCATGGGTTTCGATAAAGGACGGCGCGGTGACCGCGGAGGCCGCGGGCGTGATCGGTTTGATGGATTCGGCGACGATAGCTCTGGTGGTCGCGATCCTTTTGCTGGCGGTGGATTTGGCGGCGGCCCAGGTGGCGGCGGCGGACGTGGCAGACCGGGTGGCGGCTTTGCCGGCGGTGATCGCTTCGGCGGCGGTGGCGGAGATCGTTTCGGTGGCGGCGGCGGCGGTTTCCGCGGCGGTGCCGGTGGCGGACGTCCCCAAATGCCAGCCCAAGTTGTTGGCGAAGGCAAGGGCCAAGTAAAATTCTTCAATTCAGGCAAGGGCTTTGGCTTCATTGCGCCTGAAGATGGTTCGCCCGATATTTTCGTTCATATTTCGGCAGTTGAACAAGCGGGCCTTGCTGGCCTCGCTGATGGTCAGCCTTTGTCTTACACGCTGGTTGACCGTGGCGGCAAAGTGTCGGCAACCGATCTTCAACTCGATGGCGATCCACTGCCTGTGCAAGAACGCGCTGAGCGCCCAGACCGTGGTGACCGTCCAGATCGCGGTGGTTTCGGCGGCGATCGTGGCGGCTTCGGCGGCCCACGCGCTGGCGGCGGTCGTCCTCAGCGAGAGCTGACGGGTGAAAAGGCCACGGGCACTGTTAAGTTCTTCAACGCGATGAAGGGCTTTGGCTTTGTGTCGCGTGATGATGGCCAGCCCGATGTGTTTGTGCACATCTCTGCCGTTGAGCGTGCAGGGATGCGTGACTTGAACGAAGGCGATAAGATTGAGTTTGACATCGAAGTCGATGGTCGCGGCAAATATGCTGCGGTGAACATCGTACCGATGAGCTGATCTAGCGCTCTAGGTGATCAAAAGAGGGTCCAACCGGAAACGGTTGGGCCCTTTTTTGTGCGTGGTCGACGCCTTGCCGACGTCATTCCGGGCTTTACCCGGAATCCATGCCTCAATCTTTGTCATAAGCTGGATGAATCAAGCTTGTCTCAGCCGGTGAGGCATAGATTCCGGGTCAAGTCCGGAATGACAAGATTCGGAGAGAGGCGACCTGTCCCTAATGTTCCCGCCCAAAGTCTGGCCGTGCATCGTCTTGGCCTTCTTCGATGATGCTCCGCCGGATCGCGCGGGTTTTGCTGAACAGATCAAACAGCGCATCGCCATCGCCCCAGCGGATCGCGCGTTGCAAGGCGGTTAGATCCTCCGAAAAACGCTGCAGCATTTCGAGCACTGCTTCTTTGTTGTTCAAAAACACATCGCGCCACATCGTGGGGTCTGATGCGGCAATGCGCGTGAAATCGCGGAAGCCCCCAGCCGAATATTTGATCACTTCGGATCGCGTCACAGATTCGAGGTCAGACGCGGTGCCGACAATCGTATAGGCAATGAGGTGCGGCAAATGGCTGGTGATCGCGAGCACCAGATCATGATGTGCTGCGTCCATGACTTCAACCGTCGCCCCCAACCGCTCCCAAAAGGCGATCAGTTGGTTGATCTTATTCGGATCAACACCCTCTGGAGGGGTCAATATGCACCAGCGCCCTTGGAACAAGGTCGAAAAGCCTGCCTCAGGCCCGCTTCGTTCGGTACCAGCCACGGGGTGGGCGGGAATGACGACGTGATGGGGCAAAGCGGATGTCAGCGCTGCCAAAACGCTCGCCTTGGATGACCCGACATCGCTGACAATCGCTTCGGCGGGCAAATCATCGGCAATCTGAGCCGCCACTGCCCCCATGGCACCGACGGGTACGCAGAGGATCACAAGATCAGCATCAATGACAGCGGCACCCGCCGTATCCGTCACATCATCGCACAGCTTTAGGGTGCGGGCCGTCTCGGCATGCTCTGGATTGGCATCATGCCCCGTCAAACGCACCGTTGGCATCGCGGCGCGCACGGCCTTCGCAATGGAAGAGCCGAGCAGCCCAAGCCCGATGATGGAGACGCGTGCAAAGGGCAGCATCAGGCCGCTTCTTCAACCAACTGGCGCAGCGCCTTCGCCACGCCCTGGATCTCATCTTCAGTGCCAATCGTGATGCGCAGACCATGAGGCAAACCCTGACCCGGCAACCAGCGCACGATATAGCCATGATCCATCAGGCCCTTATAGGCAGCCTCTGCGGTCAGCTTGCCTTCAAACAGCACAAGCAGGAAATTGGCTTTGCTTGGCACAGCACGAAGGCCCGCATTGCCGAGCTTGGCAATTTCATCAGCAAACCAAGTCCGCCATTTGGCATTATGATCGCGGCTGGCATCCACAAAGGCTTGATCGTCAATCGCGGCAATCGCAGCTTTCTGGCCCGCAATGGTGATGGAGAAAGGCAAGCGGATGCGGTGCATTGCTTCGATCAACGGCGCCGCGCCATAGCCCCAACCGATGCGTTCGGCCGCAAGACCATAGATTTTGGAAAAGGTGCGCGTGACCAGCACGTTTGATGTGGTCTTGGCGAGCTCCATCCCGCCATCATCATCCTCCGCTCCAATATATTCGGCATAGGCATGATCGAGAACGAGGAGCACGGTTGAAGGCAACGCCGCATGCAGACGTGCAATCTCCGCCGCAGGCGTGAAGGTGCCGGTCGGGTTGTTGGGATTAGCGAGAAAGACGATCCGAGTACGCTCCGTCAGGCTTGCGATGATCGCATCAACGTCAGTCGCATAATCTTTGTCGGGTGCCACGACAGGCGTTGCGCCAACCCGGCGGGTGGCGATGGGGTAAACGGTGAAGCCATAGTTCACATAGATGATCTCATCACCTGGCCCGGCAAAGGCCCCTGCGGCCAAATGCAAAACCTCATCCGATCCGTTTCCGTAAATGATGCGGTCCGCATCCAATCCATGTTTGGTCGCCAAAGCATCGCGCAGATCAACGGCACCTGCATCGGGATAACGCTCCAGATTTCCGGCATGCGCCAAGAAAGCGGCGCGAGCGACTTCGCTTGTGCCCAATGGATTTTCGTTTGACGAAAGCTTTGCAACTTTGCGGCCATCATCGGTTGTCGATTTGCCGGGGACATAGGGGTGGATGTCCATGATCCACGGCTTTGGAATGGGGGCGTTCATAGGCGAGAGGCTCTATAAGCCCTACGTCACATTGACAAGGCGGCCCCATGCGCCTTAGCCGCTGGCACGCAATGAATGACGATACGCGCTTTGGCCTCAACAGGCATATCATTCTGCCCGGGCCATTGGCGCTCGACGGTGGCGGAGAGCTTGCGCCGGTTGAGATTGCCTATGAGACTTATGGGGCGCTTAACGCCGATGCGTCCAACGCGATCCTGATTTGCCATGCTTTGACGATGGATCAGCATGTGGCCTCTGCTCATCCGATCACGGGAAAGCCGGGATGGTGGGCGAGCATGGTTGGACCCGGCAAGATCATCGATACGGATCGTTTCTGCGTCATTTGCCCCAATGTCATTGGCGGCTGCATGGGATCATCGGGGCCGGAGACGAACGCGCCCGATGGCAAGCCTTGGGGTATGCGTTTCCCCGTGATCACGATCCGAGACATGGTGCGGGCGCAGGCCTTACTGCTTGATCATTTGGGGATCGGGTCGCTCTATGCTGTGATCGGTGGATCGATGGGCGGCATGCTGACGCTCAGCTGGGCCGCGACCTATCCGGATCGCGTGGCGTCGGCCTTGATTGTCGCATCAACAGCACGGCATTCGGCACAGAATATCGCTTTCCACGAAGTCGGCCGCCAAGCGATTATGGCGGACCCCGATTGGCGTGGCGGAGATTATTATGCCGATGGCAAGACCCCAGACGCGGGCCTCGCCGTGGCGCGAATGGCAGCCCATATCACCTATATGTCCGAACAAGGGCTGACCGAGAAATTCGGACGGCAGTTGCAGAACCGCGAAGCCAAGACCTTTGGCTTTGATGCTGATTTCCAGATCGAAAGCTATTTGCGGCATCAGGGATTCAGCTTCACCGATCGGTTTGATGCCAACTCCTATCTCTATATCACGCGCGCCATGGACTATTGGGATTTGGCCGAGGATCATGGCGGCGTGCTTGCTCATGCGTTCAAAGGCACAAATACGCGTTTCTGTCTGGTCAGTTTTGACACGGACTGGCTCTACCCAACGGCCGAGTCAAAGGCCGTTGTGCACGCACTCAACGCGGCAGGAGCAGCGGTGAGCTTTGTCGAACTGGCCAGCCCCTTTGGGCATGATGCCTTCCTGCTCGACACGCCTGGGCTTGAGGGGATTATCGAAGGCTTTGTGAGGGCAGGCGGGCAGTGAAAGGCTCAGTTCCCCTTCGCGTCTTCGCGCCTTCGCGTGAGCCCGAAGATGGTGGCGTGTGGCACGTAGTTCGAAAATTGGTTCACGCGAAGGCGCGAAGACGCGAAGGGCAGGGGTTGCAATCAGAATGACCATTCTTCGCTCAGACCTTGCGATCATTGCCGCCAATGTGGATGCGGGCTCGCGCCTACTGGATATTGGCTGCGGCAATGGCGATCTGATGGCCGCTCTCCGCGACGGTAAGGGTTGTGATGCGCGGGGGATGGAGCTGGATGCGAGCAATGTCTCTGCCGCAATGGCACGGGGGTTGTCGGTGATTCAGGGAGATGCGGATGCGGATCTGGCGACCTATCCCGATGCAGCGTTCGACTATGCGATCCTCAGCCAGACCTTACAGACGACCAAGCGGCCAGACCTTGTGCTGGATGAGCTGCTCCGCATCGGCAAACGCGCCTTTGTCTCTTTCCCCAATTTCGCGCAGTGGCGGATCAGGCTGGCGCTGGCCTTTGGCGGGCGGATGCCAGTGACGAAGCAGCTGCCGGATCGTTGGTATGATACGCCCAACATCCACCATGTTACGGTCGATGACTTCCGCACGCTCCTCAATGAGCGTGGGATCAAGGTGGAGGGGCAATGGTTCCTGTCTGGCGGTAAGCAGACGACGTCAGCAGGTGCGAACCTGCTTGCGGAACATGCGGTGTTTTTGTTGGCGCGGTAGGTCTTAGACCGTCATTCCAAACTTGATTTGGAATCCAGAAAACAACGGGCGCGAGAGCGCCCATTCGTTCAACAGTGAAGACGACGCTGCCGCGTCTAATTTTGCTGGATTCCAAATCAAGTTTGG